>NZ_CACYJE010000024.1 GCF_902774605.1 uncultured Methanobrevibacter sp.
ATTCTATAAATATAGCACCTCCATCACTTGCATTATTGCTCATAAAAGTAGAATTTACAACATTACCACCAACTACTGCACCACCCTGAACCGCAGAATTTTCAACAAAAATACAATCTAAAATATTAGAACCATATACTGCACCACCATAACCTACAAATACATTAAGCCTTAATGCATAATCATATTCTTCAAATCCTCTAACTCGATTATTTGAAAAACTACAATTTACAGCAGAACCACCATACATTGCACCTCCTTTATTAGATGCAGTATTATTAATAAAACTGGAGCTTGTTACATTCACATCACAAACTGCACCACCCCATCCATTATGTTGAAAAGAAGGAGAATAAGGATTATAATGCCATATTCCATCACCATAAACAGTATTATTAATAAATGTGCAGTTTATTGCATTGCATTTCCCATCAATGGCACTTCCTTCACTGGAATAGCCATTTTTAAATGTAATATTTTTAAATACCACTCCATCATTAGTGACAGTGAATAATCTTACCTTAGAATTTCCATCAACTACTGCATTATTGATTCCTATGACATTTAATGATTTATTAACATTAATGGTACCTGTAAATACATAATTACCATTCAAAACAATAGTGTCCCCGTCATTTGCACTGTCTATTGAATTTTGTATTTCATTAAAATCAACTGGATTAAACTCTGTTTTTAAGACTTCTGAATTGTTAGAAACTTCTAATTTATCATCAGCAGCAATTTTATGTGAAATCTCATCAACATCTTCATTAACCACATCACTTTCATTCAAATCAGCTGCACTGACTGACGTGACTAATCCAATACTTATTATCATTAAAATTAATATAAAAGCATGCTTCCTAATACTTAAACCCCCAACCTAAATATTATTGATATATATTTATGTTTAAAAAAAGATTTAAGTCAAGCAAAGCAAATGCTTTCATTAAAAAAAAGAAGAATGGAATGACTACATTCCATTATAATTTTACTGTCCATCCAGGGTATTTTTTAGCGGATTTCTTAATAACAATTTTAGTGGTTTTTGATCCACTGTATTTGAAGCTTTGAGGTGTGATTTTAACCTTATGCTTACCCACGCTCAATTGGTTGGTAGCATATCCTGCAACTCCTTTTACACCACTGAATTTTTTGGTTTTAAGCTTTATGGTCTTGTATTTTTTGCCGGTGTATACTTTCAGGATGAGTTTCACTCCATTCATGAATTTTTTGGTTTTCTTATTTAAGACCAATATGGTCAAGGCTGACCCGTCCTTCATGTTGCTTGGCTTGGCTATTATTTTAATCTTTGTCTGCTTTACAACCTTCACGGATGAGGATATGTCCTTGCAGGTGTAGTTGTCATCAACGAAGCTTGCAATTATCTTATGGGTTCCTGCGGATAATTTCTTGGTATTGTACTTGGCAACGCCATTTGCATCGGTTTTGACAGCGGCTGTCTTGTATTTCTTGCCTGTGTATATCTTCAATAGGATGTTTTTGCCTGAAATTCCTTTACCTTTGGAATCGGTTAGTTTGATTGACCATTTGGTGCTTTTCTTATGTGCGACTGTTAGTTTTGATGCCTTTAGTGCTGCTTGTGTTTTTTCAACAGGAGCCGGCTCATCGGTTGAAGTGTTGGCCACTTCAACACTTGTCTCATTGGCGATTATGTCTTTTGCAGTGTCGCTTAATTCATCTGCATTGTCGTCAATGCTTACGGGTTCTGTGTCTTGTGATGCAATCAATTCACTGTCGGAGGACATTTCCTCTGCGCTTACGTGTGATATTGCACAGACGCCTACTAGAAATAGTAGCAGCAATAATATTATTTTCTTGTTCATGAAAAATTCCACCTTTATATATTATATTCTGTCATAATTGGAATATAATTCAGTTAAAGGAAAATCTTTCATCAAGAATTATTCATTGGCTTTGAGAAATTCGTTTTGAACCTGCACTACCTCGGCGCTGGTGTCGGCTTGGCTGTAGGCTTCCAGAAGGTCATGGTTGAGTTCGATGAAAGTGTGTCCCCATTTGTAGCCATTCATCAAATCGATAGCTTCCTCTTTAAAACGTGTAATGTAGAGTGTTGCGCTTATCGCCTCGACTGTTGATAAGATGCATGGCTTTCCGTAGTTTACGGGGTTTGTTGCTATTAGGAATGGTAGTGATCGATGGTATTTTGATAGTGAGAAGAATTTTTTGGAACTTGACACCTCGTTCCATGAGCAGTCAAGTCCAACTATTCCTCTTCTTTGAACGTAACGGTAGTCCTCATAGGATACTGCCTTTTCAGCATACGGGTTTAGCACAATGGCTCCTGACGGAATCTTGTTTATGTTTTCAACAAGTCTGCATTTGCCCATCTTGGCCAGTTTTATGGCTGTGCATTTCTTCTTGTCGCACTCGTTTGCATGAAAGACTGTAATCCTCATGGTTCTATCCCGCTACCTGCTGTATTGCACTTTGGTTTCCTGCCTTGACCTCTTGAATCAAGTCCATCTGTTCGTTGAACTGGTCCTTGGTCAATCCGAATTCCTCGTATATTTTAGGAACGTTCTTGCTTTCCTTTAGGGTTATGCTGTTGAGCAATGGCTCCACAAAGTCAGTGTATGATTCACCGTAAGTGTTCAGGGTCGCATTGACCTTGGAGTCCGCATCAATTATCATGTAGATTAGGTATCCCTGTTTTTTCTGCTGTGACTGGCAGATTATGATGTTCATCGGATCGTCATCTGAATTGGAATCGTTGCCCTCTACAGCTTGTGTGAAGTAGATGTTCCATTCGTTGCCGTTAAATGTTCTTTTTTCAGGATTCATCACTCCCTGGAGGTAGTAGATGTCCATCATTGCCTCTGAATCATCGACTGTTGATATGTTGTAGGTTATCTTGTTCTTCTTATCCTTGTAGGAGTGCATGAATTTTTCCTTATCGTCGACAAGCTTCACCTTTCCTGAGAAGGTTCCTTCCATGAATTCTGTTTTGAATGGAGTGGTTTCACCATTTCCATTATCATTATTACCGTTTAGCATTCCAGTGGCAAAGACAACGCCCAGTATGGCGATTATCACTACAACCACTGCAATGATCAATATATTCTTGGTTTCCATTAAAAGTACTCCATATAATTTAGTTATATAATATTTAGTAAAAAGTCTTTAATATAAGTTTAGTTAGATATATAAATTATAAAATGTTATTAAAGGTCTTTTTATGAATAAGAAAATGCAATATCAAATATTACTTATTATTCTGATAGTTATAGTAATATTCAATTTAACCATCATGGTCTCTGAGGTCACTCGTGGACCGGATAACATTTACAATGTTACAACTGTCGGTAGTAATGTTAATGGTACTGTCTATAAGATTGAAGCCGGTAACATGTCAAGCAACGAAACCGTGGGAATTATTCTTGGCGTTCACCCTAGGGAGCATGAGATTCATGAGGAAGTCAATAAAACCATTTATAACATTACCAATGAGAACGGTACACAGAACCTCACCAAAAGGTATGTTATCTATTATGTAAAGACTATTGACAATCTGACCTCCCGCGAGGACACCCGCCCTGCAGGTGAAGAGTTGGCGAATAAGTTTATTGTTCCGAATATCGTAAAGGACAATCCGATTCTGGTTATTGATGTTCATGAGATAAATCCTGATTATGAGTATTCCAATTTCATATTCAGCCTATCCAACAAGAGTGCAGAGCTGGATTCATACATTGACAAGCTGTCAAATGATGTCAATCTGGTTGAGTATGATTTCGCTGACGGCACCAGTCCCGAGAAGGTGACCATTCCTATTGCCGAGAAGGGCATTGACACTGTGCTTATGGAAACTTCAATTACCGATGCACTGACCCAGAAGCATCAGACCGCTGAGAATCTGGTTAGGAGCCTGGACGGATTATGATAGGTAGTGATTGTATGGAGAAGGTTAGAGGTATTTTAATCGGCCGCATGCAGCCCGTGCATAATGGACATGTGCAGGTCATCTCAAGGATTCTTGAGGAAGTTGATGAGATTATCATAGGCATCGGAAGCGCTCAAATTAGCCATGAGCTTAAAGACCCCTTCACTGCGGGCGAGCGTGTAGTGATGATGAGCCAGGCACTCTCCGATATGGGTGTGGACTCCTCAAGGTATTATATTATCCCTATGCAGGACATTAACTTCAATGCGGTTTGGGTTTCACATGTGAAGATGCTCACTCCACCTTTCAGCATTGTCTATTCAGGAAATCCCCTGGTCAAGCAGCTGTTTAGTGAAGAGGGCTTTGAGGTCAGACAGCCCCCTCTCTATGACCGCCTGCACTTGTCAGGCAGCGAGGTTCGCCGCAGGATTCTGAATGATGAGGATTGGAAGGAGCTTGTCCCTCAAGCCACTGTTGACCTGTTGAGGGAGATCAATGGTGTGGAGCGCTTGAGGAACTTGTCAGTGAAAGAAATAAGTGACATATAACAATGGTTATATATTAAGTTGATTATAATAATAATGGAGATGAAAAAATGGTCGTAAGAGTCATCGAAGCAAAGGAAGATAAAGTTACAACAGCAGACCTGATAGCTGAACTTAAAAAAAGCACAAAAATAGACTATTCCGGAGCAATATTCACATTCGAGGGAATAGTGCGCGGAAAAGAAGAAAACATGGATTTGGAAAAACTGATATTGACAACCCCAGACAGGGAAAAGACAAAAGCTGAAATCGAAAAGATCGTTGAAAACGCCAAGATAAAATATAATGTTCATGAAATCTCAGTCGTCCACTACATTGGAGAATTCTACACAGGCGACATGCTGTTCCTCGTAGCAGTTCTCGGCGCACACAGGGGAGAAACCCTTGACGCATTGAAGGAAGTAATCGAAACCGTCAAATATGATGTCGAGTTTAAAAAAGAGGAAATCTCAAAGCAAGGAACAAAAACCATCCTAGCAGGAGGATAAGTTGAATGAGCACATTGATGATGATCATCAGGTTAATAATTCTTTTCATCATCGTCTATGCAGTCGTTAAAAACATTAAAACCTTGTTAAAAGCAGCAATTATTCTTTTTGCAATATTAATATTGTTAGGATTTTTGGGAATATAATCCCAAATCCTAAAAAAACCCCAAATATATCTTTTTTTAGAATTTATTTACCGATTATTACTTCAGTGGATTTGATGATAGCGCATACATCATCGCCTTCAGCTAAACCTAATTTTTCAGCAGATTCCTTGGTGATGACTGCTGTGATGGTGTTAGGTTCTGAAACTTCGATTTTAATGTTAGCCATTACGGCACCTTTTTCCACACCGGTAATTTTTCCTTTTAATTGATTTCTTGCACTAAGTTGCATGATTTTCACATCCTTTATTTTTTACAATATAACATAGTATCGAATTGCATATAAATCTTTCGTTTTTACAGTTAAATACCCATTTTAAAATCGATTACCTAAAATGCTTCATATCGGAAAAACATTACAAAACATTAAAATATGACTAGCCCAAAATCAAATTAAAACCTAAAACAATCAACAAAACATGAAAAAAGAATAGTAAACATACCCTATTTAAAAAATAAAGATGAAAAAACACTAAAAATAAAAATGGCCAAATATGCGAAAAACGAAATTATACCAATTCACATCTAGAAAATTATATTAAAGAAAAACCCAAAAACTATAAGCATGAAAGTGGAACTCGAATCAGTAGGAACAATACACACAGAATTCAAAAAAGTCGAAGGCATGCCCATCCAGCCGACAGGCGCAAAGGGAATAAAAGGAACAATAGAAATAAAGGACAAGTACGTTGACGGACTGAAGGACCTTGACGGATTCTCACACATTCACCTAATCTACCTACTCCATAAAGTGGAGGGCTACATGCTGGAGGTAAAGCCCTTCATGGACAACAACACCCACGGAGTCTTTGCAACAAGATCCCCAAAAAGGCCGAACCGCATAGGCATGAGTGTCGTTAAAGTGGATAAAGTTGAAGGAAACACCATACACGTTGAAAACGTTGACATTCTGGACGGAACACCACTGCTCGACATCAAACCATACGTTCCACAACTATACGAGGACACCATCGACGAACTGAGAATCGGATGGTTTGAGACAAATCACCAAAAGGCAAAATCACAAAAATCAGACACCAGATTCAAATGAAGGGATTGAACATAATCCCCACATTTTCATCCCATCAAAAGCATGCGGGACACGCCCCAAATCACCACTGACAAAATTAAAATGATTATCCCATACTTTTTAGCGTTTTCACTGTCATTGCGAGTCATCAGATATATTCCAAAAACAATGCCAATTATAGGAATTAAAATGGCAAATAAGAATCCTAAAACCGTTGCCAATGTATGGCTTTTCTCCTCTGCAGTAATCACAATGCCATCATTGACACTGGAGGCATCCAAATTATTCTGAATATCATTTAAGGCTTTCCTGCATGACCGTTTAGGAACTCCTGCAACAAAACCCTTCAGCTCGGACTCGCCGCCAAAAGCAAAAGCACGAACCCATCCTTCCAATGTTAAGTCATTGCCGTTGAAAGTATATTTAATGAATTTAGGAGCAGTCAAAAAACCCGCACCGCATTTATAATACTCTTCATCATCATTGCGCTTTAATTCATAATTATATGAACTTAAAATTTTTTTAATTACCTTTTCACTTTCACTTGGATTTTCACATTTCAACTGAATCACAGTTCTTGACATGGAATCACCTCTAAATGGATAGAAATATATATTAATCGTTTTATTATAAAAATCGCAAAAAATAAGAACTTTATAATGATTCAATTGTCAAAGAAAATCTTTAATTATAAAAAAAGAAGAAAAGAAAGCTATAATGCATTTATAGCTTCAGTAATTAATTGGATGGTGTTTTCAATATCATCCATGCTGCATACGCTGACAGGAGTGTGTATGTAACGTGTAGGTACTGACAATACCCCTGTCGGAATTCCTTCACGGGTCAAGTGGATTGCAGTACCGTCAGTGGTTCCGCCGTCACTTACCTCTAGCTGGTAAGGAATCTCGTTTTCATCCCCTGCATTTATGAGCATGTCCTTAACGGACTGTTGGGTCAATATGCCTCTTCCGCTTGCATCAGCCAAGATGATGGCCGGACCTTTACCCATTACCACTGGTGCCTCATCAGGCTTGATTCCAGGATGGTCACCTGATAATGTCACGTCAAGGGCAATCGCAAGGTCAGGGTTCAGTTTGAATGCTGAAGTCTTAGCCCCTTTCAGGCCAACTTCTTCCTGCACGGTACCGACACCGTACACGGTGGCGCGGGTTTCGACTCTTTTCATGACTTCCATCATCACATAGCATCCTACACGATTGTCCAGTGCCTTACCCATAATCCTGTTGTTTGGATATTCCTCGAAGAGTGCGTTGAAGGTCATTTTGTCCCCTACTCTGACCATCTTTTCGGCTTCTTCCTTGTCCTTTGCACCGATGTCAATGAACATGTCTTTTGCCTTAACAACCTTGTTTCTTTCTTCAGGAGTTGTTACGTGAGGTGGTTTTGAACCGATTACCCCTACAACCGGTTCTCCTACTGAGGAGTGGATTGTCACGGTCTGGTTCATTAGCATCTGGTCGTTGATTCCGCCGATTGTTGAAAAGTTAATAAAACCATTATCGTCAATGTATCTTACCATTAGACCAATTTCGTCCATGTGAGCTGCCAACATTACAGTAGGAGCCTTCTTTTGACCTTTTTTGGTTGCAATCAAGTTTCCCATACTGTCAGTTTCGATTTTATCAGCCACATCTTTTAATTCACGTGTAATAATTTTAGCTATTTCCTCTTCAGACCCGGACACACCCGGTGCTAAAGATAGCTCTCTCATTAATTCCATCGTATCACCAAATAATTTTTAATGTTTTATATTATTAAATAGTTTCCATTACATATAATTATTTAGGTGAGAGTATGACTATAATCAATATATTTTTCAGTCCCTCAGGGACCACTAAAAAAGTTGCAGAAATAATGAGCGGCAATTTCAGCCAAGAAAAGGAAAACTGTGATTTGCTTCACTTCCAATCAGAAAAAGAATTATCAAATGATGACATTGCAGTGGTGGTGATGCCTGTTTTTGCCGGAAGACTTCCTAAAACCGCTTGTGAAAGACTGTCAAAAATCAAGGGAAATGATGCTAAAGCCATTGCGGTTGTCAATTACGATAACGCTCATGTGAGTGATGCCCTGCTTGAACTGGTTGACGTTTTATCTGATAATGATTTTAACGTTGTTGCTGCAGCCTCAACCGTCAGCCACCATTCAATCTTCGATGGCGTTGCTGTCGGAAGGCCTGATGATGAGGACATCTCTAAAATTAATGATTTTACAGTGAAATGCATTGATAAAATAGAATCAAACGAATCATTGAAAGCAGATATTCCGGGAAACAGACCATACACTGATTACAAGCAATTGCCGTTTACAATAAGCTGTGATGAGTCCGTCTGCGCATTCTGTTATGATTGCGTTAACGTCTGTCCTGAAAACGCCATTCCGGATGATGACCCTGTTGCAACCAATCTGGATATCTGCTCACGCTGCACAGCATGCATTTCAATCTGTCCGGAGGATGCACGCAGCTTCACTGGAGACGCATTTGAGGCTAAAAAAGTAGATTTCGAAAAGGCAAACAGTGAAAGAAAAGAACCTGAGTTCTACCTATAGACTCATTCTTTTCCTTGCCACTTCCCTTACATATTCATTCTCATCATTGATTGATATTTCCTTTAAAACACTTTTACTGACTATTTTTTTAACAGCCACTTCACGGACTCTCCATGCGTCTTCCTCACGGGCGATTTTAGTGAGTGTTTTCTGGTCCCTTATTAGTGAAACAGCCCTTACTGAAATGTTTTCAGAGATTCCCTGCTCGTAGATTTTAACTAGGCATTTTTCAACCTTGATCTTGTTCAAAGCCTGAAGTGAGAATTCCTCATCCTCATTGGCCAGGACTATGCGTATCAATGTTTCCAAATCAGTTATGTTATCCAGTGTTTTTTTGCTGATTGATGAGAGTTTGGCATTCTTCAATATTTCAATGAAGTTCTCCTCTTTGGTCACATGGCCTAATGCTTCCTCTGCAACATCCTCATAGGTTGAATTGATGGCAACATATACGAAATCATCTTCACTGACCAGTGCAGGATTTGTTATTGCATGGTTTCTTACGAACTGGTCATCATCCTCAAGTGCTATCCTTATGAGTTCCTGAGGGTTGGTGATGTTTTTAACAGCAATCTGGCGGACAAAACGGTCATCTTCACGGGATATTATCTGTGTCAGTATCTTCTCGTCAGTGATTTTCTTGACGGCCTCGCTTCTGACGATTTTATCATCATCATTCAAGGCTATTTTTGAAAGCAATTCCTCATCATCTATTTTCTTGACTATATCCAATCTAGCATCCGCCTTTTTAGAGTTCAATGCGATGTTTTCTATGATTTCAGGATTTTCAATCCTGTCGAATATTGCAGAGCGGATTTTTGCATTGTCCTCGTTAAGGGCAATGTTTGCGAGATTATCCTCATTCTTGATCTTGGCGATGGCAGCCATCTTGACTGATTCGTCCTTGTCTTCAATGACAACCTTTTTAAGCATATCCTCGTTGATGAATGAATCCTTAAGGACTGCGGCTTTCCTGATTGACTTGTCCTTAGCCTTGAACACAAGGTCATACAGCACTTTCGAATCTTCAATCTTGGCTATGGAGAGGTTCCTGTATTTCTTGTCCTTTGCCTCGATTGCTATCCATTTCAAGGTTTCCTCATCAGCCACCTTGTCGAATATCTCATCGACATGAGGGTTCTTGCTGGTGTTAATCACTATCTCTGCAATGGACTTGTTGTTTTCCCCAAGCCTTTCCCATGCAAAGCTTCTGACGTCAAAGAACTGTGAGTTTTCAGCCGCATCCCTCAATAGCCTTTCATCCTTAACCTTATTGATGGCTATCAGCCTTATCGCACGGTCCTTGATGTTTTTTGACATATCCAGTGCCACATACTGGTCAGTTATCTGGTCTGCGGCGGTCGCCCTTTCATACCTGTCCTTGCTGTTGGTTGCAATTTCCTTGAGCAACAGCTGGTCCTCGTCGATGTCCAAATCATCAGGGATGATCTTCCCCTCTTTCGGCTTTTCCTTCTTATCGCTTTTCTTAAATCTGTCAAATAATCCCATGTTAATTTACTTCCTTATACATTCTGTCTAAAAAGCTTGCTAGTGATATTATGTCCTGACAATTGTGCTCGATTATGGGCACGACCGGTCCGATGTTTTCCTTTTCAAGATAGGTGTCATAGTATCCCGGTATGTACTGGCCTGGAACGTCTCCTTCACGTTTTATGTCAAATAGTTCCTGCTCGATTGTCTGCAGTTGGCAATTTGGGAGCCTGTCGCCCCATAGGTTTTTTGCAAAATACATCAAGTCCAAGTGAGGAATGTCGAGGTTTGCCTGCATCCTGTTATATGCGCACCTGTTTTTTATGAACGGAACATCGAATGTCTTGCCGTTGAATGTGACGTGCACAGAATCATCGTCGAGGTGTGAGAGGTATGCCTCTATGATGCTTGCCTCCTCAGTGTAATTTCTAAGGAAGTACTGTGAGGATATTATCTCATCCCCCTTTATCTCGGCCACCCCTATGAGTATTATCGGAACGTTGGACAGTCCTTTTGTCTCTATGTCCATGAACTTGAAGTCCTCCCTGTCCTTTAGGCTTATGCTTTTAAGGATATTGTCCCTGCATTTTCTAGAATACCTGTTGTCGTCGAGGAGGTTGATTATGTCTAGATATGACATGTCTTCGATGCTTGCAAGAAACTTTGAGGCAATATCAGAGTACTTGTCATGATTTTTCAATGATTTAATTGTGGAATAACCATTATTCTTTAGTTTTTCCTCGGTTTTAAGACCTATTTTAGGCAATAATTTTAAATTATGATTTATTTGGCTTTTGAAATCGTTATCCTCAATGTTGAAGTTGACCTTTTCCCGAGTGGTTATTTTCAGGCATTCTCCAAATGAGTTGCTTTCGACTTTACAGTCCATGACATCCTTCAGGTGTTTTCCATCATATTTGATTAAAAGTTGCTCTTTCAAATCGGAAAAATATGACGGTGACAATTTCCTGGCCTTGCTTTTGGCCTCATCGGAGGGATTCATCGAACTTATTGAGTTTGCCAGCATTTTTTCCAAATAATTTTCAAAATTATCATCATGTGTCATTCAGTTTTACTTTATGGATTTCATGATATAAACATTTTTTAATAAAGTTCAGTTGAATTTTTATAAATTACAATAAGATTTATATATTGTTAAATGCATATAATATAATTGGCTACAATGTAGCCATGAGAGATAGATTAAACAGCCAAATTTTAAAATTCATTTCTCTAAAGCTTGTAAAACAAGTTGTTAGGTAGACGATAGCAATTATTTTCTACCTAACCATCCCAAAACTATTTTTGATTTCAACATCACATTTGGCAAAGTTAGAAAAGTATTTAATATTTTTAAACATAAATATAATTATTTATATTTTAAAGGTTTGAAAAATGAAACTGAAGCTAGCAATAATATTCTCGATAGTGATATGGATACTGACCTATGGCCTATCATCGATATTCAATCCATTATTCACAGACAATATTCCCCACATAAACATCGTAATACCTATTATAACCATTATTGTAACAGGATTTTTCGGAATATTATACATCAGGACCATTGAGACAAACGAAGTCATTGAAGGAATACTGTTTGGACTGATAGTAGTCATAGTAGACTTAATCCTAGACGTGATATTCTTCGTCATGCCAAACACACCGAACATACTCTTCGACAATTTCCAAGTTCACATCATTTCAATGACAATAATAACATTACTGATAACCACATTTTTAGGATACCTAGCGCAAATGACTATAGATTTAAAATAAGGAGATAAAAATAAAATGATACCAAAATCACACCCACGTTATGAATCTTTACTTTTAAGAGACAAGATGGTTAAAGCATCAAAGGAAGGATACCTGGCCGACTCCGCAATGATAGCCCATGGAAGAGGAGAAGCATTCGATTACCTGATAGGTGAAAAAACAACATATCCTGCAAAAAGAGCGATGTATGTGGCTGTTGCAGCATTACTGCTATCAAACAATCCAGTAATATCAGTAAATGGAAATGCAACCGCACTGGCAATAAATGAAATAATCGAGCTGGCCGAAAGCGTGGGGGCTAAAATTGAAATAAACCTATTCTACCGTACGGACGAAAGGGTGAAGATCATCACACAATTATACAAGAATCAAGGTTACAAGGACATTCTAGGCACACTGGACGATGACATTGAGTATTTGAATGACATTAAAAACAATCGTGCAACCGCAAGCAAAACTGGAATCTACTCAGCAGACACCATCCTGATTCCATTGGAAGATGGCGACAGGGCTGAAATATTGAAAAAGAGCGGCAAGAACATATTGACAATTGATTTGAATCCGCTTTCAAGAACATCAAAAATGTCTGACGTGTCAATAATGGACAATATCGTTCGCGCAATACCATTCATGACAAAAATCGCTGAGGATTTGAAAACCCAAGACAAGAAAGTGCTGATAGAATTAGTTAACGAATTTGACAATGAAGAAAACTTAAAAGAATCATTAGAACAAATAAAATTAAAAGAGTGAATATAATGCAAGTAATGGGAATATCCGGTCTACCAGGTTCAGGGAAAAGTCTAGTTTCAGACCTTGCAACTGAAAAGGGAGCAATAATCGTCAGCATGGGTGACATCATAAGAGAAGAAGCTAAAAAAAGAGGGGAAAGCACCAAGGATACCGCTCGAAACCTGAGAGCAGAACATGGAGAATATATCGTTTCAGAATTGACAATTAAAAAAATCAAGAAGCTTCAAGATGAGGGCAATGAAAACACCATAATCGTTGAGGGAATCAGAAGCCCGCAGGAAGTAAACATGTTCAAGGAAAACTTCGAAAACTTCATAATCCTCTCCATCTTTGCAAATCCTACACTGAGATTTGAAAGGCTTCAAAAAAGAATGAGGGAAGACGATTCCAAAGACTACAATGAATTCCTCAAAAGGGATCAGATGGAATTGGATTTCGGTATCGGCACCGTCATTGCACTTTCAGATAAGATTATCATCAATGAAAGCGACCTTGAAAGCTATACTGAAAAAATAAATGAATTTTTAAAGGAAGTGAACCTTTAAACTATTTTTCTTCCAAAACAGCATCTTCGATAATGTAAACGCCACTGTCAAGATGCCATTCCTTTTTATATTTTAAAACCTTAAGTCTTTTTTTGAATATCGGACCGTCAATGGCCAATGTTTCCGCTTCACCGCCTTCAAAGGCAATGTCAACATAGTATTTCTCATTGATCTTTACAAGCTCGTCAATGCATTCATCATCAATGACACGGCCCAGCCAGGATTCATCCAAACCCCATGCCGCCACGCCGCAGATCATGATTTTAAAACCCAGTGAAATTATCCTTCGTATGTATTCAAGCTCATCAACATGCCAGTAAGGGGAGATGATTTTAAGCCCCACATCCCGGCCCAATTTTTCAATTCGTGATTTTTGATAAACAGAATAAAGCGCACCGGTGTATATGGCCTCAACGCCTTCATTTTTAAGGTCGATGAATGCGGCCCTCAAATCTTCAAGTTCCTCCTCCTTAACGCCATCAGTTTCCACTGACATCAACGGTATGTCAAGCGCCTCTGAGAGCAAATCGGTGATGTGGATGTTTGGAACATGAAACATGTACGACTCGTCATTCCTAGATTTCATTGAAAGAAGATATTTGACATCTTCTTTCTCCTCCAATGCGGCATGTAAAGCCATTGTACTGTCCTTACCGCCTGAAAATAAAACAGCAACATTCATGTTATCGTTTGCGTTTGGTTCTAAGGAATTTTTTAAATCTTCTGTATGCAGGCACGATTGAATCCATGTAAATTCCAGCCACAGCCACAATAACGCCCACGACTCCACAAACCAATGTGAACTCGATGTTGGACAGCATTGATGCATTGGTATTGTTCAGGCTGTCCTGAATAGGACCGTCAATGCTGGATGCCACAATTCCCTTGTCAAGCAATGCCTGTTCAAACTTATCCAATTGTGATGAATCAACCACTAGAACAGCCTTGATTTGTGCATATGATATTGTTTCACCATAAACTAGTTTATACCAGTCGGAAAATGATTTTAAAGCCTGTGATGAAGTGTAATTCTCTTCAAGTTGAATTTCAATTGTATTTGAAGTCACATTATACTCCTTATAATGGGAATCAATGTTTCCAACTATTGAATCAAAGTAGTCATGCTCCTTTTGATTGAAGCTCCACATCGGTATCGATATGGAAGTCTCGTCAAACGATTTGAATCCCTCCATTGAAGAGAGGGAATTCCTCAACTGATTGGTGTCAATGGAAGATGACAAGTCCAAATACAATGTCTCCTCATTATCAGGCATGTTCCTTTCAACAATGCTTACAACCTCGGGCAATTCATCATAAATCGGATCAAGGAAGAATGCTCCTCCAATGGCTCCAATCAGGAATGCTACGCCAAGCACTAAAAACACTTCACGCCTGGGCATGTACCTTCTCAACATTCCAATTGAAAAGACGAACACCATCATTATAATGAATAAAACAATGTATATAATTGTTGTAATAATATCCATAAATTTCACGCCATTTAACTATTATTATATTTAAATATTTGATAATAATACTTAAATAACTTTTTACTCATTTTTTGTATATCCTCATGTTGTAGCTTCCCACCGGCCATTCAACGATTATGGTATTGCTCCCCTTGCCTAATGGTATTGATGTTTTTTTAAGATTTGAATCGTAATTTTCCTTAACCGTTTTAGAAGAACCGCCCTTAAGTTTCAGATTGCAGGAGGCATGGTCATTATCAATATTGAGTTTAACGGATTGCTTTGTGACAATGTTTACTGATTGCCTTGATCCCTGACCCTGACCGTAGACTGTCTTGATTGCATGTGAGAGCTTTGACAAATCAGACTTCATATTCATCGCATCTGAAACATCCATGGTGTTTTGTATGGTGAGCTCTGTCAACGGCAATGTGAACACCAGAAGCAGTATCAATGATATTGCCAATATCAGCAGGTACTCCAGCGATACCTGTCCACGACTGTCCATCATCATATCACCAATGCAAGGTTTTTTGTTACAAGCATCATTATATCACCGTAAAACACCGCTATCATCAGTCCCGCAACGATTGCTGGAGTGTAGGGGTATGATATTTTGACTGATGCGTCCTTTTTAAGAATTCCCTGGGCCTGCATTATCTTCAGCTGAATCACGTCCTTGCTCGTCAATCCCCCTGCACTGAATGACTTGAAATAATATTTGAACTCATCATCATCCTTGTTTTCATGAACTTCCAGGTTCCCATCCAGGGAATCAATCAGCTCCTTAATCTCGCCATTGCTGAAATAATAATTGTTCATGATGTCGCCTTCCTTCAAATCATTTATGGGCACGGTTTTGTTGAGCGCATTGTCCATGATGATTTTCAGGCTGTTGACGTTGAAAATGTTGAATAGGATATCGGTGTTGCTTTTGAACATATCCTTTTTAATCATGACATATGTGACGAATATGACGAGGAATGGGAATGACACCAGTATGCTGTTGACAACCACGCTGAAAGAGAATGGGTATATTGACAGCACAGGGAAAATGTTCAGGAAATCAATATTTAGCCCCGATGGTATTACTGTGGCAATGCCGGTAAACAGCCTTACATCACCCCCTCCCCACATTTCCAATTTCCATAAAAGATAAGTGATAGTATAAGTAATCACCATTGAAATAAATGAGGCCAGAATGAATTTAATGTTATTTGAAATCACTGACAAAATCAGGTTGGAGCCCAACCCAAAAACGACCATGACATAGCATAACAAGTCGGGAACATAATTTCTCCTAACATCAAAAATTGCAGCGCAAATCGAAAACAATATTGTGATTATTATTTGAATTAAAAATATAGTACTGAAATTCATGAATAATACTATTTCACGTCAAATAATATAAATTAAGCAGAAAGCAAGCCATCAAAATTGCTTTCAACTTGTAAAAAAAAAGAAAAATTAGTTTTTAGAATACTCATAAATAGCTTCTAAAAATGATTTGAATAATGGATGTGGCCTATTAGGCCTTGACTTAAATTCAGGATGGAATTGGCAACCGATAGCCCAAGGATGATCAGGCAATTCAACAATTTCCACTAAAAAGTCATCCGGACTGGTACCTGAAATGATCAAGCCCTTATCCTGCAATTCCTGCCTGTAATCATTATTGAACTCATACCTGTGCCTGTGGCGTTCCTCAATATCAGTTTCGCCATAAGCCTCATGAGTCTTGGTTCCCTCAATGATTTTACAGTCATAAGAACCCAAACGCATAGTTCCGCCCATGTTCTTGATTTTCTTCTGCTCCTCCATCATGTCAATGACAGGATATTCAATATCATCACCGAACTCGGAACTGTTGGCGTCAGGATAGCCGTTGCGCCTTGCAAACTGAGTCACTATTGACTGCATGCCCAGACAGATTCCGAACAACGGCACATTATTTTCAATGGCATAATCGATAGCATCAAGCTTGCCCTCGAATCCCCTTTCACCGAATCCTCCAGGAATTAGAATACCGTCAAACTCGGCCAATGCATCCTTGTCCAATTCATCTACATCGGAACTCAAGTACTTGATTTTAGCCTTAACACCAATGCTTGCTGCCGCATGAAGCAGGGATTCACGGATACTGATGTATGAATCTTCAAGCTCAACGTATTTGCCGACAATACCGATTGTGACTTCAGGATCAGTTATCCTTAATGATTCAACGATTTTTCTCCATTCGTCAAGCTTGGAGGTGTCCGCTTCAACATCCAATCCTATCCTCTTGACTATCAATTCACCGATATTGCGGTCCTCCAAAACAAGAGGCACCTCGTAGATTGTGCCCGCATCAGGAGTGTTGACCACTGCATTAACGTCAACGTCACAGAAATGAGCCACTTTGGCTAGAAGCCCATCATCAATGTGAACCTGTGACCTGCATACAATGACATCAGGATTTATACCGACACTTCTTAATTCCTTGGTGGAGTGTTGGGTTGGCTTTGTTTTGAATTCTCCAGCTGCATTTAGGTAGGGGATAAATGTAACATGGACGAACATAACATTTTCTCTGCCTTCTTCGTTTCTGAGTTGTCTTAATGCTTCAAGGAAAGGTTGGCTTTCAATATCTCCGACAGTACCACCGAGCTCAACTAGAACCACATCGTAATCTGCGCTTTCAGAGTTTGCCCTAATCATCTCTTTGATACGATTAGTGATGTGAGGGATGACCTGTACACATTCTCCAAGGTATCCTCCTTCCCTTTCCTTGGCGATTACGGATTCGTAAACCTTACCGGTAGTGATGTTAGCCATTCCATCAAGTTCAACATCCAGGAATCTTTCGTAGTGACCGAGGTCCAAGTCTGTTTCCATACCGTCATGTGTAACGAAAACTTCACCGTGTTGATATGGATTGAGTGTTCCTGAATCCCAGTTCAGATAAGGGTCTATTTTAATAGCTGAAACCTTTAAGCCATAAGACCTTAAAATTCTACCCATAGATGCTGATGTTATTCCTTTACCTATGGAACTTACTACCCCACCAGTTATAATAATATACTTTGTCAGATTAATCCTCTCCTTATTTAATAATAATATAATTTTAGATTTTACTAATATATAAAAATGTAACTCACTTTATAAATGATGGCCTTCATCGATTGTTTTTCCAGTGATATAGTTTATTCGAAATGTCCCTTGAGGTCTCGTCAAACTGGTACTGCCCACTGTCACCGTAATTTGCAAAGCTGTGTGACTGGACAAAATCGCTGCAGGAATCATCCGGACCCTCTGTCGGATATCCTCGCCTGCAAACCATGCCATAGGATGCTCCATATGGGCTTGTGCTCCAGTAGGTGCAGTTCAGACAGATTCCCTCACCATTATTCACCATTGAATCATAGTCAGGTTCTTCAAAGCCATAATCATCGCCATCCCCCATGTTTTTACCGTTTACTGCATCATCCCTTCTGACGGTTCTCCCGCATTCATAACAGTAGAAATCATCATCAGTGAAGCCGCCAAGCTCACTGTCGCAGACTGGGCATATTGGAGTTATGACCTCATCCTCGCTGAACATTCCTCCGCCGCATTCATGGCACAGGTATCCTCCGATGACTTCGGACAATGTGGCTCCGCAATTTGGACATAATCTCATTCAATCACTCACCAAGGTCTTGATGAACTCCTTAATGTACTTGTCGCAGAACTCCCATGTATGCTCCCCTTCATCGCCGACGAAAGTTGCATCAACGCCAGTTTCCCTCAAGTACATGTAAAAATCAGCGCTTTTCCTGAACAAGAAATCATCAATGCCACAGGCCATGTAGATATCTGGGATGTCCGGGCAGTTCTCAATCAGGTATTTCGGATCCATGTCCGAACCCTCCAATTTATCCAAATCGCCAAAGATTGACTCATAGAAATCCCTTGATCGCAGGACATTGCTGTCATCATCAAAATCGACAATATCATCAGTAATCAGTGCAGGTGAAATCATGCCTATCTTGGAGAAGTTTTCATGATACTTCAACCCATTACGGATTGCACCGTATCCGCCCATGGAAAAACCGGCAATGTAAGTGTCCTCCCTTTTGTCAGACAATGGGAAAATGTTTCTTGTAATGTCCAAGAGTTCCTGACCCACATATTCACCGTAATAAGCATGTGCCTTTTCGTTATCAACATAGAAGCTGTTTTCACCGCATGGTATGACAATGGCTATCCCATGGTCCTCCGCAAATTTCTGAATGGAAGTGTTTGCCAAGAAAATGTCATCGCTTCCGTACAGGCCGTGAAGCAGATACAATGTCCTGTACGGTTGCGGAACAATCTCCTCCGTATCCTGCAGGAAATGAATGTTATCCGCAGGCAAAATCACACTGATCGAAGTGCGCCTCTGCAAACTCTTGCACTTTATATCTCCCCTAAACAATACCATAAAATATCACCTAATCCTCCAATTCGCTTATGAACAATACGCATTTTCCCTCTTGCTTTTCAAAACCGCTGTACTCATAGAATCTGGAAATGCTTTCTTCTGTAATGACGACTATCTTAAGATAATCCTTATAATGGCTCTTAACCCTTTCCAACAATTCCTTGCCAACACCCTTAAGCTGGTACTTTGGCTTTACCAGCACATAATGGATATATGCGTTCATTATCCCATCATCCATTGCGCAAACCAATCCTACAAGCTCATCCTCATGCCATGCTGAAAAGACTGTGCTGAAGTTCCTCATGGCAATAACCAGCCTTTCCGGATATTCGCCGGATGCCCATTCGACGGATAGGAACAGTTCCTCAAGCTGTTTTCTGCTGAAATGATGCGTATTCTTGTATGTTATATCATATCTAATTTAAACCACCCTGTATTCTGTCCATTTATTTGAAAAGTATCTGTAAATATAAATTCCGGCTCTCACATACCAGTCTATAAACATTGCAATCCATGTTCCGAACACTCCAATTCCCATCCAATCGGCTATGACATATGATAAGGCGATTCTGCAGGTGAACATCACCGCCAGGCTGATGTACATAACTGATTTGGAGTCCCCCGCTCCCCTGAATGTTGCAGGTATCGTGAATGACAATGGCCATACAACAATTGCAAATATCCCGTGCCATATGACCATTTCAGTTGTCATGCGAGCGGTCTCAGCGGATAGGTTGTATATGCCAAGCACCATTGGCAGTATTGCAAATATCATCAGGTTTATAATAACATGTGATATGAATACCAATATTAAACATTTCTTGTTATAGTATCTTGCCTGCTCGTAATCATTGGCACCGACACAATTTGATATTACAGCAGTCAATCCGAGATTGATTGCAAAGCCCGGCAGGACTGAAAATATGCCAATTGCATACCCCACTGAGTTTGCAGCTATCGCCATTGTACCGAAAGTTGAAACCAAACTTAAAACAAGGACACGACCCAACTGGAACAAACCGTTTTCAATACCATATGGAATGCCGACCTGCAGAACCTTCTTAAGTATTTTAGTGTCGAACCTGTGCCTGAATGTTCGTTTAATATGCAGTTTATAGTCCTCGTCAACGGCAAAATACATTACTGCAATCGCCGCCACGACGCGTGAAATGACTGTCGGTATCGCAACGCCACGGACGTCCCATCCTAAAAAGTATATGCAATATGCATTGCCCAAAATGTTTAAAACATCACACACGAGCATTATCTTCATGGGGAGAGTGGCGTCATTGGTTGTTCTGAAAATCGCAGCCCCTGCATTATATATTGCAATGAATGGAATGGACAATGCCACTATATAAAGATACATGTCTGCATTGTGCCATACGTCAGCCTCGATCTGGCCGAACAGGACACCTATGAGAACCTGCCTTAAAAGGACAACCACAACCATCAAAACTGTGGACAGCATTGTTGAAAACCATACCAGTTGAGTTGCCGAGTTTCGTGCCTTGTCAATTTGCCTGTCGCCAAGGTACTGGCCGGCCACTACCGCTCCTCCCGTTGCAAGTGCGGAGAATGAGAAAATGAGCAATTGCATCAAAAAGTCAACAAGTGAAACTCCTGAAATAGCCGCTTCACCAAGTGATGCAACCATGATGGAATCGGCTAGGCCTACGAAGAATTCCAGGGCATACTCCACCAACAATGGTATGAAAAGGTAGAGCAGTGCCCGGTTCGAGTACAAGTATCCTTCAGGAGTCTTGAAAATGTTCATGATTTTATCTTATAAAGTTTGTAGCTATCTTAGGCTCTTCTTCAGGAGCCAAACCTTCTTTTTTACCTGCTTCAATACATTTCAGGAAGTATGCCATGTTCCTGCCCAATTGCCTCATGGTGGCAAGGCCTTCAAGGTCCTGTTTCACTTCATCAGGAGTGTTGCCGTGAACCATGTTCCAGTAGAATGAGGAAATGATAGGCATCTGAGAGATTCCCAGGTATTTTATGAGCTGGTCGTAAGTTGCAGTTGTTCCACCACGTCTTGCAGAGCAAATCACTGATGCTGGCTTGTGCTTGAATGCATCACCATCAGGATTGTGTGAGTTTGAGTAGAATGCACGGTCCAAAAATGATGTCAGTGATCCGTTCGCACCGGCATAATATACTGGTGATCCGAATATGAATGCATCTGCATCATGTGCCTTTTTGACAAATTCATTGACACTGTCCTTGTTATATGTGCATTTTCCAAGCTCGCTGCACATTCCGCATGCTGTGCAACCGATTATAGGTTTTGTCTTAATCCAGAATATTTCAGTATCAATGCCTGCCTCCTTCAATGTTTTTTCAACTTCAGTTAGTGCAGTGTAAGTACATCCTTTCCTGTTTGGACTTCCATTAACTAATATAACTTTCATCTTAATAATCTCCATCAATCAATCTTTGAACAAGGAAATGACCTTCCTTGAATTCCAGTGAACCTTTCTTGACTCCTTCTTCATCGAATGATTCACAATCGTCTCCTTCACGCTCGGAATCAAATATTATTATAGGCACGTTATCCCTTGTGTGTGTTCCGACACTTATTGGGGTTGGATGGTCCGGAAGTATTGCTCCGCGGAATTCCTCGCCTTCAAGGCTTTCGATGATTGGTCCGACAATGAACTCATCGATTCTTTCAATAGCCTTAACTTTTTCTTCAGTGTTTTGAGCATGTCCAGCTTCGTCAGGAGCTTCAATATGAATCAGCAATAAATCAGTTTCCTTCAATGCTTCAATACCATATTTTCCTTTAGCCTCATAGTCAGTGTCAAAGTATCCGGTAGCTCCAGGAACTGTCACGATATTCATTCCTGCAAAGTTTCCGATACCCTTAAGCAAGTCAACACCGGTGATTACTGAAGCGGTGATTCCATAGGTTTCCTCAAAGTTCGGCAATGTCGGTGTCACTCCCTGACCCCATAGCCATACCATATTGGCTGGGATTTCCCTTTTCTTGTTTACTTCATGATCTTTAAGGTATTCCCTTGCCTCATACATGATCTTATGGAATTCCTCTGCTAGCTCACAGTCACCGAATAGATTATCAACCAATTTTTCGCCGCTGATGTCATGAGGAGGCATTGTCTTTATGCTTGACAGTATTTCGGCATCCTCTACGCTGTCGCAAGTGTAAATGAAAAGGTGCCTGTAGCTTACGCCAGTGTAGAATTTCCCCTTGAAGTCAGGGTATTTCTCATTGAAGTACTCGTTAAGCCCCTTCATCAGCTCGTCGGCTTCCTCTGTGGAAATGTGGCCTGCGTTGAAGTCATCCATTTCATCATTTTCACTGTAAATGGTGTTGCATCTGAAAATTACATCTTCAGGTTTTGTTGGAATGCCTTCACTGCCCGCTTCCAAAGGTCCACGGCCAGTATAGTAATCGGCAGGGTTGAAACCGAAAATGCTCATGTTGGCCACATCAGAGCCTGGTGTGTACTGTTCAGGAACATTGTTTGTGAATCCTCCATAACCCATTTTCGCCAACTTATCAATGTTTGGAGTGTTTGCCACCATCAATGGGGTTTTGCCGTCTAGTTCATCTACCGGATAATCGCTTGATCCGTCTGGAATAAAAATTACGTATTTCATGTTATCATCTAGAAAAAAAATAGTAAAAATAAAAAATAAATTGATTTAATTAGTTTTTATTCTTTAAGATACTAATTAAATCGGTCAACATCGCTGAAGCAGTTTCAAGGGAACCTGCTCCAAGCCCTATTACTGAAACCTCATCGGCCAAATCGGTTTTGATTGTTGCCATGTTCAGGGTTCCGCTCACGTCATAGGAACTTCCCCTTTTGACTAAACGAGGGGATACCTGCAGGTTGTCAGGGGACACTTCAGCTATCAGTTTTATTAGGTAATCATCCTTTTTGGCAAGCTCAATGGCTTGTGAGTTGATGTTTGATATTCCTTCAACCTTAACGTCACTATAGGTTGCATCGATTCCCAATAGGGAATTTGCTAAAATGACTGTTTTGCATGCTGCATCTATACCTTCAACATCCTGTGTCGGGTCGGTTTCCGCAATGCCCAATTCCTGTGATTCCTTAAGAATGACTTCATACTCTGATCCTTCAGCAGTCATTCTTGATAATATATAATTGGTGGTGCCGTTGAGGATTCCCTTGATTGATTTGATCTCACATGATGCGAGAGTGTCTCTTGTGAAATTGATTATAGGCATTGATCCGCCCACACTGGCCTCATATTTGAATTCAACACCGGCTTTTTCCGCTGCACTAACTACTTCCTTGAATTTCAATGCCAAGTGACCCTTGTTGGAAGTCACCACGTCTTTTCCTTGTTCAAATGCTTTCAATGTCAGTGAAAGTGCAGGTTGTGCATCAACGATATTAGTAGGAGTTGCTTCGATTAGACAATCGTATTCAACGGCATCTAGAACATCCAAACCATTCTTATCAGACCCGAATTCAGGATATGCTGATAGTTTTCCTTCTTCCTTTTTAGTTTTAACAAGTAAATCTTCATCCAAACCATCTTGACATATTGCAGAGGTAGATGAATCAGCCGCAGCAACGACTTTAACGTTTACTCCGGTTTTATCTTTAATCAAATCCTTTTTCATGGACAGTGCATTGGCGACTCCCTGGCCAACTGAACCGAATCCCATGATTATAACTTTACATTCATCCATAATAATCACTATACTTCATTAATTACCAGTAATTCCTTTTCTTCCGCAATTTCTGCAATTTTATCAAATACAACTTGCTTTTTGCCAACGCCTGCTTCAATATTGATTAGTGCAGTTGATTTTTCCTCACCGTTCAACTTGATGTCGAATGCCACAATGACCACATCCTCAAGCTCGTTGATCCTGTCCATTGTGTCCCTTAAATCCTGATCCACAATGTGTCCATGGAAAATGGTGGTGATTTTTTCCTTTAAAAGCACTCCATCAATTTCAATTATGCTGAATCCCAATTCCTCAAATCTTTCAACAACATTTTTAAGGTCTTCGTGTTCGCCT
>NZ_CACYJE010000025.1 GCF_902774605.1 uncultured Methanobrevibacter sp.
CAAAAGGCTACAAGCTAATATTGACCATGCCTGAAACCATGTCCATTGAAAGAAGAAAATTCCTAAGCGTCCTCGGAGCGGAATTGGTATTGACCCCAGGCGCCGACGGAATGGGTGGAGCAATCGCAAAGGCAAACGAACTAAATGAAGAGACTCCAGATTCAATCATTCTAGGACAATTCGACAACCCGGCCAATGTAAAAATCCATGCCGAAACCACTGCTCAGGAAATCCTAAGAGACACAGAAGGGAAAGTGGATATCGTGATCGGAGGCGTAGGTACCGGAGGAACAATCACAGGAATCGGTAAAGTATTGAAAGAAGAGGTTCCAGGTGTAAAAATAGTCGCAGTTGAACCAAAAGACTCACAAACCTTAGGAAAAGGCGAAAAAGGACCTCACAAAATTCAAGGTATTGGAGCAGGATTCGTGCCATCAATTTATGATTCAGAAGTAATCGATGAAATCATACCTGTGGCAAACGAGGATGCGGGAAACACTCTCCTTGCACTCGCCAAAAAGGAAGGTATTTTTTCCGGCATATCATCAGGAGCTGCAACTTGGGCAGCATTGGAATTAGCTAAAAAAGAAGAAAACAAGGGCAAAAGAATAATAGCAATCCTACCGGACAACGGTGAAAGATACCTTTCAGTAGACTGGTTATTTGAATAAGAATAACTATTTATACTATATGTTATATAAAATTATAACATAGCATATTATGAGGTTTACCAAATGTTCAAGAATTTAAGGGCAGAAATAAAAGCCATCAAGGAAAAAGATCCTGCTGCCAGGTCAACATTGGAGATTTTCCTATGTTACCCTGGATTTTACGCCTTATTGTTTCATAGGCTCAGCCACTGGCTATGGAATCATTCTCTAAAGCTTTTAGCTAGAATGGTTTCTAACTTATCCAGATTCCTCACAGGCATTGAAATTCACCCGGGTGCAACATTTGGTAAACGAGTATTTATAGATCATGGTATGGGTGTTGTAGTCGGTGAAACCGCTATTGTAGGCGATGACGTATTGCTGTACCAGGGAGTGATTCTCGGTGGAACAAGTACTGAAAAAACCAAAAGACACCCAACAGTCGAAAAGGGAGTGATTATTGGAGCCGGTGCAAAGGTAATGGGAAACATTACCATTGGAGAATATTCCAAAATCGGTACGGGCGCAGTAGTTTTAAAAGACGTCCCTCCACAATCAACCTGTGTCGGAGTTCCTGGACGAATTGTAAGGCGTAAAGGAGTAAAACCTGAAAAAGTTGATTTGGACCACGGCAAACTTCCAGACCCTGTTGCTGATGCAATTAGAGTAATAGAAAAACATCTTCAAGAAAACGATAAGCGTTTCGAAATTCTATTCGAAAAACATGAAATCTGCATGACTGAAGATATAAGAGATGAACAAGAAGAACTAGAAGACTTATTTAAAAAAGATGGTGATTAAAAATGAAACCACCTTGTGAAATCGTAGTGTGGTATGTGATACCTGCTATCAGGTCAGAATTGGCAAAAGAACTTTTAAACCTGGGAATGAAACAGAAAGATGTTTCAGAGCTTATGGACATAACTCAACCTGCAGTTTCCCAGTACATAACTGACAAACGTGGAAGCGGAATCAAACTCGATGAAAACGTTCGCAAAATGATTCATGAGTTTGCAAGACAGTTATCCGAAGGAGAAGCTACAAAAGCAGACCTGATTTCAAGAACCTGCACTATATGCAAGCATGTCAAGACAACTGATGTTTTGGCTCAACTTAACATTAATAAAGAGGACCTTGGTGAAGACTGTCAATCTTGTCTGGGATCCGAGGCTGAATAAGAAAATATTGGAAAAAATAGTAAAGTATATAAACTATTAATTACCAATATTTTATTATCTTATTGTACTTTATGGCAAGTTTACCGAGTGGCTAGGTGTGTGGCTGCAGACCATAATACGGGGGTTCAAGTCCCTCACTTGCCTTTTATAATTACTTTTTTTCGAGGTTTATTTTTATGGAAATTTATTCAACTTTAACTCGCAGTAAAGAGGATTTTGTAACAATTAACGATAACAGAGTTAACCTATTCGTATGCGGACCGACCGTTTATGACGATGCACATATCGGACACGGAAGAACATACATTTCATTCGACACAATAAAAAGATACTTGGAATATAAGGGTTACGCAGTATTCTATATTCAAAACGTAACAGACATTGATGATAAAATCATCAACAGGTCAAAGGAAAGCGGCATTCCTGCAGATGAATTGGCACGCAAGTTTGAGAAACGCTACCGTGAAGACATGGCAAAATTGAATGTCAACGGTGTCAATCTATTCGCAAGGGCAACTGATCACATGCCTGAAATCATCGACCAAATCCAAAGGCTGATTGATAAGGGATTCGCTTATGAAACCGAAGACGGAGTATACTTTGAAATAGACACCTTTGAGGAATTCGGAAAACTCTCAAACAGGAACGTTGAAGAGCTTGAATCCCATAGGGAAATTGCAGAAACCACAAAGAAGAACCATCAGGACTTTGCACTATGGAAAAAACGTGAAGGAGTCGATGAGCCAACATGGCCATCCCCATGGGGAGACGGAAGACCTGGATGGCACATTGAAGACACTGCAATAACCGAATACTACTTCGGAGAGCAATACGATGTCCACGGCGGAGGACTGGACCTGATATTCCCTCACCACGAAGCGGAAATCACACAGATGGAAGCGGTTTCAGGAAAATCCCCAATGGTGAGATACTGGTTGCACACTGGATTCTTAAATGTTAATGGAGAGAAAATGTCAAAATCACTCCATAACTTCATCACAATCCGTGAATTGCTTGAAAGCTATGAGCCTGACACCTTCAGATTCTTCGTGCTTTCAACCCATTACAGAAGCCCGATTGACTTTTCCAAGGATTCACTTCACCAGTCAGAAAGAAGCCTTGAGAGAATCAGGAAATACTATGGGCAATTGGATGTTGAAGTGGGCGATGATGACTTTGAATGCGAAGCATTAGCTCCTCACAAAGCTGAATTCTTCAACAGCATGGATGATGACTTTAACACTCCAAAGGCAATCGCTGCAATATTCGGATTAATCAATGACACCAAAAACGAATTGGATAGTCTCTCCGGTGAGGAAAAGATAGCCATTAAGGCATTTATGGATGATGCAAGTCACATTTTAGGGGTCAGCTTTGAGAGTGGAGAAGTCAATGCCGGATCTGATGACTTGCTGAACTTAATTTCTGAAGTAAGATCAGAGCTAAGGGCAAACAAGCAATATGATTTGTCCGATAAGATTCGTGATAACCTACAAGCATTAGGTTACGAAATAAACGATTAAAGAGAATTCAACTTCTCTTCCTTTTTTTATTTATTATTTTTTTTTGCTTTTCCATTGTTTTTTCCTAATTAATGTAATATATTTTTAACATATTTTACAAGTTGAAAACAATATTGATTTGAGCTTATTTTCTTATAAACCGACCTAAATATTGTTCTAGACTCATATAGCAAGATTTATATTTCAATTAAATCTAACTAACTACTACATGAAAAGTTTTTCAAAATATGAATGATTTAATTCATTTTAAATTTTGGAAAAAATGGAGAATAATTTATGTTTGGAATATATTCAAGACAAAGATTGAGCGAAAATGAAAGTAAAATTTTAAAATCAAATCCTGACGACTACAACTGGTACCATGTAATGCTTCAAACACTATTCGAGGACGACAGATTCTTCCAGGTCAGGGAGGACATTGAAGTTCCAAAAAAGGAAGATGATGACGGCGTCGTATTAATTCTTGAAGGTGGAGATGTAGTCTATTTCAGAACAATCGATGGAAATGTAAATGATGAGGTTATGGATTCAATCATTGAGGTATGCTCTTATCTTGTGGACAAATTCGACCGTCGCGTTGACGCATATGTGGTATGTCCTCCCAACAGAACATTCGATGTCGATGAGAAAAAAGTTGAACTGAGAATAAGAATATACTTCAGTTCCCTAGCAATCCACAACGGTGAAGAAATAATTGAAAGATTGGAAAACAAGCTTAAAAACCATGAGGAATTCACAATATCCGATTCCATTGACCACATGCTTCTTCCATACACAGGATATCAGGACAAAAAAGCTTTTGAGGAAAAATATCAGCATTATATGAACCTCATAGAAACATATGAAGACAACTGATTTGGAGGTTTTAGGAATGTTCAAGTATGAAAGGGAAAGCTATGAAGTAAGGGATGGCGAAGATGAATTGTACTACAATGCAATGTTCGGCAAGGTTTTTGGAATATACTCTCCATTTGAAGTGGATGATACTGTGGAATTTCCAAAAAAAGATAAGCTTGGAGGGGTTGTCTTAAAGTTTATCGGCGCAGGATCAGCATATTTCAAGGTGCAAAGGGAAATGCCAAGCACAGAAGAGGTAAACTCCGTACTTGAGGTATGCAAATTCCTGCAGAAATCCTTTGGACAATATGTTGTTGCATACATAATATGCGAACCCTATATTGAAATAAGGGACATTGAAGTTCCGGATGAGGAAAATATCAATATAACTTATATATCTTCAAGAAAAAATGATGGTGATGAAATTCTGCTAAAACTAAGTGAAAAACTTGAAAATAATGAAGAATTCACCATCGATGATTATATCTCCAAATTCACCGTTCCATTCATGTCCCGCAAGGATGAAGATGAATTCCGGGAAAACTACTCTAAATTCATTGAGAAATACAGGAAAAGTGAAATGGAATTGCCAACAGTTAAAGATTTGCTGAAACATGATGTCAAGTTCAATAGAATCTTTTAATTTGATAGTATGGTGGTTAAATGGATTGTAACAATCAAAGATTGCTGATGGATTTGGCATTGCATCGTTATGATGAGGAAGTTGTCCGCAATCAATCGATTGACAATAAAAACAAGTCAATGGTTGCATTTTTGGCTGTGATGTTAACGATACAATGCACTATTTCCAAGGTTAATTGAATTTAATGAAATTCTTTCCTTGTCTGAAATGCTTATTGTATTCAGCATTTTCCTAATTTCACTAATCTTCTATTTGGCTTCCCTATTGGTTTTCATGTCAACATTAAATAATCTAAATCAAATTCGCACTGTGCCCAACATTGACACATTAATTGACTTTGATTTGGATAACAATTCCTTTGATGAGATTGTCAGCAGCATTCTTATCAGTTTGAATCGATGTGTTGAGGGTAATGATAAGATTTTAGATGAGAAAAATTCAAAAGGACATTTGGGCCTTAGACTAATGAGGTATGGTGTGGGGTTCATCGCAATATTTATAATCTATGTTGGATTAATAGTAATTTAGAGGTGAGGTAATGTCTATTTTGGAAAAATTAAAATCATATCTTTCCTTGTTTCAAAATATTCAAAAAGAGGACGAACCTGAAGATTATGCTACAAGGTTTGAGAGATTGCACCGCAATGGCAGATCTGATGAAGAGTGGGAAGCTAAGAAACATGAGCATCCAGGTTTGTTTGGCGAGCCTAGTTTTAATCATGTGGGCAGGACTCATGAAGAAAGCAGGATTTCTGAGATTTTGGGACGAAATGGTTTATCTGATGAGGAATGGGAAGCTAAAAAAAGGCGCATCCGGGTTTATTCAGCGAACCTAAAGTGGATTTTGTTTTTAAACAGGATTATGCAAAAAAAGGGTTTCTTGAAAGAGTTAAATTTTTTTTAATGTGCCTTTTTAATTTTTTTTTAACGTATCTTTCTTTTGAAAAGATGATTGGATCGGCATCTTAAAAGCTAAACTTAAGGAAAATGGTATTGAATAAATATTTGATGTTGTATCGTTTGGAAAGTGTTAAATTGGATGTTAATCTCATTTTTTACTTTTAATTTATTAACATTAATTTTTTCTATTTTTTTGATTTGAGGAATTATTAATTTTATTTTTTGTAAAATATAACAATGTTTATATACTAAAAATAACAGATGTTATATCTGTATAACATAAGTTATAATTTATTTTTTACATGTTTTTTAGGCTGACCAAAACATTTATATATAAAAAATAACTATTGTTATATAGTAATATAACACGTGATATATTTACTGAAATTTCAAAAAAATAAAGGTGATAAAAAATGACTAATAAAGATTATGGATTAGCAACATTAGGCGTCCGTGCAGGACAGCAACCAGACCCCGCAACAGGAGCACAAGCAGTACCTATTTACCAGACAACATCATACGTATTCAAAGACTCAGATGAAGCTGCAAGGAGATTCGCCCTTCAAGAGTTCGGACAAATTTACTCCAGACTCACAAACCCTACCAGTGATGTATTTGAAGCAAGAATTGCCGCAATCGAAGGCGGTAACTCAGGAATTTCAACATCAAGTGGTCTTGCAGCAATCTCATACGCAATACTAAATGTAACAGAACCTGGAGACAACATCGTATCAGCAGACAACCTCTACGGAGGAACATACCAACTGTTCAACTACACCTTTAAGGACCTTGCAAGAGAAGTCAAGTTCGTAGACTCACAGGATCTTGAAGCCTTTGAAGCAGCAATCGATGAAAAGACCAAGGCAATATACGTCGAATCAATCGGAAACCCAAAACTCGACGTTCCGGACTTTGAGGCATTAGCTGAAATCGCACACTCACACGATATTCCATTAATAGTCGACAACACTGTAGGTGTAGGACTTGTAAGGCCATTGGAACATGGTGCAGATGTAATCGCAGCATCCGCCACTAAATATGTTGGCGGACATGGTACTGCAGTTGGAGGATATATTGTTGATTCAGGTAAGTTCAACTGGGGAAACGGAAAATTCCCTAACTTCACCAAGGCAGATCCAAGCTACCATGGACTAGTATTCTGGGATGCATTCGGAGATGTTCCTGAACTTGGAAACCTTGCATTCACCGTAAGGATAAGAGCAAGACTCTTAAGAGACCTTGGAGCAACCCAGGCACCAGTGCACAGCTTCATATTCCTGCAAGGATTGGAAAGCCTTGACGTGCGTATAAAAAGACACTCAGAAAACGCACTTAAAGTCGCTAAATTCCTTGAAGCTCATCCTAAAGTCAAATGGGTGAACTACCCTGGACTTGAATCCCACCCAACATACGAAATCAACAAGAAATACCTGAAAGACCATTTCTCAGGAATCCTTGGTTTCGGTGTTGAAGGCGGGGAGGAAGCAGGACGCAAAGTCATCGAAAAGCTTGAACTCTTCTCAATACTTGCAAACATCGGAGATGCAAAAAGCCTTGCAATCCACCCTGCAAGTACCACACATCAACAGCTAAGCCCTGAAGAGCAGGAGGCAACAGGAGTTACACCTGACTTCATCCGTTTATCCATCGGTTTGGAGGATGTTGATGATTTAATCGCAGACTTAAGCCAAGCTTTAGACAGTATCTAGGTTACTGTCTAATCACTTAAAACTTATATATTAAGAAAATTTACTAAAAACAAAAGACAATTGGGAGATAATAGAATGTATTTAGATAACTCAGCAACTACACAGGTTAGTGAAGAAGTTTTTAAAGAAATGGAACCGTATTTCATCGAGGAGTTCGGAAACCCTTCAACCCTTTATGGAATCGGCCGTGAATCCAAAAAGGCATTGACTCTTGCACGCCAAAGAGTGGCAGATTCAATAAATGCAAAACCTGAAGAGATAATCTTCACAAGCGGAGGATCAGAATCAGACAACCTTGCAATCAAGGGTGTCGCATTCAAATTGGCTAAAAAGGGAAAGCATATTATTACTACCAATATCGAGCACCCTGCCGTTAAAAACACTCTCGGATTTTTGGAATCACTTGACTTTAAGGTAACCTACCTTCCCGTCAATGCTGATGGGGTAATTGAAATCGACGATTTGAAAGAGGCAATTACAGACGAGACAATCCTAATCACTGTAATGCATGCCAACAATGAAATCGGCACAATCCAGCCAATCGAGGAGATCGGTAAGATTGCACGTGAAAATGGCATCAAGTTCCATGTGGATGCTGTGCAGAGCTTCGGTAAGATTGAAGTGGATGTTGAGAAGCTAAACATAGACTTGCTTTCTTTATCTTCCCATAAAATCAACGGACCAAAAGGTGTCGGGGCACTCTACATTAGAAAGGGAACCCGTGTCGTGCCATTAATACATGGTGGAGGACAGGAAAGGGGAATCAGGGGAGGAACCGAAAACGTTCCTGGAATCGTAGGATTCGGAAAGGCATGTGAAATCGCAGCAGAAAAGCTTGATGAACACTACAAGAAACTCTCCTCTATCCGTGACGAGCTAATCGACAAGGTATTGAGCACAATCCCTGAGGCATACCTCAACGGAAGCGTTGAAGACAGGTTGCCAAACCTTGTGAACTTCCGATTCAAGGCGATTGAAGGCGAATCATTGATTCTGCTTTTGGACGCTAAGGGATATCAGGCATCAACAGGTTCAGCATGCTCATCAAACACCCTTGAGGCATCACCAGTGCTTACCGCATTGGGATTGGACCCAGTGGATGTTCATGGATCATTAAGAATATCCCTTGCACCTGAAAGCGAAGCATTTGACGTTGATGAATTCGTTGAAACAATCGCTGAAGCCGTCAAGAGACTAAGGCAAATGTCCCCATTGTGGAATCAGGAATTGGATTATGACAATATAATGTGTAAAAAACATGAAGACAACTGTAGGAAGTGTTAAAAATGGATTATTCAGAAAAAGTAATGGATCACTTTGCAAACCCTAGGAACTGTAGAATGATGGAAGATGCCAACGGTGTAGGAACCGTGGGAAACCCGACATGCGGAGACCTGATGACAATATACATCAAGGTCAATGATGATGAGGTAATTGAGGACATTTCATTCCAGACCTTCGGATGCGGTGCAGCAATCGCAACAAGCAGCATGATTACAGAAATCGCAGTTGGCAAAACCCTCGATGAGGCATTGAAAATCTCACGTAACGATGTTGCAGAGGAATTGGATGGTCTTCCACCAATCAAGATGCACTGCTCCAACCTAGCAGCAGACGGTCTTCAGGCAGCAATCGAAAACTATTACGAAAACAATCAATAATAATAAATACTTTAAAAAATATAATATCCTTAATCTATTTAAGGAGATGTTTATTATGGCAAAAATATTAAAATGTGACGACTGCGGAAGCATCATTCAAGTATTATCAGAAGGCGACGAAAAAGTATGTTCAGACCACATGCTCGAATTCCCGGTACAGACCGAAGGTGAAAAATCACCTAAACACAAACCAGTAGTTGAAATCGACGGAGACAAAGTAACCGTAAAAGTCGGTGAAGCAGCTCACCCAATGGATGATGATCACTACATTGAATTCGTTATCGTTGAAGCAGGCGCTGAACAATACGCTAAATGCTTCAAACCTGGAGATGTTGCAGAAGCAACCTTCACAGTCAACTCAACCGATGACGTTAAGGCATTAGCATTCTGTAATTTACACGGACTCTGGTCCAGCGAATAAGTTTAAAATAATCATTTTAAACTTTCTTTTTTTCTTTAATTTTTTTCAATAATAACTTTTAATAATATCCTTTTATATAATTTAATACGTGTCTAGTTATATTAAATTGATAATTTTTATTGTAGTTTTACTTTTAATATCCGTAGCTATTGTTTTTATCGATAGTTCAATGGATAACATCAACCAATCCATGCCGGAAATAAGCAAGGGCATTGTTCAGGGAGATGAGGATTACAATGAATCCGTTGAATTATTGAACAGTCGAAGTTATGATGAAGCCAGCCAGAAGGCCAAATCTGCGGGAGATAACTATAACGAAAGCCTGCATAAACTGGAAAGGATACAGGATAAGTATGACAAGGACATGAATGAGGTTCACAAGAACTACCTCAACGCAGCCATCAATGAACTGGAAGTGAAGCTGAAGGCTGTCGAAGAGCTTAACGAAGCAATATACTATTTGGAAATGCATTATAATTACACTGGATCAACTCATGGAAGCGAAGCCAACGACTTGATGATTAATGCGGTCAATTACCAGAACAAAAGAGTCAATATAGTCCAGGAGAATCCAGAATTATTCAGTTAAAAACAAGAGGAGGCTTTAGATGAAGACAAAATGCCCAAAATGTAATGGAATAGGTTCCGTTGTGGTGGACTATAAGGAATGCGACGCATGCGGCGGAACAGGTTATGAAGATGATGCTTTTAATATTGGAAATCATTTTAAAGGCGTGAACAGTAAGGCACGAGACAAGTTCGACCTCGGCGGGGAAGAGGACATCCCATGCGAAGCCTGCAACGGCAAAGGCCAGGTTGAAGTATATGAGGACTGCTCATACTGCCATGGGACCGGCCAGGTCAACGTGTGCAGGGACTGCGGCAAGCTGCTTGACGAGAAATATGATATTTGCCATGAGTGCGGAGAGAAAAGAAAGGCCGAAAAGGCAAGGCACGATGAATATGAGGCTAAAAGAAACGCCGCCCGTGACGTTTATGTCCTTGATGACATATGCAACATGAGGGACATTGACCGTGACAAGCTCTACCGTGGTAAGATCACTCGTATCGAGAAGTACGGTGCATTCGTATCATTGAACAATAATGTATGGGGACTCATGAGGGGAGACGTTTCCGATTACCATGTCGGCGAGCACATAATAGTCTTTGTAACCTCAATCAAGTCAAGGGAAGGCAAGATTGACTTTGCACCTGCCTATGTTGAGGAGTACAACCTCAAGACACTGACCAAGTCAATCCCAAGAACACTGATTGGCCAGTTAGAGGAGAAGAAAGGCCGCATGGTGAGGATTGACGGTAAGGTTCAGCAAATACAGCAGACTTCAGGCCCTACAATATTCATAATAAGCGATGAGAGCGGAACCACTGAAATTGCAGCATTTGACAAGGCGGGCGAGAGGTCATATCCGGAAATCGAGCTGGAGGATGCGGTGCAGGTCATAGGTGAAGTGAACGAGCATGGCGGAAAGACCCAGATTGAGTCATCCTCAATGGTGAAGCTTGACGCAGAAAGCACAATGCAATTGAATAAATTGATCGATGATGCATTAAACGCCAAGGCCAAACCTCAAGATGTTGATTTCTTGGTCAAGAGTGATGTTTTAAACAGGCTCAGGCCTAAGATGTATGAGGCTGCACAAAGAATCAGAAGAGCAATACTTGACGGAAGAACAATACTTCTAAGACACCACAACGACGCCGACGGCATAGTCTCAGGGGTTGCAATGGAAAAGGCAATTGTCCCATTGATACAGAAGGAAAACCCAAGCAATGATGCCGAATACTACTACTTCAAGCGTTCACCAAGCAAGGCACCATTCTATGAGCTGGAAGATGTCGTTAAAGACCTGTCATTTGCACTGGAAGACCAGGAAAGGCACGGTCAAAAACTGCCTCTAATAGTGCTTCTTGACAACGGTTCAACCGAAGAGGACATTGTGGCGCTGATGCAGGCAAAAATCTACGATATTGAAGTCGTGGTGATAGACCACCACTCCCCAGGGGAACTGTTGACAAAAATCGAGGAGGATGGTGAAATCTATGGCGCAACAGTTGCTGTGGATGAATACGTCGACTGCCACGTCAACCCATACCTGGTTGGTGGAGACTCACAATTGACAGCAGGATGCCTGGCAACAGAAGTCGCACACATCATAAACCCTGAAGTCAAAAGACTGATACAGCACCTGCCGGGAGTTGCGGCATTGGGGGATCGTGCAGAATGCGGAGAAGTGTACCAATACCTCAAACTCGCAGCACAGAAAGGATTCACACAGGAGCACCTGGCAAAGATTGCTGAATGCGTTGACTTTGAAGCATACTTCTTAAGATTCATGAACGGAAGAGGAATAATGGACACCATACTTGCAGTTGACAATCTTGACAAGCACAAGAAGATGATTGATGCATTGTACAGGGAATACCAGAAAAGAATCGACACTCAACTCAGGGCAGCGCTTCCTAACATCAAGAAGACCCAGCTTGAAAACGGAATCTATTTCAACCTCCTAGATGTGGAGAAGTTCGCACACAAGTTCACATTCCCGGCACCTGGAAAGACCTGCGGATTCGTGCACGACCATGTAATCAAGGAACTCGGAGAGGACAAGCCGATAGTCACCCTGGGCCATGGACCTGACTTTGGAGTGTTCCGTGCAACAGATGCCGTCAACGAGCAATACGGTTTTAACGTTAATGAGATAGTAACCAAAATGATTGAAAAGGTCCCACAGGCTGGTGTGGACGGTGGAGGCCATGAATGCGCCGGTTCCATCAAATACATTGAAGGCCTTGGAGACGAGATATTATACAAGGTTGTTGAAGAAATCCAATCATTATCCAAGAAATGAGGAAAGATGGTTTTAGAGAATTACTGCAGGAAATGCGGCCACAGGATACTGCCCGGCGAACCCTTCTGCACTGGTTGCGGATGCAAGACAAAGTATGATGCGAAAAACACTACACATGTTTTGACTCCGCCAATCCACAATATAGGATTTTTCAACTTTGAGATTGACTTCTCACCATACATAAACACCAAAGGCGATTTCAAGTATGAGATATGCAGCTGTGGCTATTTGAATCATGTGGACAATGAATTCTGCTACATGTGCGGTGCCAAAAGATCACAAAGCAGAATCGATAAATTGCTTAAAAAAGAAAAACCAAAATTCTCAATGGACACCATAGTGTGTGAATGCGGTGCGGTGAACTCGAAGGAGAATGTGTACTGTGAAATGTGCGGCAGGCAACTGAAAGAGGATACGATAAACACCCCCGACAATTACAGCAATTTCAACCTGGAATTTAAGGACTCGATATTCTGTTTTTGCGGGGAGGAAAACGAGAAATACTCTCAATTCTGCCGAAACTGCGGATTGCCACTGTCCAATTACGGCAAACTCAATGACATTGCGATACTTTGCACATGCTCAAAACTCAATGAAATCACGGCCACCTACTGCATTGAATGCGGGAATAACCTGAAAAGGCAGGACACTAAAATCGTATGCATCTGCGGGCATGGGAACTCCAATAACCTGAAGTTCTGCGAAGAGTGCGACAGGCCATTGAACCCGCAGAGAAATGTCAAGACAAGAATAGTATGCTCCTGCGGTGAGATTCTAGATTGGGACAGTGAATTCTGCCCGAATTGCGGAAAGAACATTCAAAGAAGAATTTATCGTAAAAATTCAATCGATTCAAAAGTCAGGAGTCTTAAGGACATGTTCAGGTGATGAGTTTGAGGGAATGCGACATTTGCGGAACATTGAATTTCAAGGAAAATAACTACTGCACCCATTGTGGCAACAAGCTGATAACGGAACATGTCTGTCCGGTTTGCGGTGAAGCCAATGGGGATCATGATAAATACTGCATCAAATGCGGCAACCAATTGAACCCTATAAGCATTGACGATTTTAACATACTCTTTTCTGAATTCAACCGGAACCTTCTTTTGAACGCCTCCATTAGCGATGCGGAGTATGATAAGATATTGTCGAATATTTTCATACGAGCAGATTATGTTGACGTCTGGGGCGATACAGTCAAAAACAAGATACTGAACCTTGCAGGCATATTCACCGAATGCAAGACCAAGGCAAGGGGATACGAGAGGGGATTCATTTTCGTCGGCACAGGCATATTTTATGATGACCGCCTGGAGGATTCCGTTCAGATAGCAACAATCATTCATGAACTGGCCCATTATTTCCTGTTTGCAATTGTTGAAAGCATCTTATGCGATATCTTCAAGGTCAGGACATCTTCAACGCTTCAGAGTTTCGTATGGTATTTCTTAACACTTCCTGAGTTCAAGATTATGAACGAGTACTGCGCCCATACTGTTGAGGGGAGATTCATACCATATGGCTATCAGAATTACGGCTCCTTCAATGCGCTTGTCGAGCAAATCGGATTTGACAGGGATGCATTGAAAGACATGATTGTGCTTGGAAATTCATTTGCCAATGAAATCATCGTTTACCTTGAGAAATATATTGATGACAGTTTAAGAAACGAGATAAAGCTGCAATACCGAAAGGACTTATTGTCCCCAAGTTACGAGTCAATATTCTTGGAAACGGATGAGTACTACGGTCTTTCAATGAAAAATAAGGTTTTGATAAGTGTTCTTGGTGACGTTCTGGTTGAGGTTTCAAATAATATGGAAGCTCTGAAAGAATTAGAAAGTATTAAAGAGGGGATTGAATTAAGTTAATCGGATTCAGTCTCTTTTTCTTCTTTTTCTTTAATAGTTTCCAATACGTCCTTTCCGGTATCGGTCAGTCTGTACAGTCTTCCTTTACGAGCTTCTTCATTAATACATTCGACAATTTCTTTGCTTTTCAATTCGCTTAAAACTTTTGAAATATGATTTGTTCTAATTCCACTGTCTTTTGCGATGTTAGTTGGTATCTTAACTTCGTCTCCAATGGATTTCAAGGTTTTTTCTCTATACTTTGAAATTTGAACATAGGAAGTTAATTTCAAAAGCTCATCACTTTCTTTTACCATATTAATTTATTATATTGTTTATACTATAAAATATTTTATAACATCGTATAATTATCTTAAACACCTTTTTAATATTTCATGTCTATTATAATTAACTTATTATATAAGTTGTGTTAAAAATAATAATACTGATTATTATGAAATGTAGTAAATGTGGTTTTGAAAACAAAGACAAGGCGAAATTTTGCACTAAATGCGGAAATTCATTAGCCGTGAATAATCCGGAACCTGTCCCTGTCAAGTCAAGCAACTCAAAATACATTATCATAGCTTTGATAGTGGTTATAATTGTCTTGGCGGGTACAATCGGATATTTCGCAATGAACAATAATTCTAATCAGGTTCAAACTAATGACAATTCTCAGGATAGTGCAGCTTCCCAAGACGTTAAGTCATCCGATGATTCAGACAGCGAAGATGATTCTGCCAAAACAGAATCAGTATCCTCATCCAAATCCAGCACGGAAGTTGTGGATGAGAAATCATGGGAGTCAATAGGCAAATACTCAGGCTCAGGTTCAGGAACTGAAACCATCCAGGTTCCAGCGGGCAAGATTATGGTTAAGCTCTCAGCATACCCTATCAAGAACTATGCGACAAATCACTTGCAAGTCTCAGGCTCCAATGGAGCGTCCGGAGGAGTTGATTGGGGTTCAAAAAGTAAGGTTGAGACAAGATCAGATTCATTCACCTACACTTCAGACGTGGAGGAAACCTTCACTATAGACTATTATGAAACCGTGAGCTGGGAAGTTGAATTCTTCAGATATCAATAAGTGATTGACCAAAAATCACTTATCTTATTTTTTTTTAGCAATTATTTATATAAGAATAAATAAAGTAATTACTATGTTTTTTGATTTGAATATTAAGGGAAGTGGCCTTGAAAACAATATGGAACTGGCTATTCAGGCTTCCAGTTATGGATGGGAGCACATTAATTTTTCATACAATCAAAATGAATTTAAAGAGGCTTTGAAATTAAGGGATGAGCTGAAGGATGGCCTTGAGGGCATCATTGATTTTGACTATACCCTGGAGATTAAGTCCACGAACATAAATGAGATTAGAAACCATGCCAACAACTTCAGGAACCGTGCATCATGCATCAGCGTTGTCGGAGGGGACTTGAAGGTCAACCGTGCAGTGCTTGAAAACATGAAGATTGACGTTTTGTCAAGACCGTACCTCAACAGGTATGACTCCGGCTTGAACCATGTGCTTGCAAAGGAGGCGGTTCGCAACAATGTGGCTGTGGAATTGTGCTTCAAGGATGTCTTGAGAACATATCTCTCTCCAAGGGCAAAGGTCATTTCCAATTTCAGGGACATCTACGCCCTGCATAGGAAATTCGATTTCCCATTGGTGTTGTCATCTCGTGCGGAGTCTGTTTTTGACATCAGGACAACTCATGATTTCGTTGAGGTATTCAAGCAGACAGGATTGGATGATGATGAGATAACTAAATCATTTGAAACCTCTGAAAACATACTGGAATTCAACAGGAATCGTGAAGACCTCATTTTAAAGGGTGTCAGGAGGGTCACAGATGAAGCTTAAGGTCCTGCCGCCTACACTGCGCAAGAACAATCGCTACCTGACATTGGACATCAAAATCACCAATCCCATCGTCAAGGACGATTTGGTCACTATCATTTGGGATGCATGCATACGCTTCAAGGGGGAGTGTGAAACATCCAATTTCAACTTATGGGTAATGAAATTCTATGAAATCGACGCTACGGATAAGTATTATCATTACAAGGCTATCGTAAGGTGTCAAAGGGATTTTGTAGGCGAGGTCAGATCATCGCTTGCCCTTGCCACAAGGTATGACGGCAACCTGATTTCAATTTCAACAATAGGCCTGTCAGGCACCATCAAGGCATCACAGAAATATATTTAATTACTTTTTGTAAGAATAAAATAGAAAACTATATAAATAAATATAATTATAAATATCAATTGGATTTATGGAAAAAAGAATAAAAAACAATTTCAACATTCTACATCGTGGGAAATGAAATTGAAAATTGCCTTTTCATGGAGATTTGGTTTTATTTTTTTATGTAGTCGAACTTAAATTTAATATTTATAAAATAAAATATGAGGTATTAATATGCAACCTTTACAAAGCGCTGGATATGATAGGGCTATTACTGTCTTTAGCCCAGACGGAAGACTTTTCCAAGTAGAATACGCAAGAGAAGCTGTTAAAAGAGGAACTACATCAATCGGTGTAAAAAGTTCTGAAGGAATAGTTTTAGCTGTGGACAAAAGAACCACTTCTAAGCTGGTGGAAGCATCATCAATCGAAAAGATATTCAAGATTGATGACCACATAGGAGCAGCCACTTCAGGTCTTGTGGCAGATGCAAGAGCACTGGTTGAAAGAGCAAGAGTGGAAGCACAAATCAATAAGATAACCTACTCAGAACCGATCCGTGTAACCAGCTTGTCTAAAAAACTATGCGACATGCTACAGTTATACACCCAGAACGGTGGAGTAAGACCATTCGGTTCAGCTCTAATCATCGGTGGAGTGTACAACGGCAAATGCAAACTATTCGAAACCGATCCGAGCGGAGCACTAATCGAGTACAAGGCAACCGCAATCGGTTCAGGAAGAAATGCTGCAATGGACATTTTCGAAGAAAAATACACTGACGACTTGACATTGGATGGAGCTATCGAACTGGCACTAACCGCTATCAACGAAGCAACCGACCATGACACAACATCCAACAACGTTGAAATTGCAGTCATTAAAATAGAAGATGAAAAATACGTAAAACTCTCTCAAGACGAAGTGCAAGCATACATTGACAAAGTGCTTCCGGCTGAAGAAGAGGAAGAAGAATCTGAAGAATCACAGGAAGATTCTGCAGATGAAGAATAATTATTTTCTTAATTACTAGTTAGGGGATGCTTAGATGGTAAATGTTGATGAAGCTATAATCGCTAAATACGAATACATGGGTGAACACTTCGAGATACTGGTTGACCCGGATTTGGCGGCAGATTTTAGAAATCCTGATGGCCCAGACGTTGCCATCGAGGATCTTTTAGCTGTCGAGGAAATATTCAAAGACTCCAAGAAAGGAGACAAGGCTTCAGAAGAAGCAATGAACAAGATATTTGAAACTACCGATCCTATTGAAGTTTCCAAAATAATACTTGAAAAGGGCACTGTCCAGTTGACTGCAGACCAAAAGAGAAAGATGCAGGAGGATAAAAGAAAACTGGTTATAAACAAGATAGCTACAGAAGCCATTAATCCTCAAAACGGACTGCCTCACCCTGCACAAAGGATTGAAAACGCTTGCGATGAGGCGAAAGTCAAGTTTGACCCATTCACTTCAGTCGACCAGCAGGTCCAAACAGCCCTAAAGGCCATCAAGCCGCTGATTCCAATCAGGTTTGAAAAGGTCAAGGTGGCAGTCAGACTCCCAGGCTCAGTGGCAGGAAGCGCATACAATGTCATTCACGGATTTGGACAAATCATAAATGAGGAATGGCAACAGGACGGTTCATGGATAGGAATCGTTGAAATGCCAGGGGGACTACAGGACAAGTTCGCCGCAAAAATGGCTGAAATTTCAGGTGGAGAAGCGGAAACCAAAGCTATTAAATAATTAAAATCATTCTTATGGGATTATTATGATATATGTGGAGAATAAAGACTTAGTTATTCCAGGTCAAATCTTGGCCGATGACGAATACTATGCAGGAAGAGGTACCTTCAAAGAAAATGGTAAAGTCTGCTCTTCTTTAATGGGACGCGTTTCTTTAAGGAATAAGAAACTTAGAGTCATTCCTTTAAAAAGCAAATACGTGCCTAAAAAAGGAGATGTGGTAATAGGTAAAATCAAAGATGTCAGATTCTCAATGTGGGATGTGGACATCAACTCACCTTACTCTGGAATTTTACCAGCTTTTGAAGTTTTTGGTCGTGAGAAAAAAGAACTCAACAAAGTGTATGATGTTGGGGACGTGCTGTTTTTAAGAGTCGTCGACGTTGATGAAATCAAGAAGGCGAAACTCGGTTTGAAAGGAAGAGGAATGGGTAAATTCAAAGGAGGAATAATCGTAGACATTGCTCCAACCAAAGTTCCAAGACTGATAGGTAAGAAAGGTTCAATGATCAACATGATCAAGGACAAAACCAACTGTAAAATCGTAGTTGGTCAAAACGGTCTTGTCTGGGTTAAAGGAGACGAGGACATGGAACAACTTACCCGTGAAGTCATTCACCTCATTGAAGAGGAAGCTCACACTTCCGGTTTGACAAACAAAATCAAGAACAAGTTATACTTAGCTATCGATGGTGAATTGCCACCAGAAGAAGTTGAAGAAACCGAAGAGGAATTTGTTTTGGAAAAACCTAAACTTCAAAACTTCAAAGAAGAATTAGAACAAGAAGAAATAGAAGCTGAAGAGAAAGCAGCAGAAGAGAAAAAAGAGAAAAAGGATAAGCCAGACATTGGTGAAGTTATAGAAGAATTCAAAAGAAAAAATAAAAGCAAAGACGGTTCATTATCCTATGGTGATAACTCAAACAATTCTTTTATATTAAACAATAAATGATTCTTCAAGATTAAGAGGTTGATAAGATGTCAGATATGATAAGAGACGATGGTAGGAAGTTTGATGAATTACGTCCTATTAAAATTGAGGCAGGAGTTCTTGAACGTGCAGACGGTTCAGCTTACCTGGAAGTTGGAGGAAACAAGATTCTAGTGGCAGTGTACGGCCCTAGAGAATCATACATCAGAAGATTGCTCGAACCAAACACAGGTGTAATCAGATGCAGATACAACATGGCACCGTTTTCAGTGGATGACAGGAAAAGGCCAGGTCCAGACAGGAGATCATCTGAAATATCCAAGATCACAGCAGATGCATTAAGACCTGCATTGATGCTCGAGAATTATCCTCGTTCAATGATTGATGTTTTCATAGAAGTAATCGAAGCGGAAGGAGGAACCCGTTGTGCAGGAATCACAGCAGCTTCCGTTGCATTAGTTGATGCAGGAGTCCCTATGAAGGATATTGTAGTGGGCTGTGCTGCAGGTAAAGTTAATGATGAAATCGTTCTTGACTTATCAGAAAAAGAAGATAAGGAAGGACAAGCTGATGTTCCAATAGCCATGATGCCAAGAACAGGTGAAATCACATTGCTTCAAAGTGACGGTGACTTGACCGAAGAGGAATTTGCAAAAGCAATCGATTTGGCTATGGAAGGATGTCGTAAAGTAAACGAAATCCAAAAAGAGGCTTTAATGAAAAAATATTCTATTGAATAAGTGGGTGGATTAATATGGAGATAGTACCGGAAATTACAAGAAAAAGCATAACAAGCCTTGTCATGAATGATAAAAGAGAAGACGGCAGGGCACTTGACGAATATAGGGATATTTCTATTGAAACTAATGTTATTTCAAAGGCAGAAGGTTCCGCTCGTGTAAAACTTGGAAAGACTCAAGTCATTGTAGGAATCAAACCTACACTTGGAAGCCCATTTCCTGACACTCCTGACTTAGGAGTATTGATGACCAACTGTGAAATGCTTCCTATGGCTGACCCTACATTTGAACCAGGACCACCAAGTGAAGATTCAATAGAACTTGCACGTGTAGTTGACAGGGGAATTCGTGAAAGCGAACTCGTTGAACTCGATAAGTTATGTGTAGAGGAAGGAAAACACGTTTGGATGCTTTTCATTGACCTGCACATCATAGACAATTGCGGAAACCTTTTCGACGCATGTGAACTTGCCGTTATGGCAGCATTAAAAACAATGAAATTGCCTGTTGCAACCGTTGAGGATGAGGAAGTAGTCATCAGCGAAACCGAAACCCTCGACTTGCCTATCAACAATGAGCTTGCATTATGCACATTCGTTAAGATTGGCGACAAGATGGTCATTGACCCAACATTGACTGAAGAGAAAGTTGCTAGCGCCCGCTTGAATGTCGGTGTTACAAAAGACGGTCACATCTGCTCCATGCAGAAAGGTGGAAAAGAACCGTTAACAAAAGATGACATTCTTTTTGCAGTCAACATGGCAGTTACTAAAACTAAAGAGTTAATAGAACATCTTTAAATGTCTGATGGACGATTAAGATTTCTAAATTCTTTTTTTTCTATTTTTTTATCATCAATCTGGACAAATTTCGTATCTATTTTTTCTATTAGTCCTTTAATGTGCAGAATATCCTGTGACAATAGATCTTCAATCACTGGAATGAGGTTCCTATTGTAGATTGAATGCAGTGGCTCGGATGTTTTCAGCTTGTTTTCACTGTCATGGTATGGTACGATTGCTTGATGGTCGTCATTAATTTCTTTAAAAATAGTGTCAATGTACTTTGAACTGACGTATGGGCTATCGCAGGGCAGTATCAGTGCATAGTCTCCGGTGATGTGTGTGAGTCCTGTCATTATTCCAGGCATTGGCCCCTTGTTTTTTATTTCATCTTCACATATTGTGAGATTATAGTCGTAATCCTGGGGATTGATAAATTCGCCATATTTCTCAATCCTATCTTTGTCATTTAAAACGATTACAACTTCATTTATATGATGGTTTAAAGTAGAAAGAATATGTTTTATCATAGGTTTGTCTTGAATAATCATAGATCCCTTGTCCTGACCCATTCTTCTACTTTGCCCTCCACATAAAATAATGCAAGATTTAATACTTTCATTGACTTCAGTTACACTACTCATATTAAACCTCTCTACAAATTCATTCTTTCACATATACGCTTGCATCCTCATCGAATGGATTGGTACGTATGACCAAAGCAATCATGTAAGGGTAATTCTTGTACAGGTATTTAAGGTAGTAAACCCATTCATATACAAGCTTATTGTACACTCTTTGCATGTCCCCATTTAAATGGCCGAAATCAGCATCATTCACCAATGCGAAATCGGTCCTGTGCTCCAATTCCTCATCCAAGTGAAGAATTGAATTCATCAAGGATGTGAATTCTTCTTTTTCAAGCAGATTAGGATTATTAATCAAGTTAATAATGAAATCTCTTTTGTTAATCAGCAATTCCCTTAAATTAATTAAGAATTCCTCACGCTCTTCCGGTGCAATGTCTGCCTGGAAATCGATGCTAGAATCCTTAAGCTCTTCAAGTTTCCTGTCAAAATCAGCTTCATCCCAACTCTTGATTGATTTCAAGTTCTCAGTGCTTGCCTTATACTTATTCACGGTACTCAATTGTGAAATCAGGTCGTTTCCAAGTTCGGAAAAGAATGTGCTGGTTAACATGTCCAGTTTTTCAAGCATTGCTTCCTTTTCTTTTCTTTCAATAATCTCGTCAAGCAGGAATGCCACAATAAGTATATCGACAGGAATGAACCCTAAATGTGTCCAGATGTATGATATGATATGCTCGGCATCTCCCAAAACAAGATAGTTTGATCCATAAATGATTATTATCAAGATAACCATCAATATGGAAAATTTAGCTTTCCAGCTTAATCGTTCACTCATTATATAATCTCCAATAATTTTCTTTCATCGTTTCTTAGCAGTGATAATGGCTATAGGGTTTTCACTAATCATCAGGACTCCACGATCAAGAATCCTGCCGTTTGAAATATTAACCTCCATTAGCTTAGGATTGTAGCCCAGGCTTTTAAGCTTATTGACGGCTTCAACCTTAGTGTCAACAAGAATAGCTGTGATTAGTATTCTTCCTTTTGAATTCAATTTGGAATCAACAATATCAAGGATATTCTCTAATTGCCTGCCGCTGCCCCCTACAACGGCAATGTCTATATCATCGATATCCTTCAGGGCATTTGCCCCGTCATCGCTGATTAGTGTGACATTGTCTCCAAGACCGAACTTCTTAAGGTTTCTTGAGGTCACCTCAATCGCTTCCGGATTGGTGTCGATGGATATCACTTCGCCTGCCCTTTGGGAAAATTCGCAGGTGATGCCGCCGGTTCCGCATCCGCAATCCACAACCTTGTCTGTGAAGGTGACTTCAGACTTGTAAAGCAATATTGCCCTTATGGCCTCTTTTGTAGGCCCTGGTACATCACAGGATTTGATGAAATCCTTATCTTCTAACATTTACTCCCACCTTTTAAATAAGTCGTTTTCAATATTCAACGAGTCCAGTATCTTGCCGACAATGAAGTTAACCTGGTCGTCAACAGTATCATGTGTTGAGTAAAAACCGGGCATTGCTGGCAAAATAATGGCTCCTTCTTGTGATAATGTTAGCATGTTCTGTAAGTGAATGCTTCTGAGTGGAGTTTCACGAGGCACAATAACGGTTGGTCTGCGCTCCTTCAAACTGACATCTGCAACTCTTGTTATTGTATTTGCACCATAGCCGTTGGCGATTGAAGACAATGTCTTCATTGAGCATGGTGCTATGACTAATCCGTCTGCCTTGAATGATCCACTGTTTATTGAAGCGGTCAGGTCATTGAAATTATAGTAGGTGTCCGCTAGGCTAATCACATCCTCTACACTGTAATCGGTTTCTGACTCTATCACGATTCTAGCGGCATCGCTTATCACTAGACTATTTTCTATTTTTAATTCTTTTAAAGCTTCAAGGAGTCTTATTCCATATATTACTCCGCTGGCTCCTGTTATTCCCACTACTATCATGTATTTTCCTCTTAAAATAGTTTAATCTGATCATAATGTATTCCATGGAACTTTTCCCGGTCTATTTCGG
>NZ_CACYJE010000026.1 GCF_902774605.1 uncultured Methanobrevibacter sp.
GGAGATTTTCAAGGATGTTGATTTGATTGAGTATCACGTAGACTCCATCACTGGCGGTACTGATGCCTTCATTGATGTGATTATTAAGCTTCAGAAGGGTGACCGTGTCGTTTCCGCCAGGGGTACCGAAGCCGACATTATCAATGCCAGTGTGAAGGCATACATTTCAGGAGTGAACAGGTTATTGGGTGATTAGATGCATATGGACAATGTTAAGATTTTAGGTTTTAAGGCGTCAATTGATTCAGTGGGAGATGTCCTTGATAAGGTTGATTCCATTAAGGGGGATGGTGAAATTATCCAGCTTCTTGATGAGGATTCCATAGTCAGTGAAAATCATATTATTCATGGCGTCAACCAGGCATTCCTCGCGTTTGACCGTGGCGAAAATCTGGCAAAGGACATCAGCGTTGAGATTGTTCTTAGATGTTCCGCTCAGCGTCAGATTTCAAAGGCCTTTAAAATGTTGGGGTTGCATGAGGGTGAAATGAACTTATGTGCGGTTTTGATTAATTGCGATGATTACACTGATGAGTTGTCATCATTATTCAGTTTGGATGATGGCGTTTTTAATCCTGATTTTGATTATTTGAAAAAGATTTATAAGGTTAGTGACAGTGAACTTGAGAACCTGTCATTAGAAGAGGTTATCATTGATAGGATAACCAAGCTTACAGTTGACTATTGACTTTGTCGATTATTTCATCTAGGCATTCCATTGTGAGGTTGGAGTAATCGAGGTTTTTTATTTCAACACATATTGCCTTTTGCTTTATGCGGTTATAGTTCGGGCATGTTGTTATCATGCCGCTTTTATCCAGTGTCAGTGTCTTTTTTAAATTCCAGCATATTGACTTTGCATCATCATGAGGTATAATCACATTAAGTCCTCGTTTACTTGCATGCAATGCATTAGGTATGTGTTTTTTTACATGATCTGTTGCATTTAATGAAAGTTTGAGGTTTTCACTAACATTATCAAGTTCATTATCTATACCACTGCATATAATTTCAGTGGTTTTACTTAACTTTTGGGGCAGGCCTGTTTTTTTGAATACTTCACTGTCGCTTGTGGCGATAAAACCTCCGCTGCCTACATTGATTATTTTTGGCGAGCCTGTTGATGCAAGAATGATGTCTGATTTTTTTCCCAGCAGATTTTCATAATCTCCAATTCCGGCTGAAGCATCCTCAATGGTTAGGATGCCGTTGTTCCTGCAGTACTTGTTAATATCATTAACATCCTGCTCGGCGGTGTATCCTGCAAAACTGGTGAAGACTAATGCGGAATTGTCATTGAATTCAACATCATCAAGATAATCCGGGTTAATGAGTCCGTCATCTGTCTTAACGGTGACTAAATTCTTATTTAAAAACTTTGCAATCTGCTTGAACCCATGCCAACCGCCCTGATCGGGAACAATGACATCCCCGTCAACGCTTGAAAGGGCGATGAAAATACTGTTGTTTCCGCTTGAGGTGATTCTGGCCTCCTCCTTTGAGGTCAACTCCTTAATCTTATTGATGCAGCTTTCCTCATAGTTCCCATTGGCATTGCCCTTGGCAACTTCACTCATCACTTCCAGGGTGCTTTGGCTTGGTCTTTTAAACTTAAACATTCTTCTCACTTTTAAAATACATGTCCAATGTGGTCTGCTTTGTGTGGAGCATCTCATTGAGCAGTGTTCCCTGCTTGACATACCTGCTTATAGGTATCCTAAGCTTGGACCCACTGTACTCCAAGGCATCCTTCAATGTTTCAAACTCCAAATACGGTCTCAGCATTGCTTCCTTGATGTTTTCCCTAACGTTGAAAACGCCCAATGGCACATAGCCGTCATAGGCCTCCCTTAAAATCAGCAATCCTGATTGCCTTTTGATCTTCATGAGATAGTCTAGCACTGCCATCTTGGCGGTGTAGTAGCAGCCTCCGACAATGGAATACTCCTTCTTGCCGCCGTTGGTTTCATAATCGGAGAAAATTAGCTCCTCGTTTTTCATCAGTTTGATGAATGCCTCATACCATTCATACTGCCATTCGGTAGGTGTCAGGATGATGATGTAATAATTGTTCAACGCTCCGAACTCATATAATCGATAAGTGTCCAGTATGTCGTACTTTCGAACCTCTTTTAGAAATTCATCCGCCAATGTTGAATCGCAGGCGGTGATTGACCAGCGTGTAGGCACGAGCTTACGATTATTCTTGGTGCCGATAGCACCAACGGAGAATGCCTTCTGCATGGCAGTGAACGGCACATCCTTATTGTGCAAGTTAACCACTGCATCAACCGCCTTCAAGTCAGTGTCGTAGAATGTTTTCTCCAGTTGCCTGTCCCACCTGACCGCATCGATGTCGAATTTCTCAATTGTTGCGCTTGGCCCATGGGGCATGCTGTCCTCTGTTAGAAGTGACCCGCGTGGCCTTTTGCGGAATGTCGCTTCACTGTCGATTGATTTGGATGCAAGTGAAATGTCCTGGAGTTTCTCAACGAAAGGATTTTCCAGATCGTCAATCTTAATCAGCTGCTTTCCCCTTACAAGGTTCATGCGGTAGTTGATGATTTCATCCTGTGTCTTGTTCTCGCCGATCCATGACTCGGGAGAGTCCATGATTGAAGTGTCACCCATCTGTGAGCTCATCATCGGTCCGGCATACACTTTGGGATAGGACCATCTTCCTATGAATACTGATGGGGGAGTGGTTCCCTCAAGGTTTTTTCCGACCTTAACAGACTTCATCTGAATCTGTTCGGTTAACTTGGCTAAGTAAGCGTTTTTAGTGGTTTTCATAATTAATTTGATTAAAAAAAAGTAAAAAGTGAAAAAATACTAATTAAAGTATTTTTTAACAGAATTCGATGGTTGCAGGTGGCTTGTCACTAACTGATAAAGCGACATGGGTGACTTCTGAGATTTCAGAAGTGATTCTTTTGGATATGGTTTGTACAACGCTCCATGGTAGTTCAGCAACGGATGCGGTCATGGCATCGATGGAGTTGACCACCCTAACGACTACAAGATATCCGAAGTCCCTTTGGTCTCCTTTAACACCGGTCACTTTGGTGTCTGTCAGTACTGCGAAGTATTGCCATACTTCCTTGTCAATTCCTGCGGCTTCAATTTCTTCACGAACAATATGGTTTGCTTTTCTACAGATTTCAACGTTTTCACGGGTCAATGCTCCGACAACACGCACTCCAAGACCTGGTCCTGGGAAAGGTTGCCTGTAGACGGTTGTTGCAGGCAAGTCCAATTCGTCACCGATTTCCCTTACCTCATCCTTGTAGAGGTCACGGATAGGTTCGCATAATTCAAGAACCATTCCATTAGGCAATGCAAGGTTGTGGTGGGATTTGATTTTGCCTTTGGTTTCAATCCAGTCAGGTGCGATTGTTCCTTGAACAAGGAATTTGGCATCAGCCTTTTTGGCTTCCCTTTCAAAAACGTCAATGAATATCTTACCGATGATTTTACGTTTTTCCTCTGGGTCTTCAACGCCAGCAAGAGCATCCATGAACTCGTCGGAAGCATCCACGAACTTGAAGTTTAACCTGTCCTTGAAAGTGTTGGTTACCTGTTCGACTTCTCCTTCTCTTAAAAGACCATGATCAACAAATACTGCTGTTAAGTTATCACCGATTGCTTCCTGAACAAGTACAGAACACACTGAACTGTCCACTCCACCGGATAATGCGATAATAGCTTTTTCGTCACCGATTTGATCTTTAATTTTTTGAACTGCATCTTCAATAAACTCTTTAGGACTTAACATTTTATTCCTCTTCCTCATCTTCTTCTTCGTAATCTTCAATGATTTGCTTAATCATGGCTTCAAGACCATTGTCGTTACCGGATTCAATGGCTTCGAAGATATCATCAAACTTAACGTATTTTTCTAGTTTCACTGATTTGGCACCGATACCTGAGATTCTGAATCCGTATTCTTCATCTCCGATTGGTATGTTAACGTATTGTTTTTTCAAACCGATTTTAAATTCATTTGCCTTATCTCTTAAATCATCAGCGTTATCAATCATATTATACACCTATTTTTGACAGATCTTATAGAAATTCTTAAATATTTCTTCTCCTTTTGGAGTGTGATGCACTTCAGGGTGGAATTGGATTCCATATACATCCTTGTCTTTATGCTTGAATGATTCAACATCGCATAAATTGGAACTGGCCAGAACATTGAAATCTTCAGGGATTGTCTTGACCTCATCCTTGTGGGATGACCAGACATCCATTTCAGGAGCCAGCCCTTCAAATAAGTCTTCATCACTATTGATGCTTATTTTAACTTGAGCATAACTTTCAGTATCGGAGGTTGTGACCTCGCCGCCATAAGCTTTTGCGATCAATTGGTGGCCGAGACAGATTCCAAGAATTGGGATGTCAAAGTGTTTAATGTACTCTTCACTGTTTCCTGCACCTTCAAGGGAAGGTCCTCCCCCAAGTATTAGTCCTGTTGGATTTTTCGCTTCGATTTCTTCAACAGTCAGGGTGTTTGAAACTAGTTCTGATGGAATATTCAAGTATTGTAAACTTCTTTGTATCCTATGGTTGTACTGGCCCTTATTATTAATCACTATTATTGTCATGTTATACTCCATTAAAATATAATGATATTATTTTTGGTTTTTGTAATTATTATAGTTTGTTAAAAATTCGATGGTTTTTTCGATTTTTTCAGTGAAATGTTCATCGAGGTTTTTTGAAAGTTTGGGTTGGATTGCAAAAAATAGTTATTAAAGGTCCATCTAATCACTTAAAACTTTATATATCATATTGAATATATGTGAATTACATGGAACTTAGAGATTTGATATTTATAATTATCGCCATATTTGTGGCAGTGGTCTTACTGAAAATATTCATGTGGTTGTTGCCGCTGTTTGTGGTGTTGGTTATAGCATTCTTCATTTACATTTTCCTTCAAGAACGCTATAATTATTAGATTCATTGGATGTCATGGAATGCGGAAGTTGCAGCAACTGCACCTTCGCCGCATGCTACAATCCATTGTTTCAATCCAATGCAAACATCACCTATCGCATAAACGTAATCGACATTTGTTTTTTGGTCGTTGTCAATTATTATATGTCCGGATTCATCCAGCTCGACGCCTAACTGTTGGGCAAGTTCAGTGTGAGGGACATAGCCCACGCTGATGAAAACGCCATTCACCGGCAATTCTGACACCTCACCGGTCACGGTATCCTTCAATGTAACTGATTCAACCAGCATTTCGCCTTTTATCTCTTCGACTGTGGCGTTCATGATGGTGTTTATGCCCGCTTCTTTTATTTGATCCTGCAGGTGTTTCTGTGCACGGAACTCATCCCGCCGGTGGATTAGGGTAACGTTTGCTCCAAGGTTGTTCAGGTATAATGCTTCCTGAAGCGCACTGTTTCCTCCACCAACCATTATGATGTCACGGCCCTGGAAGAAGAATCCGTCGCAGGTTGCGCAGTAGCTCACGCCTTTTCCTAGGAATTCGTCTTCTCCTTTGGCGTCAAGGTGCCTGTGGGAGCTTCCGGTTGCAAGGATAACTGTTTTTGTTTGGTATTCGTCTTTTGTGGTTTTCACGGTGAAGCGGTATTCCTCGTCGCTTTTGGTGATTTCCACCACTTCTTCCATTTCGTGAAGCTCGGTGTTTTTGGTTGCCTGTGCCTTCATCTTTTCAATCAGTTCGAGTCCTGATATGCTGTCGAATCCTGGATAGTTTTCCATTTCAGGCACTTCACGTCCGATTCCACCTGCAAGGTCACGGTCGATTATCAGGTTTCTGGTTCCCTGTCTGCCGGCATAGATTCCTGCGGTGAGGCCACCTGGGCCTGCTCCGATAATGATTATGTCATATTTTTCCATGTTGTTAACCTCAATAATGTTATTTGACGGTTATGGTTTAAAAAATAGTATTGTTTAAAATAAAAATAAAAATAAAATGGGGAGTTATAATAATTCCTCAATTGCTTTTTTAACGTCACCTAAGTCTTCGGTTGGCTCGAATCTTCTTACAGGATTTCCCTGACGGTCAACCAGGAATTTGGTGAAGTTCCATTTGATGTCGTTGTTGTCCTTGTAGTGCCTGTCCTTTGCTTTGAGCATCAGTTTCAATGCGGTTGCCCCTTTGCCCTTGAGGTCTGTGAATGGCTGTTCGTTTTTAAGGTATTCGAATAGCGGGTCTGCGTTTTCGCCGTTCACGTCAATCTTGTCGAAGATGGTGTATGGCACGAGCCATTTGCTGCGGCATACTTCGGTGATTTCTTCAGTTGATCCAGGTGCCTGGTTTCCGAACTGGTTGCATGGGAAATCAAGTATTTCAAAACCTTTTTCATTGAATTCTGCATAGATTTCATTTAGTTCTGTGTATTGTGGGGTGAATCCGCATTTGGTTGCTGAGTTTATTATTAGTAGTACTTTGTCTTGGTATTGGCTTAGTGAAACCTTGTTTCCGTCACCGTCTTTTACTTCAAAATCATATACTGGCATGTTTTTTACACCTCGTTAATTTTTTTAGGCTTAACTAAATTAAGTCTTGTTATAATTATTGTAGTAATTTAATATTTAAATGTTGCTTGTAAATTAATTTTTTCATTAAATGTTTTTGAAAAAATTTCAGTAGGGTTGTCGTGAACTTAAAAAAGAGAGATAATAAGGTGTCCAAGTGACTAGTTTGAACACCAAAGAATTGAGGAAAATTATATTTGGCAGATTTTTTTTTAATTTTCCGTTGACTTGTACTAAATTAGCAAAATTGTGAGAAATCTAATTTAACACAAATTCTAATTTTGGAGAGTATTAGTTTTTGACTAATAATGAGAGTGTTTTAGGTTAACCTAAATTTCATCTCTACTTATTACTTTGGCACCATAGTATATAAAGCTTTCGATTTTTTTAGGCATACCTAAAAATTGGTGATGATATATTTAGGTAAAATCATTTTCTGTTTTCCAAGTCCTCAGCAACCTTTTTGGCCACATACTCTCCTGAAAGAAGCATTCCTCCAAATATAGGTCCCATGCGCTGTGAACCGTGAACCGCATTGGCTGCCATACCTGTAACGTACAATCCAGGATACACCTCATTCACATTGTCAAGAATCTTGCCTTCGGCACGGTCAGCCCACATTGACTTTTCCCCCATGATCTTTCCGGTTTCGGTATTCAATGGAGCCTCCATCTTGTCCTGAACGATCTTGATGATTTCCAATGGATGTCCTGTCGCATCGATGACTGCACGGGAACGCACTGTAAGTGGGTCTATATGTAGACCACTCATTTCAACTGAGCTCCAGTTGAGCACAACTCCGTTTATTCCGTTTTCACGCACCATCAAATCCTCAATTGACATGAGGTTAAACACTTTAAGGCCAGCTTGAGTGGCTTTAGATGTAAGTGTTGAGGTGCACTCTATGGAGTCCACCACATAATAGTTATCCTGATACTTCTTGTAGCTGATGCCGAACTCGTCAAGGATTCTGCGACCCTCCTCCTGGACAACAACCTTGTTGAACATCATTCCGCCTCCCCACATTCCGCCGCCTATGGAGAGTTTACGCTCAAACAATGCAACCTTATATCCTGCCTTAGCAAGATAATATCCTGCTGTTATTCCGGATGGACCTCCGCCACCGATTGCAACATCAATGTCTGTGTAGTCCAGAAAGTCGTTCATGAACTCTTCAATGATTGCTCTTGATACAATAATATCATCTAGTTTTTCCATAATTTCACCGTGTTTATATTAATCTTTTTTGTTATATAATTCTGATGAAAAATTAAATTATATATCTATTCTAAAACAAAGATTTTAACAGGTGAATTCATGAAAGATTTTTTAGAGTTGGCATGTGAAAGATACTCAGTTAGAAAATATTCCGATAAACAGATTGAAGATGAAAAACTCGAAAAGATTTTAAAGGCGGCGCAGGTTGCACCAACCGGTAACAATTTTCAGCCGCAGCGTGTTTTTGTAATCAAAAGCGAAGAAGGCCTTGAAAAGATAAGGTCATTTACACCATACTGCTTCAACGCTCCAATCGTATTGCTGATTTGTTATGACAAGGAAGTGTCATGGAAGACAGTTGACGGTCACGACGCCGGCCTTGACGATGCGGTAATTGCCACAACACAGATGATGCTTGAGGCATATGATTTGGGAATCGGGTCAGTTTGGGTGCGAGGATATGACAAACGGGTGCTTGATGAGCTCTTTGACCTGCCTGAAAACATGGTCACTGTTGCCCTGCTTCCTATAGGATATCCATCAGAGAAAGCCAAGCCTTCCCCATTGCATTCAAGAAATGTAAGCATGGATGTGATGGTGGATTACTTATAATCAGATTTTAATTTTAAAAAAAGAGTTTAATGGAAACTCCATTGAGTTTCCTTATATTAATTTTTGAATTTCTTCACGCACGATTTTGTTAACCATGCCTCCGTCAGCCTTTCCTTTAAGCTGCTTCATACACATTCCCATTAAAGGACCCATGGCGCCCATCTGACGTTCCTTAACCATTCCTTCATTGTCAGCTACAATTCCTGCAATGATTTCGGCAACATCATCTTCGCTCATCATGACAAGATTGCTTTTCTCAGCGATTTCGGCTATGTCAGTGTCTGGTGTCTTAATGGTTTCAACAGCAAGTTTACGCACACTGTCCTTTGCAATTTTACCGTCGGCCAGCAATGTGAAAATGCCCTTGAAGTGGTCCAAGGTTAATATGTTAATGTCATGACCTTCCCTTCTGATTTCTCTGAGATCATATGCGAGAAGTGAAGCGACCGGTGTGGCATCCACATCAACGTCAGCTAAAACAGCCTCAAACATGTCCGCTTCCTGCCTTTTTACAAGCTGTGTTGCAAGGTCTTCACTTAATTTGTACTCCTCAATGATCCTTGCCTGTTTCACGTCAGGCAGTTCAGGTAAATTATTGGCTATAGGTTCGATTCTTTCAGAAGTAATCTTAAAGAGAGGAATGTCAGTTTCAAGATACATCCTGTTTGCAGTCGGAAGAGGCCTCATGTATTCAGTGTTACCGTCATCAAGCGCTTTTCTTGTTTCTTCAACAACACCTTCAAGACCTAAGTTGGCTCTTCTTTTAACTTCTTCCAAAGCGGATACTGCAATATCCTCATCGTGAGCCACAATGATGAATGCATCTTCTTCGCCAATGTTCAGGAAGTCATTCACCTTGTCAACCTCATCCTGAGTAATTCCGTATGCAGGCAGTTCGTCTGAATGGAATATTCCAGAAACTCCTCGTTTTTTAGCATAGCTTGCAATTTCAGTTCCGAATCTTCTTCCAGGCTGCACTTCACGACCAATCTGCCCATCAAATCCTTTCAATACTACTGCTTTGATTGTTTCAGCAGACTTTAAGATTTTGGATTCGGTATCCTCGAAAAGCTCATCCAAATCATGAATCTCTTCCAGCACTTCAGCATTTCTTGCTTCAAGCTGTTTTTTGATATCAATTAATTCCAATTGCCTTTGAACTTCACGGTTAACGATTTCAGCCATCAGGTCAAGGTCCTGCACACCTTTGATTTCCACACGAGCTCCTTCTGCAATGGAAATGTTCAAATCCTGCCTGATTGTACCCAATCCTCTTTTAACATTGGTGCTTCTCAGAATCTGACCGAGCATGTAAGCCACTTCTCTTACCTGGTCTGGATGGTGCATTGAAGGGTCTGTTGTAATTTCAGCAAGAGGAATTCCTAAACGATCCAACCTGAACTCGGTGAACCCGTCCTTGGTTTCAACCCTTCTTGCGGCATCCTCTTCAAGTCCAAGGCTTTCAATGATTACCTTGCCGTAAGGAGTGTCCAGGTAACCGTCGGTTGCAACCATACCTGTTCTCTGGAAACCTCCAGTGTTACTTCCATCGATAACCTGTTTACGCATGGTGTGGAACTCATCAACAATATGCATGTTCATCAAACATGCGATTGTGATACAGATGTCCAATGCTTCCTCATTTAAGCTGTGTGGCGGTTCATCATCATTTTCAACAAGACAAGTGTGCTTTTCAAAGTTCTCATACTTGAAATTCAATCCCCTAAGTGATTCCTGTAATGCTGCACGGTCGATTTCACCAAGCTCTGATTGAGTTGGCCTTAATTTCCTTTGAACCAATTCACTGAATTCATCATCAACAAGCTCTGTTTTACATGGACAGAACAACTTGTGCTGACTGTTTAGTTGTTGGTGAATTTCAAGTCCCATTTTTAATCCTAATTTTTCATAATCAAAATCCATGCTATCACCTTAGTTTAAGAAATCCTTGATTGAGGATTTTTCAGAAAATTCACCTGCAATGTTAGTTTGCATGATCTCTTTAACGCTCTCGTAATCGTCACTTTGACCTAATGCCCAGCATAACTTGACATAAGTGGTTTCAGGAGTCATGTCACGGCCGGAAATCACTCCTGCATCCAATATGTTACGTCCGGTTGAGTAAACGTTCATGTTCACCCTACCATATAGGCATTGTGAAGTCATGACCACTGGGATTTTTTCATCCTGTGCTCTTTTGAATGAATCAATCAAGTCATTCGGAACATGTCCAAGACCTGTTCCCTCAATAACAAGGCCTTTATAACCTTTATCAATATGATATTCAATAAACTCTTCAGAAATGCCGGGGAAGCTTTTTATGAATCCAACTTTTTCTTCAATCGCAGTGTTCAATTCCAATTCATTAGCTCCACGTTTAACATAATTGTAATCAGGATTGATGCTCATTTTCTTATTTTCGATTTTAGCTATTGGCTGAGCATTTATGCTTCTGAAAGTGTCCCTACGGGAAGTGTGCATCTTCCTTACTTTTGTTCCCTTGTGCAGGTAATTGTACTTGTCGTTCAAGCTTCCATGCATGCAGACGCAAACCTCTGCAATGTCTGATTTTGCAGCAATAACTGAATCGATCAGGTTAATGTTGGCGTCACTTGAAGGCCTATCTGAACTTCTCTGTGCACCGGTGATGATGATTGGCACAGGGGTCTTTAATATGAAGCTCAATGCTGCGGAAGTGTAGTGCATTGTGTCTGTACCGTGAGCTATCACCACGCCGTCAGCACCGTTTGAAATGTCATTAGCAACTTCTTCTGCAGCTTTAACCCAGTATTCTGGTTTCATGTCTTCACTTAAAATGTTGTATAATGCCTTAACATTATAATTTGCATAATCCAATAATTCAGGGTTGGCTTTTACAAGGTCTGAAGCGGTAAACTTAGGATGCACTGCACCTGTACGATAATCAATAACTGATGATACTGTACCTCCGGTTGATACGATTGAGATATTCTGTTTTGACTCATCATGTGGAATTTCAGTTTCATCATAGCCGATTTTTGGCTTGTCACCCTTTTCTATGAGCTCTGCGGTAGTGTCCTTGATGGCCACTCCAATATTGTATCCGCTTGATAATTTGATAACAAGGTATCCGTCATCAGCATCTTCTGGCCTGTCAAGTAAAATACCGGTATAAGTGATGTCTTCCTTATGCACTTTAATGGTGTCTCCTATACTTAAACCGTAATTTTCAATATACTTTTCACTGTTTTCCTTATATGTCATTAAATCACACTTTTTATGAATTGTTTTTAATCCATTCTGCTCCAGCATGCAACACGTCAATGTTCACGTCAATGACTTTTGGCTTGGATGCAAACATTTCACGAATTGCATTCTCGTAGGATTCAGGTTTTAAAACATCAGTCAATTCAGTCAATGCACCTAAAAGTGCAGTGTTTGCAGTTCTAGCGTTTCCATGCTCTTCTGCAATGTCAACACAAGGCATTGCAATAACTTTAATGTCACGATCAGTTTCAAACTCTCCGATATGGGAATCGTAAAGTATCACACCACCATCTTTCACGTCCTGTGAGAACTGTTCAAGGGATGGCTTGTTTAAAGCTATGAGAATGTCAATGTCATCCACTACAGGGGTACCTATGGTTTCGTTGGATATGACGACTGAACAGTTGGATTTTCCTCCCCTTTGTTCAGGTCCGTAGCTAGGATACCAGGATACATGCTTTCCTTCAGCACATGCGGATTGCGCAATGGTCAATCCTGCACTCAATACTCCCTGACCTCCAAAACCGGAGACTTTAATGCTTACAGGGTCAATGTCCTCATCGAGGTATCCTGAATCTGCAGATCTTGTAACATTGAATATTTTATCAAGGGATTCGGTTGAAAAGTCACTGACAGGTCTTTCAACAGGTTGTTTGGTGTATAAGTTGTTTCTGAAGTTTTTGACCGGAAATTCCTTTTCCATTTGATTTTCAATGAATTCCTGTGCACGTTTTACATCCTGCTTTAGGTTGGTTGGGCAAGGTGATAATATTTCAACGAATGAGTATCCTTTTCCTTCCTTCTGCACTGTCAATGCCTGTTTGATTGCATATTTTGCAAGTCTGATTTTTAATGGATTGGCGAGGGATACCCTTTCAATGAACACCGGTGCCTTTAATGTGTTGATTAACTCGCACATGTGGGTAGGGTGTCCTGCATAATCAGGGTCTCTGCCGGTTTGGCAGGTCACTGTCTTTTCACCGATTAAAGTTGTTGGAGCCATCTGTCCACCGGTCATACCGTAAACGGTGTTGTTTACAAAGAACACTGCAATTTTCTCTCCACGGTTGGCTGCCTGCAATGTTTCGTTCAAACCGATTGATGCAAGGTCTCCGTCACCCTGATAGCTCATGACGATTGCATTGTCTTCAGCTCTTGAAATACCTGTAGCCACTGCAGGTGCTCTTCCGTGAGCTGTCTGGAAGTTGCCGCAGTTGAAGTAGAAATAAGCATACACTGAACATCCCACTGGGGATATCATAACGCATCTTTCCTGTATTCCAAGTTCATCCATACATTCAGCTATCAGCTTGTGTATGATGCCGTGTCCACAACCTGCACAGTAGTGAGTTGATTGGATATTTGTTCCTTTTCTAGGGTATTCTTCTAAAAGGGATTGTGGATTTCTACGTACTTGCTCTTCATAATCTTTATTTAATTCTTCACTCATTTTTCCACATCCTTAATCAATAATGTTTGGGCTAGCCTTTTCTTCACTTCTTTTTGAAGTATCTATTTCATCGTCAAGTCCTGCTATCTCGTAAATCTTTGCAAGGACATGCTTGAGCTCAATTAAGTTACCGCCCATTCTGTTAACAAGATAAGTGTCTTCTTTTCTAAGTGCTGCGAATTGCACGTCAGCTAACAGTTGTCCGTTACTCATTTCAACTGAAATGAAACTAACTCCTTTATCTGCTAATTCCTTGATTCTGTCAGTTGGGAAAGGTGATAATGTGATTGGTCTTAAAAGTCCAACTTTCAAGCCTTTCTCACGGCTTTTGTCAACAGCTGATCTTGCGATACGGCTGCTGATACCGTAGGATACTAAAACGATGTCTGCATCATCTACCTGATATTCGTCCACAATGACTTCTTCAGCGTCAATCTTTGCATATTTTTCCTGAAGTTCATAGTTGAAGTCTTCCAAATCATTGAAATCATTGAAAATTGAAGTAATCAAGTTTTCCATGGTTGCTTCATTTCCTCTAACTGCCCATGATTCATCGATTTCAGGTTTGATGGCTTCTTTAGGGAATACCAATGGCTCTGCCATTTGTCCAAGTGTACCATCAGCCAATACGACAACAGGGTTTCTCCATTTGTCTGCAAGTTCAAACGCTTTCATTGTCAAGTCGCACATTTCCTGAACGCTGTTTGGAGCAAGCACGATGTTCCTGTAGTTACCGTGACCGCCTCCTTTGACAATCTGATTGTAGTCACCTTGTTCAGGTCCGATATTTCCAAGTCCTGGTCCTGCTCGCATGATGTCAACAATAACTGCAGGCAATTCAGCGCCTGCAAGGTATGTGAATCCTTCCTGCATTAGGCTGATACCAGGTCCTGATGAAGCTGTCATTACTCTGTGGCCGGTACCTGATGCGCCGTAAACCATATTGATTGATGCTTCTTCACTTTCAGCCTGCACGAAGTTTCTTCCAACCATTGGGAAGTATTTTGAAGCTTCATGTAAGATTTCACTTGCAGGAGTAATTGGGTATCCAAAGAAACAGTCACAACCTGCATACATTGCACCGATGATAACGGCGGTGTTTCCTTTCACCATTTGATTACTCATTTAGTTTCCCCCTTTGTTAGCAACTTTTGCCTTAATCATTTTGGCAACTGAATCGTTAACAATATTTTTTATTTGATGTACTTCAAGAGCTAATGGCTCTGGACAGGTAAAGTAACAGTCTTTACATCCAGTACAGCCATTGCCACTGTAATAAGCAAATTGATATCCTGCGTTGTTCATGTCATCTGAAAGTAATATTGCATTTTGAGGACATCCTACTATACATCTCATACATCCTTTACAAATTTCCTTATTTATAACTGGATAAGATATTTCCTCTGTCATTATTATCATCTGATTTTTCATTGATTATCATTTTCTCTGATTTCAACTCTTCTTATTTTACCGCTGATTGTTTCAGGTATTTCATCCACGTATTCAATCATTCTAGGGTATTTATAAGGAGCTGTAACTCTTTTAACATGATTTTGAATGTCTTTTGTAAGTGAATCTGATGGTTCAAAGCCTGGCTGCAATATGATTGTCGCCTTTACGATTTGGCCTCTCACTTCATCAGGATAAGCGGTAATTGCACAGTTTTGAACTGCTTCGTGTGACAATACTGCACTTTCAACTTCGTACGGTCCGATACGGTATCCTGAAGACTTGATGATGTCGTCGTTTCTTCCGACAAAGTGCACGTATCCGTCCTCATCCACCCATGCGGTGTCTCCGCAGTGGTAGTATCCGTGATGGATCTGCTTTTTGTATTTTTCATCATCATTCACGTAATCCTTAAATAATCCAGGATTAGGTCCGTCTTCTAATTTGAAACAAAGTTCTCCCTCATCACCGATTTCCACTCTTTCATGGTTTTCATCAAGCAGTTCCAAATTGAATAATGGGGAAGGTTTTCCAATGGATCCCACTTTTGCATCCAACCATATGAATGTTCCGATGGATAGTGTGGTTTCTGTCTGACCGAATCCCTCCTTGATTCTCAAGCCTGAGATGTCATAGAATCTTTCTGAAACCTCTGGAGGAAGCGGTTCCCCTGCAGTGGTTACATAGGTCATGTTTGAAAAGTCATATCCCTTGATATTTTCCTTAATCAGGAATCTGTAGACTGTTGGTGGTGCACAGAAGGTGTTCACCTTGTATTTTATAACATTCTCCAATAATTTTATTCCATTGAATCTGTCGTAATCGTAAATGAATATTGCGGTTCCTGCAATCCACTGGCCGTAAAGGTTTCCCCACACTGCCTTTCCCCAACCGGTATCGGCAGCGGTATGGTGAATTCCGTCCTCCACAACGTTATGCCAATATTTTGCAGTTGGAATGTGTCCTAATGAGTAGGTATGTTTATGGGATACCATTTTTGGAAGTCCGCTGGTTCCGGAGGTAAAGTAGATTAAAAAGATTTCTTCTGCATAGGTCTTGTCTTCTCCGGTTGGTCTTTCAAATACTGGACTTTCCTCTTTTATTGCCTCATTGAAGTTTATCCAACCGTCCCTTTCGGTTTGGATAACTAATTTAGGTATGTCAATGCCCAAAGATTTTTCCGCTTCTTCATAATCCGGAAGTAATGTGTCCTCTTCAATTGAGACTACCATTTTCACATTTGCCTCTTTTATCCTGAAGTCAAGGTCATGAAGTTTGAGCATGTGTGTTCCAGGAATTGGTATTGCACCGATTTTATGTAGTGCAACCATACAGAACCACCATTCATATCTGTTTTTAAGGGTGAGCATTACGCAATCACCTTTTTTGATTCCTAATCTTTTGAACAGGTTTGCAGTTCTGTTGGAGTATTCCTTCATGTCTTTGAAAGTGAAGGTATGCTCCTCATCATGGTCGTTTACCCATATTAAGGCTATCTTTTCGGGATCGATTTCGGCATACTTGTCAACTACATCGAATCCGAAATTATAATCGTCTTCGTATTTTAATTTGAAATTTTCAAAAAAGTCTTCATAAGAGTTGAAGTCAACTCTCTCTACAAAATCTCCTATAACTGAGGTCATTAAAATTACTCCTAATAAATATTATATGATTACTGCTAAGAATTTAGCGGGCTTGTCGTTCAACGCTACCATTGCGTGTCTGTGTGCGGAATCGAAGAAAATTGAATCTCCTTCATTGAGCACGATTTCGTTATTGTGGATATATATTTTTAAGGAACCCTCAAGGACATAGTTGAATTCCTGTCCTGGGTGTGAGTTAAGTGAAGGCACAGGGTTCTTCTCCGGATCAACCACTACGATGAATGTCTCAGCCTTTTTGTGAATGAAATTAGAACATAGGTTTTGATGTGTATATTCTTTCCTTCTGTCGACTGAAACTCCTTTATTTGCACGGGTGATGTCGAAGATGCTCATTCTTGATTCTTCACCTGTTAATAATAATCCTAAATCAACTTTGAAAATGTGTGCAAGCTCATATAAAAAACTTGCTGGAATGTCTACTTCAGCGTTTTCATATTGGATGTATGTTTCTTGGTTAATGTTCAATTCGTCTGCAATTTCTTTAATAGTAATGTCTGACAATTCTCTCAATTCTCTAATTCTATTTCCAATATCTTTGTTGTATTCATTCATTTATAAACACCTATTTTTCTAACTGATTTTACTATATTATAATAAATATTATAACATATTATAAATTTTGATTTTAAAATTATATAAAGGTTATTTAAAATCGTGTTAATTCATTATAAATTCATTGAACAAAAATTTTTTTAATTGATGAAAAATGTGACATCACGTGGAAAGTTTTATATAGTTCAAACAATAATTTTAATTTAAATAATTTAAGGAGATTATAAAAATGTCATCTAATGAGATAGGTACTAATGTAATTTTCAAAAAACAATTAGGATTAAACTATGAAATCGACCAAAAGTATGTTGGTTTAAAAATGAAGGAAAACAACATCTTGTCTTTCAATTTCAGAGTACCAGGAGCTTTAATAGATGAAGTTGAAGCATACTTTAAAAGATTCAAATTAGGTGAACCGATTATGGTCGATATCGGAGGAACCGGAGACATCAAATGCGATTTTAAAGGAGTCTCACCGGTACTTAAAAACAAGGATGAATTGGACCAATACTTCATCTCAGCCACTCTTCAAGAAGATAAGCAATATGACCCTCTCGAAGAGGAAAAATGTGAAACATGTAGTGGATGCGGATTCCACTAAAACTTATTCTTTTTTTTTAACTAAACTCTTTTTTAATCAATCTTGTTTCTTTGATGATGTATTTCGTAAGCAGTAATGTTCCAATGATTGAAATGATCAATGATGGAATGAGCCAAGGCATCTGAGCCAAAACAATGTCAATGCCTGAGGTCTCAAGGACTGTCGCAACAACATTGTTAATGAAATGCACGCTCATCGGAATGAAAATGTTGTCTGTTTTTAAATATAATATGCACATGCATATTCCAAATAGGAATGCGCTGGTTATTCCGCCGTACTCATGGCCTATGGCGAAAATGAATGAGGAAATTAGCATTGCCGGAATGATTCCTGTCCTGATTTTCAACCTGTTGAATAAAACTCCCCTGAAGGTCAATTCCTCAACTATGGGTGCGAATATTATGGCAGCAATGCCCTCAAGTATGAGGATGCTTGAATCCATGTCTACTGTATCAACATCCAACATGGAAATCCAGTTGGGATCATTCAATCCACTTAAAAAGTCAAAAGCGGAAATCAAAAACACGAAAAGACATGCAAACAGAAAATTGATGATGAAAACATATAATATTTCTTTTTTAACATTATCCTTGGAAAAGTCATCAAAATTATTCTCAAGCCCTCGTGTGCCTTTCAGAGCATAAGCGTACAATAATGTTGCAATCAATAGGAACATTATCATGAACAGGTTATCATCGGCATCTATCGCTGGAAAAATGCTGGATATGACTGATGACAGTATTATGGCTATGATAATTCCAACAATTAAATCTCGGATTCGTATTGTTCTTAAACGAACATTAAAATCAATGACACTCTTATCCATAATTGCATTTTCCTAAAGAATGGTTTTAAACCAGTTGACTGTTTCGGATAACTGTTTTTCGAAATCCTTTGAATCGATTTTCAAATCAATATTTTCCATGCCACTGACATCCGCCAAGGAGTGCTTAATGTCACCTAAACGTTCAGGTTGATAATCAGGTTCCAAATCACTGCCTAGAGTGTCCTTGACAATCTCATATAATCTGTTGATGGTTAATTTCTCACCTGAAGCCACATTGACAACGCCATTGAAATCTGACTTGCAAGCGGCAATGTTTGCCCGGACGACGTCCCCAACATAAACGAAATCACGGGTCTGCTCACCGTCGCCATAAATGATGGCTTGCTTGCCTTCAAGCAATGCGCTGATGAAATTAGGTATGACAGCAGCATACTGGGAGTTCTTGTCCTGCTTGGGTCCGAAGACATTAAAGTATCTCAGTGCGGTGTAGTTTAAACCGTAACTGTCATGAAATGATTTCAAATATAGTTCACAGCTGGCCTTGGATGCAGCATAAGGGGATGTGGGCATCAAAGGCTCTGTCTCCTTAAGGGGCATGTTTCTGTTCTCTCCGTAAACCGCCGATGAGGATGAAAACACTATTTTTTCAACACCATTGTCTGCGGCGGCTTTTAGAAGTTCAACTGTTGCGTTAACGTTAACGTCATTGCATTCGATTGGATTTTCAACACTTAATGGTACACTGGCCATTGCCGCTAGGTGGAAAATATAGTCAATATCGGTTGTCAATTCCTTCAAATTAGAATTGCGGATGTCTTCTTTGACTATTTTCAAATTATCGTTTTCTGGATTTTTTAAATTTTTAATGTTTCCAGTGGAGAGATTATCAATAATGGTGATATGATTATCATCCATTAGTTCATCAGCAATGTGTGAACCGATAAATCCTAGTCCGCCAGTGATTAAAATATTTTTATTCTTCATTAAGTCACCAATAATTAATTTAAATTATATTTAAGCAATTATATATTATTTTTAAGTAACAATATTTATATATTTTTATATGTATATTATTTATTTAAGAGGAGTCTAATAATATGTTTGATTTGATGTTAAATGCCATATCGTTTGCTTCATACGGTAACTTTTATGGGCTTAGCAATATAGCAATCAGTTCATTTGATATAATCATCGCTTATATTGCGGCGATTATCTGCTCTATTGTTGTTGCCCTGATTTTAAGATTACCCTTGCTTCCAAGCAGACCATACCGGTATTCTTTTGATGTTAGTGCATTATATCCAACTCCAATAATAGCCATTGGTGTACTATCCATATTTCTAGTTTTAAATTATACTTTCATGTATAACGGTTTAGTATTGGCTGTTGCGGTTGGCGTTTTATCTGCACTGTTTGTGAAATACTTATTTGATTTTGTATTCCCAAAACCTCTGGATGAAAATACTGGAGATGATAGTAATGAATGAGGTAATTGGAATAATAATTGCTGCCATTCTTTGTTGGTTGAATTTTGTAATAGTGGATACATATTTCGGACTTCCCGAGCAGCCTGGCGTTAGAGGAGCCAGCATTATAGGTAAAGACGTTGAGAAAAGAGGGGGAGACATTGCTGGCGGATTCTTCCAAGGAAACATTTTATGTTCACCGGATGCATCTGCTGGTACATTATTAGCTTCTATTGGATACTTGCTTTTAGGAATACCTGGAGGAATAATCGCAGCATTTCTTGTATTCATTGGAAACAGGTTATGCGCTGATCCGGGATATGCCGGAACTTGCGGAAGCTTGACTGCAACAGCAATCATATTCTTGACATCATTCATAGGTTTGACACCTGAAATGTTCATTGTCGGTATGGTTATCGCTATATTCACCATCATGGGTATTAGCCAAACCGGTGCTTCTAAAGTTTTAGGCAACATTGCCAAAAAATTCAATAGGCATGCTAGAGAGTGATTATATGTATGTTGAAATTATTGGAATCATAGTCGTATTTGTAGCATTAAGGGCATTGATAACACAGAATAGGGCTGAAAGATTATTATATTTAAATGTCATTGGTTTTGGAGTTTCAGCCATCATTGCATTAGTGATAAACACTCCATTTGCCCTTATAGTTGCAGCAGCATTTTTCATTTGTTCAACAATTAGCGCAAATGCTATTGCTTATACATTGAAAAGACTAGATGATGAGATACTATTGGAGTGATTGAAAGTGGAGTTTTTCGTATCAATAATCGCAATGGCTCTAATGGTAATCGGTGCATTCGGTATCATTTTCATGAGAAAACCATTGGATAAGGTCATCATGTTTTCAATACTGGATGCTGGTTTCGTTTTAGTTATTGTGCTGTTCAAGTATTTGGATGTTGCAATGTTTGCAGCATTGGCAGGTCCATTATCAACTTTAGTATTTATTTTAGCTATTGTTAAGATTAAAGAAATTAGGAAAAATAAGATTGTAAGTGGTGATGCAGAATGATTAGTGTACCATTATTCTTCTATTTTGGAATATTCCTAGCAATCATTGGTAGTTTAGCCACTGCATGGGGTCCTGGAGTGAACGACCCTATTGTAAGAACATTCAATACTGAAGTTGCATCAATCGGGGTCTGCTTGGTATTATTATGTTATAATCATGTACTGGCACTATTAACATTGCTAGCTACAACAGTAATTATCAGTTTAATTTTATTCAGAGCAATTATTCGCTTGGAAGAAATGGGGGCAGACGTATGAGACTCAGTGTTTTATGGAATAAACTGGCTGACCCTAAAAACATTCCAAGACTCTTTGCATTCAGTCTGGGAGTGATATTGATTGTCGGATTGATTGTGCCTATGGCATTGAACCCTGACCAGTTATACCCAAGGCCTGCTCCACAGGAGCAAATCGATGAAGGATTGGCAATTGCACCTTATGACAGGGGTGGTGTTGTTCTTGTCGAACCTGGAGACATCGATCCTCAATATCCTGAAAATGCAGCTAGCCTAGGAATGATTACAGCATACATGTCACCGTTGGCGCAATGGATATCATCAATATCACCGTACTTCGGAACATCAATATACTCATCCCCAGGTGGTCTAATCGATGAGATACTATACTACACTAGGGGATTCGATACAATACTCGAATCAAGCATCCTGATGATGTCCTTCATTATCGCTTCATGGCTATCAATTAATTATACCATGAACAGGCGCAACGATGAGGATGAAATCAAAAAAGACCCGTTGATCGTCACGCCAATCGGTATCTGCCTGAATTACTACGAGCAGAAGAATAACTTCATCATGATCCACTTCAACGGGGAGCGGATGAAGCTCTACGACAACGGCAAGCTTCGTATCGTGGACGCGGCCCTGCAGGCCGGCCTTTCCACGGACGAGCTCTTCCCCAGACGGGGGAAGGAAATCCGCTACACCGTGGACGGAGAGGAGCGCATGGCGGTCGGCGGGGCAGGCGAAGGGGCCCGGATTACCATGAACGGGGAGTCTGCTGCCCTGAACACGAAGCTGCGGCAGAACGCGGACATCACGATTGAGGCTTCGACGGCCGGAAGCGCTGCGGTCCTGCACCTCGGGGATATCGACGAATTCAAGACCTCGACCCTTTCCTTCATCATCAATGCCGTCACGGTCCGCTGTCCCAAGTTCTTCGAGGTAAACGGGGTCCTTGAGCCCGCCACCTATGAGATCAAGGACGGGGACAAGGTGGAAACCCGGTCCTTCTATACAGTTTCCCAGATTGCCGAATTCATGGACGTGACGATTTCAAAGGACCACGAAATCCTCGTCAACCGCATGCCGGCCGACATGAACACCCTGGTTTACGAGAACTTCAATGTCGAGTGGACCATCTCCGGCTACGGGGATGAGAATAATGAAGAAGCAGAAGCGGATACGGACCTTTCTCCTTCCGTCCCTGCGGCCGGCGAAGCAGAAGAGCCGGAAGAAGCGGAGACAGAGGCAGACGCTGAGGCTTCTGAGACAGATGAAGGCGATGAAAAGGCGGCGGGCACCGGAGCCGTATTTTCTGCGGACTCCAACCTGGGTCCCACCCGGCCCAACACCAAGCGGACAGAGCCCCTGCCCAAGGCCGGGACCGCCATCAGCATCACCGTAAACGATACGCCGGTGACCCTGACCGGGAAGGATTCCTATATCTTCGTGGATATCTGGAACGTCTATCCCTTCGATACCCATTCGGGCGGCGGCCGGGCCATTGTGACGACCATCAACGGGGCAAAGTGCGGCTTCTCCGACCCCCTGCACGACGGGGATATCGTGAAGATCTACTGGGAATGACTTCTCAGTATTGCAGCAGATTTATAGAAAGACTTACATGGACATATTCAGCATAGGCTCCGGCTCCAGTGGAAACTCCATCTGCGTGGGCGGGGACAACAGCCACATCCTGATTGACGCCGGCCTTTCGGGCAAGCGGATCAGGGAGGGCCTGAACGGGAAGGACTTAAAACCCGAAGAACTCTCGGGCATCCTCATCACCCATGAGCACGCGGACCACGTGTCCGGCCTCGGGGTCATGGCCCGCCGCTACGGCCTTCCCATCTACGGGACCGCCGGCACCATCCGGGCCATCCGGAGGAACTCTTCCCTGGGGGAAATCGACGACAGCCTCTTTCACGTGGTGGAGAGGGATGTGGATTTCACGGTAGGGGACCTGACGGTTCACCCGATTCACGTCTCCCACGACGCGGCAGATCCGGTGGCCTATATCTGCACCGACGGAAGGAAGAAGATCGGGGTCATCACGGACCTGGGCAAGTATGATGACTATACGATAGGAAATCTCCAGGACCTCTCGGTAATCTTTCTCGAGGCCAATCACGACGTCAATATGCTTCAGGTGGGCCCTTACCCTTACCCGCTGAAGCAGCGGATTCTGTCCGATTCCGGCCACCTTTCGAATGAAACGAGCGGGGACCTACTG
>NZ_CACYJE010000027.1 GCF_902774605.1 uncultured Methanobrevibacter sp.
AGGAATGAAAGAAATCATATCATCTCTCATCGAATCAGGAACACCACTAACAGAAATCTCACAAAAAACCGGCAAATCCATCAATGAACTCAAGGAAATCCTTAAAGGTTAAATTTTTCTTACGCATCTTTTTGATAGAAACACACCGACTAGACCAGCTCTGCAAGCTCCACAGCCTTAAAGGCCACACCAATCCTTGATTTGATTGACATCAATTCCAGTATAGGAAAAGAGGAAACAGCACCATTGGCATTTGACGGCGCTCCGGAGTTGTCTGTGCAGCAATTAACCATCCTGAAGCCGTTGTCAAGTAAGAAAAATTACAGTTTCCTATCTTGCAATAGGAAAATACAGTTAAATGCAACCGCATTGCTTGATGAAAACAATTCAAGCGTTTCAAAATTGTTCATTGCCACTTGCTCCAGTGATTGCAACTATGCCTGCAAAACAACCAAAACCACAAAATGTTAAAGGTGACTGCATGACATGAAGCGCAGATGGAACTGTCGATACGACCATCAAGCAAAAATAATGGACAATAAAGGAAATTGCATTGAAGAAAGAAAACTTACATTTACTGCCAACTGGAAACAATATAACATGGCCGCTGAGAGCAACGATATTGCCGTGTGAACATTTCAGCTACCAGTCGAAAAAATACAACATCAAAAAAAACCGGTAAAAACGTGACGAGAAACCTTAAAGCCATAGCTTATTTTTTTAAAACACTAAGCATCATTCAAAAAACGTATAACATCATCCAAATCGTCAAGGACAACAGCGCCATTGCCCCTGATCATTTTTTTAACCTGGTTCAGTGACTTCACCTGACACTCGCTCCAAGTGCTGCCGTCATCCTCATCAAGGACGCAGAATATTGTCTTTTCAGGACACTTGTTGCTTGCATCAACCGCCTCCGCTATGGAGTAGACGCCAGCCATCAGGGGAGTGATTACAAAAAGTAGCCAATCGCAGATTTCCTTTTCATGCTCCTCATTAAGTACATCCTGCTCGCTCCACTCGTCAACGACGGGATTGAAATAGTCCATGGTGATTTTGCCTATGACCTCGTCGCGCCACAGGGAGCCGTTTATTGTTCCGCCTAAAAAAACTTTCATGATTAACTATTGAACTTGAAAGAATATATATGCACCACATGACATTTGATGAAATGGCAGAATGATTTGAAAAAATAAGATGAATGACCAATTAAACAATGCAAGAATAGTGTTGCCATTGGTTTAATTAATCATATAAAGTGAATTCTTGAAAGAAATTTCAGTCTATTTTTTGACAGTGATCCTGCTTGTGATTTTGGATTTGCCGTAAATTGATTTGATCTTGTATTTGCCCACTTTCAAATTCTTAAGTTTTATTGTGGCGAATCCTTTTTTATTTGTTTTAGCCACGTATTTCTTTCCCTTAAATTTGAATGTTATTTTTTTGCCCTTTAAAGCCTTTCCCTTTCCATTTACAAGTTTAGCCTTGAATTTTATGACTTTTGATTTTTTCTTGGAAATGCTTTTAGCGGTCAATACCGGCTTGACAGTGATCTTATTAGCCACTGAATAGCCTTTATAAGTAGCAACAATTGAGTATTTCTTAGGTTTCAATTTGATCTTAAAGCTGGCATATCCCTTAGCGTTGGTTTTTACCTTGTATGATTTGCCGTTGACTTTAATATTTACAATCTTGCCGGCACCGACCGGTTTTCCATCATCGCCTATTATCCTGACCTTGTAGGACTTGCCATTGTTGAAGTACATGACCACATTCTTATTTTCAACAATTGAAGGCAGTATCTCAACATTGTTTTCAATGTATTGGCCAGTTACCGGGTTAATGGCTGTCACCAGATACTTTCCCGGTTTCATGTTGAAATCCAGACTCAATCCGCCATAACTGTCGGTCCTGTACACGTACCGGTATCCGTTGATGATAATGTCCACATCACGATTAACCAATGGGGTGCCATTGCCATCCAAAAAGAAAGCTTCATAACAGGAGTTGGAATTTATTACCTTAATCAGGCCATCTGCAAAGAGTGTTGAAATAATTTCCAGATTGTAGCTTGCATATAATCCGTCATAAGGATTAACAGCAGAAATTACATGTTTTCCCGGATTTAAATTTAAATCAAACAGGAATTTGCCATCATCATTGGTGACTGCATAATAGTTCTTGCCGTCAATGCCTATTATGAAGGGAGTGTTGTTTATTGGCCTTCCAGTCCCATCAACAAATGATATTGTCAAATATGGAGACTCGCCATAAAACTTAATCTCATCACTGCCTGAAAGCGTGGATAAAACTATTATCCTTGTCTTGTTGAATGAATTTTCACTTTCAAAAGCCCCATAATAATAGCATTCAACATCATAAACGCCGGGAACCAGATTAATCTCCAATGTTATCCACCCATTTTCATCAGTTGTGCAGTTATAAATGGTGTTTTGAAGCATTACTGAAACGTTATTGCCCACTATAGGGTTCAATAGTGAATCCACCAGTCTCGCATGGAATTGAGTGCCGTTCAAATAATATTTCACCAATGGAAGGACATACAATATTGTTGATTTTCCTGAAATCAGAAGTTTAGAAGTCACAGAAGACCTCTTATAATCCCCATCGCCTTCAAACACTGCCCTTATTTCATAAGCATCTGGGGACAAATCCCGATTCAAATAAGCCCTTCCCGCATCATCGGTGATTGCATCATATTCCTCTTTTTCGATGATGAACTTGACAGGTTTGTTTTTAAGCAGTGTTCCGTTAACGTCACTTAAAACAATGAAGTATTCAGTTGAGTTGAATAATTCAGCATCACCCCCATACATGACGCTTTTTGTTTTATTGTCGCTTGATTCGATGATTATTGTATTTACCTCGCTGGAGGACAGGTAGAATTCATTGCCCTCATAATCAATATTTATGAGATACTTGCCGTACTCCAGGTTCAAGTCAAAAACGATTCCCCCATCATTATCGCTGAATCCGGATTTGTTCAACACTGATTCACCGTCAAATGTGTAGATTCTAATGGATATTTTGGATGATGGGATTCCATTGCCTAAAATATCATTTAAAGCTATCTTGAAGTGGAGGGTTTGATTATCAAGTGAAGCCTCATCATTGGAAATGATTGTTGATGAGGTCTTATCCGAATCAACAACCAACACCCTGGAGGTACCGTTGGATGAGATGTAGTTCGGATTGTCGATGCCATATGAAATCATGTGCTCGCCAACGTCCAGGTTGAGGAATAATTTTCCAATTCCCTCAGTGTTTGTGGTTATATTCTGCTTTTTGCCGTCGACATTCACATTTATCTGCATGTTTCTTATCGGTGAATTGTTGATGTCCCTCAGGGATATCTCGAATATCCTGGATTCGCCCCTATTAATCACCATGTCCTTTGCAATTAGTTTTGTTGGGGTTTTATATATGCTGATCTTGTTTGACCCGGATGCGAACAATCCGTAATAGTCATTGGAGTACTTGTAGGTGACATCATACTCGCCGGGATTCAGTGTGATTTTCAGCCTGGCAAGTCCGTATACGTCAGTGTCGAGGTTATATGTGCTTGACCATGTTCCGGTGGACAGTGTAACGGCTATTGTTTTGCCGTATTGGCTGTATGCATTAGGGTCATTGAACTTGACTATGAAATACTTGTTTTCGCCATAGTATTGGACAAGGTCGGATGCGTTAATGAAGATGTCTTTTAGAACCGCATCATTGCTTACAACAATTGTTGCGGCGTTTGTTGAATCCTCATACCATAGGCTGCCATTGTAATCCATTGTGGCGAGATAATTTCCCTCAGGCAAATCAATCTTGAATGATGCTTCCCCGTTTCCGTCACATTCCAGTGTGTATTGCCTTAAAAGCTCCCCTTTAAACAGGCTCAATGTTATTTTCTCCCCATTGATTCTTTTCCCGTACATGTCGCTTAAAACGACAGTGTAAATTCCATCGGCAGGTATTGTTGAGTGATGGAATCCTGAAATGATTGTTAAAACCTTTTCAATCCTCACCACGCCATCAGAGGCTGAGGAGCCGTAGACCTCATCGCCAACATATTCCGCATGAACATTGTATGTTCCCGGAAGATAATTGATGGTCAGGCTTGCAACGCCCATCTCATTGGTTTTTAACGTGAACCTGTCCGTGTTTTCCCCCTGAGTGATTGTCAGGTAAATGTTCTCGTCGACTATCAAATTACCATAAACGTCCTTCAAGGTGACGTTATATGGATTGCCCTCACCATACAATGTGACATCCGGAACGATGAGTGTCGTGTTAACCGGAAGCACGCTGATATGTGATGTTGAGTTGCTGTAAGAATACCATGAATCCCCCATGAATTCAGCCAATACCTGATATTCGCCAATGTCTAAAGTGAATACGATTTCGCCCACGCCATAGCTGTTGGTGTTGACTGTTGAAACGAATGCCTGGCCTTTGGAATTGACAATGGTGAATGTTAATGTGAAATTAGTTAACTTATTATCGTTTTCACCGCTTAAAATTGCACTGAACCTGTTGGTCTTGCCGTAATAGGTGTGATTGTATGAAATCAGGAAAGTCGGTGATATTACCACTTCAACACTTGCACTGGCTGATGATTTGGTAAAGTAGCCGTTTCCCAGGTATCCGACATTGACCATGTATTTTCCTACAGGATAATCCACATTGAACTCGGCGCGCCCGTCATCATCGGTCACTATTGTGAAGGTGTTTTTCAACCCGCCCTCATCAATCACATCAACGACCAATGTCTGATTTGATATTTTAAATCCGTTCACATTAACCAGGGAAATTGAGTACTTGTTATTTTTTCCCTTAAAGACCTTGTCGTCAATGATTATTTCCGTGTGGGTGTTTCTGACATTGACCTCTAACTTTTGATTGTCAATTGTAGCGTATGCCTTGAAATCCAAATTGAAGTTGCTGTTGAGAATGGCCAATGCAACCCCGGCGTGCAAAATTGTTTTTTCGGGTGAAATTTCTCCGTTGTCTATTTCAAATGACACTGTTCTTTTGTGGATGAAACTTGAAATCCTGCGGACATTGCCGTTATCGTCAATGCATTGTGTTAGGGAAGCCCTTATTTGCTTGTTGGATGAGTATTCCAAAGACATTATAATCCAATCTGACACTGTTAATGTGCCGAGGAACTTGTAAATCTTATCGGAGTTCGGCTTTTGATTGTCTCCCCACCAATTTGTGGAATAATCAACGTCGCCTGAAGCTGAAAAGATATCATTGCCCCCGTATTTTGCAGTGTTGTTTACAAATACGCAGTAATGCACTTCTTTCGTATTGGCAACGGCGCCTCCAAATGCGGCCTGATTATACTCGAATGATGAGTTCACAATCAAATCGGCTGATGCGATGCCCTCTCCAACAAAGGCTCCGTCACCGTCCTTGTAGAGATTGGTGTTTTTTATGAATCGAGAGTTGGATATTTCATTCGCCTTAACCAATGCGCCGCCGGAATAGGATGTTCCGGTGTTTTCAATGAATACTGTATTGTTGATGTTTTTTGCATTGGCTATGGGGCCGTCATTTCCTGCGAATGTGCAGTTGTTGATGAATCCGTTGAATGAATCATAATCATCATGAATTAAAAATCCTGTGCCGCTGGTTGAGTATCCCAAATTAGTTCCTCCAAACCTGTTGTTCTCAAATATTGAATTTTCAACGTATGCGTAAAGGCCATATTGTTGGGAATAGCCTGAAGGGATACCCAATAATGAACTTGTGGAATAATAGAATGGGTGCAAATTAACAATTCCAATTTTATTGTCTTTGAATTTGGAATCGTATATCTCAATCGATGAGGTTACCGGGAAAATGCAATTATAACTTTCAAGTCCGGATATCTGATAGTAATTGGTGAACTTTTCAAATTCAGTGTTGAGCACGAATGATCTGGCAGAGCCCATCATGGCTGATCCTTTAATATCACTGAATTTACTGTCCTCGATTACGACGCTGCCCCTGTTTTCAACCCCGGAAACAGCATATATAATTGCTTCTGAGGTAATGTTGGTGAATGTTGAGTTTACAATTCTTAAATTGCCTCCGGAAACGTGGAAAATGGAATCTGTATACTCCCTGTTGCTCACTTGGAAATCGATGTTTTTAATTGTTAGGCTTCCCCATTCCTTTATATTGAACATGACGTGTGAATTGGCCCTTACAAGTGCCGGTCCTCCAATGCCGATGATGGTTATGTTCTTATCAATCACCACATTGGAATTGGCCTGGTTTTTATTGATTCCGCCCAATATACATATTGTATTTCCGTTTCCGATTCTTGAAACTGCATACTGCAATGTTAAAAACGGTTTTTCATAAGTTCCGTCTTCAGGACCGTCATGGCCTTCCGGAGAGAGGTAATAGGTTGAATTGGAAATGCTATTTCCAATGTTGAGAACCATCCTCTGGCGGTCGACAATCGCATAGGCCTTGCCGTCAACGGTGTTTGCAATCAGATGATTGGTTGTTGAGCCAATTAGAGGCTTGTAATCTGATTCGAATTTGCCGCTTTGGGCTTCAAAGCTGACATGCCTTAACGGCAAGGATTCTCCGACTCCAAAGTCATGAGTGTTGGTGCCGTCGCTCCATTTGTTTAAGCTTACAATGAATTCTCCAGTTGGATTGATTGGTATTGATGCATTTTCATATTCGAATGTTGCAACCGCCCAATAGCTAACATTGTAATTTTTAAAATAGGAAAGGGAAGGCCCTGAATTTATTCCCCACCAATTGTATGGGGCATATAAATTATCATACTTTCCCCCACCATACATGTTTCCAAGAATGGCACAGTATGTTATGTTTAGATTGTTGTATCCGGATGAAATGTCGCAATTGAATGTGTTGTGGTATGATGTCAAGTTACAGTAATGAATGGAAAGGCCAATTATGGATGATGCTTGATTGAAGCGTGAGCCTGTAATGTTGATGTTCAGATTTCTAAAGCTTACACGATTGTTAATTTCCGAATTTGTTATAGTTACCCGTGCATCGTCAATGTTCAACTGGTTGATTAGTGAATTGTCTATGAGAATGTCTGGTGTTTCATATGATACGTCATCGTAATTGCTGTTGGAATCAAGTTCGTCGATGCGGGAATTTGCCATGTTCAGGTTCTTGTAATTGTAAACTGTTGCGGAAACGTCAAGATATGAATTTACAGGTGTTGATGATAATTTTGAATCTGCGATTGTGCAGTTTCCGAGATTGGTTACTGCCTGAGCCATGTTCAACGCTTTTGAGTTTGATATGGTTGTGTTGGTTAATATTAGGTTTTTCTGATTGAGAATGCATCCGAATATGCCTTCGATATTGTTGAATGAGCATTTATCTATTTTTAAATCCCCATTATTATTTATAATGGCCAGTTGTGAGTAATCATTTGTATATCCGTTTATGAATCTGATGTTTTTTAGCGTGAGTGATGTTTTAGGCATTATCTTAAAAAATGAGTACTTGTTTTCGCCGTCAATGACCACATTGCCCCTACCTTCAATGGTCAGGTCCTTACTTATGGTTATTTGAGTATTTGAACTTCCCTTGTATGTTCCCTCTTCCAGAATTATTGTGGAATCGTTTAAGGATGAATGAATTGCCTGATTCAATGATGAGTATGGGGATTGTTCGCTTCCGTTTCCTTGCCCATCCGCATTTGCATTGACATGTATCGGACTTGCCTCATCCAGACAGTCATCCAAGTCAGATGCAATGTGAGTCAGGTTGTCTTCAGTTGCACTGGCTGATGCAATGGATGACATGAATATTAAAATCATGACTAAAATAAGAAATCGCTTATTTAAAATTAAAAACACCTCTAATTCATTATTATTTTATAAAAAATCAATTACTTATTATTTTGAAAAATAAAATATAAATAACTTTTTATAAGTTATAAAAAAAGAAAAAATAAGAGAAAGATCAGTACTCCTCTTCCTCTTTATCATTGCGCCTGTAGCCGATTACAAGCAGCATCAATGTAGTCAATGCCAAAGCTATGAAAATCATGAATGATTGGTCGTCACTTAACATCTCCTCGATTTTTTCGTTTATCTCATAGGATTTGGCTACACTTTCGCCTTGCTGTGAATCAGCCGAGCTGCTGCCGTCGCCTTGGGAGCTGGATGAAATGGCTGCGGCATTTGATGTCATTCCGATAGATTGCAAATTCGGATTATAAGTGGAACCGTTGGTTTTGCTTAAACTGTCCCTATTCACATCGCCATCCGCTCTTGAATCAACAGATGAGGATGGCTCATCCGTATTCGCATTTCCCTTAATGTTTTGACCATTATATGAATTGAAGCCTAAAGAGCCATAAGCTCCATTATGGCCGTCTCCGATTCCCCCATAACCCCTGTTAGAACCGTCGCCTTTTCCATCATATCCCCAGTTTCCGCCTTCGGGACTTATCGAGGATTTGGTGGATGCACTGGATCCTGTTGATGCAGGATTAGGGTTTTTAGATTTTCCATCACCGTTTCCATTGCCGCCATCATCATCATTTGAACCTGGATTGGTGGTTTCAGGCCCGGAGATTACAGGGGACCAGTTAATCCATTCCCTGTACCAAGGTCTGAATTGGCTTTTTGAAACCGCCCATACGGAATCATCAGGTCCGCTGCGCCCATTGTTAACGCCCCAATAATTGTGGGTCATGTCAATTGAGTATGAGCTGCTTGATGAGTGTATGGTATTTGATGAAGGCGCCACATTGCCTACAATGTTTGAATCATGCATTACAACATTTACTGTTCCAAAGTCAAATGCTCCACCCCTGTTTAAGGCCTTATTGTTGGATATGGTTGAATTGTAAATATTCAGACTATCCCGGATATGGCCGTAATAGGAGTATGAATCATACTGCAGAGCGCCACCATAGCGGGCTGAGTTATTGGATATAATAGTCCTCATGATAATGAAGTTTTTAGACAGGTCCAAAGCTCCTCCACTAAGGCCTGCAATGTTTCCGGTGAAAACGGAATCTAGAATTTGACCGTCATTTGCCTTTGCATATATTGCACCGCCATTCTCGATGGCCTGATTGTTGTGGAATCTTGAATCGGTAACATAAAACTTGTTGAATGTTCCGTATACAACTCCGCCATCGTATCCTCGGGTGTATGGGAATGAACTTAAATCATTGTCGCCCAGTGAACGTCTAGTGTCATTAGCCCTATTGTTTATGAATGTGGAGTTTTTAAGTTCCAAATCAATTTTTGAGACATAATTTGATTGGGAGTTGAAGCTATCAGCAATAGCCGCCACCACCCCTCCATAGCTGGCTGAGTTATCCTTAAATTCTGAGTTTTCAATCATCAAACTGGAATTTGTATAAATTACTCCACCGAAGCCTATCGGAGCATTGCAGATGGATTCGACCTGATGGGAGTTTCCATCATAGAGTGACCATCCGGTTGTGTATAGTCTCAATGCACAGTAATCAATTGTTTTTAGTGCAGTGTTGTTCTCGAACAATGAATTCTGGATTGCTAAAGGGTTTCTGGTATTGGTATATATGACTCCACCATGAACACCGGCATTATTATAGAATACGGATGAATCGATGAGGGTCTTGCCAAAATCAGCTATGGCTCCTCCCCAATGCCCAAGATTGTTGTGCAATGATGATTTTGAAATTATCAATGTTCCCCTGTTCAATATGGCTCCTCCCACACCTGTGTTTCTGCAGTCTTCAGTGAAGGCATGGTTGATTTCACCGTTATCCTCATAGGTTATGTTTTCCCATACCGGATGGGAATTGTCATAGAATGATGAGGAATTGCATATTACTGAGTTTTCAACGATTAACTGACCGTTGTTAATGAATGCGGATCCTCCATCAACATTATGAGCATTCCTAATCTGAAGGCCGTTAACGGATAAAATTCCTGTTTTTCCAATGTTGAAGAGTTGACTTTGGTTTGCATCAATTATGACCTTGCCCGGATTGACTGAGACGAGGAACACCTCCTTGTCAACATTGATTTTAGATTCGGTGTAGGTTCCGTCATGAATATGGATTGTTGAATGATTCAATGCGTTTTGAATGGCTTTTGATATGCTTGCATATGGTTTTTCCTTGCTTCCGTCACCATTCACGTCGCTTCCATTTTCCATTGAAACGTAAATGTCGGCGGGAGTGTTGGAGTGTACTGTATCATATGGTGCGCTAACCGCCCCGTCAGCGATTCTCAATCCATTGGAGCTTATCAGATAATTTTTAATAATGACATTGGATAATCCCTCATCTGATTTTACCATGACTGCATAATCGTCACTGCTTTTTGAAAATGAGACTATGCTGTTTTCGGACACCTCGTTTGATATTGATTGTCCTTCAAAATAGATTGCTGCAAATTCGGTTCCATTTAAAAGAATATCATTCCCATAAATCTTTCCACCATTAACGTTTGAACCCTTATATGCGACAACGGATGAGCCTGCACTGGTTATTTTATTTTCAGAGATTTCATCTGAATTGGAATTGAGAGAATTTACAAAGACCACGTCCAGTGCGGTTCCCATCATGGTGTTGTTTTTTATCCGGGTCGAATAGCTTCCAGCCATATTGACAGCGGAAATTCCATTTGAGGTTATGTTGAACTGATTGGATTCAATTACAGTTCCCCTAACATCATTAATGCTGAGTGGACTTAGCGCTGTTGCATTGCATGTAACGGCATTGCTTATGAACTGATTGTTTTTACCTGAATTGATGCTAAGTGCTGTGTCTGACAATGAGTTGTTGTAAATCATCACTTGTGATGCGCCATTTAGCTGGATTGTTGAGCTGACAAATGAAATGTTCACGATTCTGGATCCTGATGCATTTTTACCCATTTCAATTGTTACGGTTGCAGGGATTTTCCTGTTGTGGGAGGATATTGTTAGCTTTTGATTGATTCTTAAAATCTGATTTTTGGTTAGATTGTAAAGCAGCAGGACATCATCCTGACCAATCATACCCTCGCGCAGCTCGCCGTCGTCATTGAAGTAGACATGATAGTTGTCATCATCCAAAACATGATAGTTTCTGGATTCCTGAATCAAGCACTCTTCGGTTAGGTTTATTTGAGAAATCGGATTGTTTGAATTGGCATGTATTAAATTATCCTTGATTAGTGTATTGTTAGTGTTTTTGATTATTGCTATGGCTGAATTTCCTATGCCCAATACGTCATGGCTTCCGTTAACATTGGACAGGTTGCCTGCGAAAACTGACAGGGAATTGTTCACGATTGAGATATTGTTTGAAGAATATACACCAATTCCGTAAATTCCATTGCTTTGACCATGCAATTTATTATTTGAAATGGTTGAGTTATCAATCATGTGGAATTCTATCATGTATGCCATTTGCTTTGAGTGAATTATAATATCGTTGAACGAGACATTCAATCCGCTCAGCCTTCCGACCACATTGGCAAAGGCCAATCCATATGAACAATCATCAGCCATGATGTTGATCTTGTTTGAAATGAAATCACTATTGGAGAGCATGTCAGTGTATAACGCTTCACAAACCCCGGATGAAATCATTATGATAGTGTTATCCTTAATCAAAGCGTCATTAGACAATACGCCATTCAAACCTGTAGAGATGGCGGAGATTGCATAGGTATAATCCAATTTGGAGTTCACATAAATATTGTTCCCGACAATGTTTAAGTCATCGCAAACTCCCCTAATCAGGATTGAACTGTCATCCGAACTTCCCTTTTTAAATATTCCAGTAATGTTGTTGCCGGTAATGTTTACATTCGACACCTGATTGAGAAGTATGGCCTTTCTGCCATTGTTAACAAAATTGAATCCTTCGATTGAGGATTCCTCAGCATCGCCCTGCAATGTAATGGTTACATTGTAAAGCAGATTGCTTCGCTTGTTGCTAATCAGTTTCACCTTATCTGAAAAAATTAGGTTCTTGTTTGTCAGGAACGTTAAGATTATGACCCTGTTACCCTCTAGGGAGTATTTGAAATTGCCTTCACCGTCAAAATACTTATCATAATTGGCATCATCGATTACAATAGCTGTTGACTTTAAAATAACCCCATTTACGATATTGTCTTCCTCAGTATTGGATGCTTCATCGGTAATCTGCTTAAAGATGCCTGTTGAAGCATTTGTAGTGATTGAATTATCCTTAATGGTGGTATTATATACCAGGCCAGTTATGTAAACGCCATAACCGTCGCTTGTAATCCTATTTGAAGTGATTGAATTGTTGAAATACCCTTTTCCGACGGACCCTGCAGGAATGGAAATTCCATAGTTATTGGTTGTGATGACATTGTCATTCACTGAATTAGAACTGCCGACAACAGATATTCCGGAATCATGATTGGTGGTGATTCTATTTCTGTAAACAGTTGATTCGTCTCCTTCAACTGATATGCCCACACCATATCCGGCAATATTAATGGTATTGTCATGTGCTTCAGAAGTACTAACATATAAAGCAAAGGAAACATCCTTGAATGTTATATTGTTATTCTTAACCTCGCAATTTGAATCTGAAGAACCGAAAACAGATATTCCACTGCCTTGACTGTCCCCAAATACTGCATTGTCGCTGACTGTGAGATTATGCCCTGAAACAACAATGCCCGCAGCACTATTGTTCACCACATTGCCGTATACGGAAAGGTTCCTCCCATTGAGATTTACACCGAATGATCCTTTAATAATAGTATTATTTGCAACAACCGTGCCGTCATGGTTATCGTAAGTCATCTGCAAGATTATTGACATCGGCAAATTACAAAAGCCCTTCAGATGGTTATAGGAAATTATGTTGCCCAGACATAATGGAGACCCAGAATAATCGGCATGACCAAACGGATTAAAATAGATCAGGTTTGTAACTGACATCTCCGAATAAGACAAGACCTCCAGGCTATTATGGGATATCAGATTGTAATGTGATTGACCCATAATCATTACAGAGGAAACGTATGTCTTCATGTCATTGTAAATAATCCTATTATTACTAGACCAACCCATCGGCATAGCATAAACTCCTCCAGTATTTGCAATTCTGATTGTATTGTATGCTATTGTATTGTTATTGGATTTTGTTAACCAAATTCCATGCAATTGCCCTACATTGACTCCGAAAACTTTTAAGGTTCCTTGGGTATTATTGATAATGAGATTTGTTACTGTTGAACCGTCACTGCCCTGAACCAAATGAATAAACCCATTGGATATTACATCACCCTGAGATATTGGCATGATTGTTAGCTGACGGTCAATGACAAAAGCCCTGTTTGAAATATTGCCTATTTTTAAAGTATCCCCACTTGAGATTCCTGACCCCTCAATGATATTGCCGGTTCTTGCATTAAAATAATTATCATAATTATCCTGCGTGATTTCTACTGTTTTGCCGGAGCCAAGAGTGACATTGGATGCTTCATTAGCAATCGCCTCATCGTTTATGGAATTATCCTGATTTAAAACTTCATGCAAATAGGCATCATCAGCACTTGATAAAATGATGTCTTGGTCGAATTCTGTTTCATTATCGGATGCATATGTAAAATTTAGCGATAAACAAATAAAACAAATAATCATCAGCGAAATTAATACTTTCCTTCTTATACTTTTCACCTCCTTTATGCCCAGTTACTAAAGTATAGTCAAATAACTTTAAAAAATAATCGACTATATTATAACTATTCGAGTAAAAAATATTTAAATTTTATTAAAAAGTGGATGATTTAGTATAAAAAAAAGTATTTAAAAAAAAATAAAAAAAATAGAGATTGATTCAATCCCTATTTTCTAACTTTAACGATGGTTTTAGCAGATTTTTTACCATAAGTAATTTTAACAGTGTATTTTTTACCTTTCTTAAGTTTTTTGATGACTTTCTTCTTGATGGTAACTTTAGCTACACCTTTTTTGTTGGTTTTTGCCTTATAGGTTTTGCCTTTGAACTTGAACTTAATGACTTTGCCTTTAACCTTTTTGCCGTTGATTTTCAAGGTTGCCTTAACGACAAGTTTCTTGGCGGATTTCTTGATCTTAATGGTTTTCTTAACTGCTTTTAAAACTATTTTCTGCTTAACTACAGGTTTGACAGGATTGGATTTTGATAATGACACATTATAGGATACTGTTTCACCAGTTACTGGGTTGACAACAGTTACATTATGCTGAACTCCTTCAGCTCCAATTTCAGCCTTAGTCAATTTAGCAACACCATTGGCATCGGTTTTCTTGGTGACCTTTTTGCCGTCAACAATGAAAGTCACATCAGTATTTGCTAAAGGTTTGCCTTCACTGTCAATTAATTTGGTTTCAAATCCATTGTCGCCGTTAACAACTGATTCATTGCTGGAAGCAGGATTGGTTGATTTGACAACAATATTTGCAGTGGCGTTTGTAGCATTCAAGGTTACTTCAGCAACATAATTACCAACAGGCAAGTCCAAGTCAACAAGAGCTGAACCGTTTGCATCAGTGGTTACTTGTGAAGCATTGCCGTTGATTACAACAGTGAGTGTTTCACCTGATAAGAGGGTTCCTTCACCATCGACAACTGTAATGTTTAGTTTCTGAGATCCCTTATAGTATTTTTCAACATCATTGACCCTGATGATAATGTCAATTACTTTAACATCGACATTTACAGGTTTGATGAAGTAGGTATCGTCACCCATATAGTAAACATTGGCAGTGTAATTTCCAACAGCCAATCCTGGGATGGTGAAGATAGTTTTATTTCCAGTTGCAGGTGCTGAATATTCTTTTCCATCAATAACAACGGTAATGTTGTTTTTTAAGCCTTCCGGATTAGCAACTTCCACAACAACATCCTGACCAATATGAACAGGTTTGGAGGTTGCTGAAATTTCTGCAACGATTCTTGTCAGGTTGACTTGTTGGCCGTCAACAGTGGCGTTGATGTAGAAACTGTCTGAACCTGCCTGTAATGGAATATTCACATTGTTTGAAATGACTCCTTTAGCATCTCTTAAAGTTGCATTTACAGCATCGATGGTGAATTCCCTAGGATACATTTCACCGTCATAATCAGTTACGTTTTCGCCATCGAATGATTTGAAGGCTAAAACGGCGCTGCCATCTTCAGTTGTGTTTAATGTTAAAATCAACCATGTGTCTGGGTGAGTTTCGACATTTGATGCCTTATAGGTAGGTTGCGCATTGCTTCCCCACCAGTTATCGTTCAAGTTAATCACTGAGTTTGCGTGTTTTGTCAAGGTCACTGCTTCATCTGCAAAGTAAGAATCGGAAATTGTCACTTCACCTGCAAAATTGGTTCCAGTGAATAAATTAGTCAGGTTTTCAAAGTATGATCCTGTGACGCTTGCATTCATCTGATTAGCTATAGCAGTGTTCAAGTTTAAGAATTTAGAGTTGATTATCACTAAGCTATCTGGAGCATAGGTTGCAGAGCCTGATGTGGATGTAACACCAATGTTGGTTGCCACACCTGCTGAAGGTCCTGTGTATGCCTTGTCATTACCGTCTATGGTTACATTATCCATGAATAAATTACCGGATGAAGCGATGGATATGACCATTGCAGGATTGTTAGCATAGGTGTCACCGTTTTCAATGAGTTCTAAAGGTGCCTTACCTGATCTTGAGATAGTGGAATTTACAATAGTTATATTGCCGCTGCCCCCAATTGCGAATGTGTTACCGGACCATCCATTTACACGCATTGAATCCTGGATTAGAGAATTGTAAATGAAGAGTTCACCATTATTATTGTAGAAGTCAGCATACATTTTAGCATGGTTTGCGATGAATTGGGAATTGTCAATAGTTGTTTTACCGGTGTTGTATACGGATGCACCGTTGCTTGAATCACCATTGTTGAAGAATCTGGAATTGATGATTTCTAACTCACCAGCGTTATTGATTGCTCCACCGTTGTTACCTGCGTTTTTAATAAATTCGACAGAGTCGATTTTTAAAACTGTGCCTTTTTCAGTAACGATCGCTGAAGTTTGAGTATTTTGAGCCTTATAATTATAGTTGATTTCAGATACTGTCATGTTAGCTAATCTGAGAACGCCATTACCTCCGCTCAATAGTTTAATGAACCATGTTAATTTTGTAGCGTTACCGGTTATGATGGTTTTGTTTATTCCATCACCGATTATGCTAATGTCCAATGATCCGAATATTGTGAGGTTGACGTTGCCTTCACCGTAGTGAGTGCCTTCTAAAACACGGATGGTGATTACTTTGGATTGTTTATATCCACTGTTTAAAGCTGCTCCAATTGTATGGAAAGGTTTTTCTAAGCTTCCGTCGGCATCGGAATCGTTACCTTTTTCAGATACGTATAATGTAACATTGTCTTTTAATGGGTTTAAAGTAACGGTTACAGTGGAATTGACATATTTGGTGTCGTCGCATGCATCATTGTATTCACCGGACAGGACAAATGAACCGTCTTGTGTGAATCCTAAGTAATCCAATGTGGCTTTACCGTTTACCACATCTGCAACACCCATATAGGAACCGTTGAGATGGAAAGTTATGGCTCCTCCGCCAATGATTGCACCTGACTCATGAGTCACATCAGCACTGACAGTGTCCTGCAATGTTTTAGTGGACAGGTCATTGAATGTTACTGTGATGCCTGACAGTTCAGTTATGAAATAACTAGCGGATGTGGATGGGGTTATGAAAATATCCTTACCGTTTACTGCATCGTTGTCTTTAAATGTAACATCAGTTAATATTAATTCGCTTAATTTAATAGAATTTGAATGAGTAGGAGTACATATTGCTCCACCATTGCCGTTAGCAGTGTTGTTCTCGAACAGGCAGTTTATTAATTTTGCGCCATAAAGTCCTAATGCTCCACCATTGCCGTTAGCAGTGTTGTTGATGAATTTTGCATTTTCAATTATGACGGTTGGATTGTCTCCACTTGGAGAGAATAAAACTGCACCATAATTTTCATCAGCATGGTTGTTTGTAAAAGTATCGTTTATGGAGATTATCTGATTTCCGCTAACATAAACTGCACCGCTGCTTCTAGTGGCCTTGTTATTGTCAAATGTGTTGTTTATACTTCTGAAATTTCCTTGAACATATAATGAGGCCGCACCTGAATAGCCAGTGTTGACCATGTTAATGAACTTGGAATTTTCAACAATTGTCGCTTCATCACTATTTGCTACAGCTAACCAGAAATTACCTGTAGCGGATGATGTGATGTTTTCAAAGTAGGAATCGTATATTTCCCCATTATAAATCTGGAAGTTTGCTGAGTTAGTCCAACGTACGTTTCTTAATACAACATGTGAAGGATTGGTGTTTGCACGAAGTGACCTTACATTATCCACTATACAATCTTCAATAGTGATTTGGCGAACAAAGAAAGAATTGGAGCCAGCTAAATCCTTGATTGATAGATTTTTCAACATTACCTCAGTATGTTGTCCTGAGGTTAAAAACATGTTGTTTCCATTACCGCTGATTACAACATTTTCCTTGGACTCACCAATAATGGCGATTTTAGCCACATTGCTGTAGGATAATGCATAGTCTCCTGTTTCATTATATAAACCGTTTAAAAGATGAACTGTCACTATGACATGATTTTCCAATCCATAATCAAGAGCATGCTTGATGGTTTTGAATGGCTTGTCGGCTGAACCGTTACCGTCAGTGTCATTTCCGTTTGGGGAAACCCATAAATCTATTGGAGAGTGGTCGAAATCTACGGTTAATGTTCCATTCTCAACAGTGGATCCGAAAGGATTAGGAGTGGTGGAATAAGTTGCAGAGAATCCTCCAATATCATGTTTTCCATTTTCTAATAATCCGGATACTGATAATGATGCCACACCATTGGTTGCAGATGCTTCACCATATCTTTTACCGTCAATATAGAATTGTACTTTAGCGTTCCTAACAGGATTTCCTGAATCATCACTAACAATAGCAGTTAATTTGAAAGTTGTGCCGTTTACATCAACATCATTGAATTTTACAAATGCATTGAAATCAGTGTTACTGTAAATAAGTCCGTTTTCAGCAGTGCAGCCGGTGAACTTATTGTTTTTTAAGTAGGAATTTTGAATGAACAATATTCCATTGGATCCTGTGTGGGTACAATTGTCAAAAGTGTTGTCTGTGATATTTCCAATGTTTGCATCGTTATTATATTTAACTGTCAAAACAGGAATATTGGACATCGGCATGTTTTTAAAAGTATTCTTCCTAATGATAGACATTCCGCTTTGCATGTCGACTGAAGAAGCAGAAGCCCAACTGCTAGTTGCTGTTGAATTTTCAAATTCGTTGCCTATAAGTGTCAATAAGTAATTTTGGCGTGAAAAACAAACGTCCGCACCGTTATTAGCCTTATTGTTTGCAAATTTAGAATTTAAAATGGTTAAGTTATTAACCGCATTCTGATAGATTGTACCATATGAGGTTGCCTCATTGCTAATGAATTCACAATTGTCAATAGTTAAAAGACCGCCATTTGCAATGGCAGCACCATTACTGTTTTTACCGTGGGTGAAAGTAATATTTATCAATGTCACTATTGAATCTTGACTGATTGACTTGAATATTGGTGCCTCGTAATTAGCATCAATTATAGTTTTTCCATTTCCCTTACCAATGATGATTAAGCTACCACCATTTGTCTGGTGAGCCAATGCGATAGTTAAATCTGTATTGTTCTCACCTGTGAAAGTTCCTTCACCTAGATAAATTGTTGCTTTTTGAGATGCATTCACCTCAGAAATGGCCTTATTTATTGTGGCGTAAGGACTGTTCTGATTACCTGCTGCAGAATCTGACCCTGCATCATCAACATATAATGACTGGCCATTGTCTGAAGCAATATCATTGCTGTCTGAATCTAACTTGTTTGTTTCAGGGCTTATGGATATGGCATCATCACTGTCTGCGCTTGCCACATCATCGATTAAATCATCCTGTGCACTCACTGCACCGAATGACAAGATAGCCAATAAAACAATAGTTAAAACCATAATTTTATTAAATTTCAATTTAACTCTACCTCTCTTAAATAAAAAATAATTTGTAAGTATTCAATTAAAATTAAATACATTATATATTATACTTAAAATAATATTTAAAAGTTATCAAATCATATTGAAGAGAATTTGAAAAAAATAAACCATCAAACAGAATATCAAAAAAAATTTTTCAATAAAAATAAAAATGACTTACGCAAATTCAGAAAAACAAAATAAAATATGAATACTATAAAAATAGATTATTAAAAACAAAAAAAATTAATTACTCTTTTTTAGAGGTCAATTCCTCATCATAAAAACGGTAAAAGTCAGCGCAGAAATCACAAATCGGATACTTGCCGTTACGGTAATAGGCCAGATCCGCCTTGTTCATGTCAAACTGCTTACCGCAGATAAAGCAGGTTTCAATCTTTTCATCAGACATGCTAAAAACCTTAAAAAAAAGAAAAGTGTAAGGTCAAATGTATTACATTTAACCTATGTTGTATTTTTGCAAGAGTAAAATCTCTTCTGTAGAGACTTTTCCACCTTGTTTGAATTTCTCGAAGATTTCTTCAGCTCTTTGTTTTTCTTCACGGTTCTTGTTTGCACCGGAAGATCCTTTGTTATCGGATTTTCTGCGTTTAGGTTTGTTGGAACCTAATTTCTTGTTGATAACGTGGATGTCGCTGAGGATTGCTTTGAATTCTTCATGCTTGTCGGATGCGTTTCTGCGTGCTTCGATGAATTTCTTGTGAGCATCATCTGCTGCAGTTCTGATGTCATCGGTTTTTCTGAAGTATTTAAGCATTTCTTCGTGAGCTGCTTGAGCTTTTTCGGACAGTTCAATGACTTTTGCATGTTCTTCTTCGGAAACTTTCCTGAGTTCTTCAGCTTCGCCTTTTGCAGCTTCGTCCTCGTGGATTTCCATCAATTGTTTTCTTAAGTCATTTGCGTTTTTAACAAGTTGGTTTTCTTTTTTAATGTCGAGTACGCGAGTTTCAATGATCTTATCAATCTTTTTAATCTCGTTTTCGATTTTAATCTTGTTACGTTTGCCGGAATTCCATTCAAGGTTTTTGATTTTGGAATTAGCTTCGTTACGTGCTTTTTTAGCTTCTTCAACTTGTTTGTTGATTTCATTACGCTCATTTCTGTATTCGATAGCTTTGTTTAAGTTTTCCTTGAGGGATGCGTTTAATTCATCTCTGATTTTGCGTTGTTCTCTAGCTATCTTGTTGAATTCTTCTCTTTCATCTGCGACTTTGGAGATTTCAGCTTCTTTTTCATCTTTTTGTTTTCTTACACCTTCCATGGTGTCAGCGAGAACGAATTCTTCTTTTGGAGCTTCCTCTTCAGCAGGTTCTTCTTCAGCTTCAGCTTCTTCAGCTTCTTCTTCTGCTTCAGGTGCTTCCTCTTCTTCGGCGTCATCTTCAACTGCTTCTTCAGCTTCAGCAACTTCCTCTTCAGCTTCTTGAGCTTCTTCTTGTTCGTCTTCTACAGTTTCTTCTTCAGCATCATCAGTGGTTAATTGATTAAGGATTTCGTCTAAGACTTTTGTCAAGTCTTTTTCTTCTACTACTACATCAGCTATTTCCTTTACGGAATCTTTTGCATTGAATGCGATTCCGCAGCCTGCTGATTCAATCATGGAAATGTCGTTAGCGCCATCTCCAACAGCAACTACATCTTCAAGTGCAATTCCTGCTTCTTCGACGTGGTCTTTAAGTACATCAAGCTTGGTTCCGGATACTAAAGGACCAGTCACTTCACCAGTTAATTTACCATCTTCGACTGTGAAACTGTTAGTGTAAACTGCGTCAACTCCGAGTTTTTCCTTGATTTCATCAGCCACTACATCAAAACTACCACTAATAATAGCTACATCAATTTCATTTTCTTTCAAACCATTGATGGTGTCTTCAGCACCAGGCATTAATGGAAGTTCACTAGCAACTTTTTGGATTTCTTCGATTGAAGTTCCTTCAAGAAGTTGAACTCTGTCTTTAATAGAAGTTTCAAAGTCTATTTCACCTTGCATAGCTTTTTCTGTGATTGCAGCTATGTCTTCTTCAACATTTGCTAATTTTCCTATCTCATCTATTGCTTCACCATCAATAATAACGTTATCTAAGTCAAATACTACAAGTTTAATCAATAATACCACCAATTATATTAAATCTAGCTCACTTAATCTGTCGTAAGCTCTTTCGACGCCTAATTTAGCGTCACTTTTGGTTTTAGCGCCGGTACATACGACCTTACCAGAACCAAATAATAATAAAACCACTTTAGGATCAGATAACCTGTACACTAAACCTGGGAATTGTTCAGGTTCGTATTCAGTGTCCTCTAATTCCAAAGCTACTGCTTCTAAATTTAATGTGGATTCAAGGTTTGCAGAAGCCACAATGTTTTGAATTTTAATTTCAAATTCTTCAGGAATATCAGTATCAACTGACCTCATGAGGCCGACAGTCTTCTTGATTGCTGTTTTTGAATCGTCGATAGACTTAGCGCCGGTACAGACTAGCTTTCCTGAACTGAAGATCAATGCCGCAGTTTTAGGGTCTTTAAGTTTGAAGACTAGTCCCGGAAACTGTTCACGATTAAAAGTAACATCAGGTTCTAAAGCTTGCTTTACTTCGGAAAGGTCAATGTCTTTACCAATACTTGCAGAAGCTACAATGTTTTCAATTTTAATTTCAACATCGGTCAAATTTAAAACCTCCAATCAATTATTAAAAGAAGTAAGTAAAAATTAAGAAAACAAAAAATTAAGTCAAATTTTTACTAATTAAATATATAATTTAAATAGTATATAAAGGTAGTGATTATCGGAACAATTGCCGAATTTTTAAAAGAAATCGAGAATAATAAATTTATCCTATAAA
>NZ_CACYJE010000028.1 GCF_902774605.1 uncultured Methanobrevibacter sp.
ATTCTATTGTATTTTTACAAACACCACTCAATTACCATGATAAAATTAAAAAACAATGAAAATTAGAAGGAATTTGAATTAAAAAAATTCAGACCCCTAGATACTTATTAGTTAACGGAACTGTTATTCTTGAACTTGAAGACTTGGCTATTGGAGAATATAACGTTTCAGCATACTATTCCACTTGGGAATATGAGGCAAATCCTCTATACTATCATATTAACTCAACCGTATTCAGCATATATCCTCATGACTTGAATGTCACTGCAAACAAAACAATCTACGTGGATGAAAACCTAACAGTCATTGCCGAGTTAAACAACTTAACCACTGGAACTGTAAACATTACAGTTTCCAATGAAAACGGCACATTAACATTTAATGAAATTCCAGTTGTAAACGGCACAGTTATTTATAACATCACAGGACTTAATGCCGGCGATTACAACATTACTGTAACCTATAACGGGGATGACATATTCTATGTGAAATCAAACACAACTAATGCTACAGTGCTTAAAAGACAATCCAAGTTGGATGTTTCAGTGAAAGACAATGTTTATGGCAATGCGACTAAAATCATTGTTGAGGTTCCAGAAAGCCAAACTGGTAATGTGACAGTCACCATCAACAATCAAACCTACACAAAAGAGGTCACTAACGGCACAGTCGAGTTTGAAGTTTCCGGTTTAACTGCCGGTGAATGGGAAGCAAACGTTACCTTCAATGAGAATAGGGTTTACAGTGAAAATAACACTATTTTCAAATTCAATGTAACTAAAGCTAATTTAACAGTTAACGCCACCGCAAACAACGTAACTGTAAAAGACAATGCAAGCTTCAACATTGATGTTCCTGAAGACTTCACAGGAAATGTCACCATAACAATCGACGGTCAAAAATATTATGATGGTCCTGTAGGCGATTTGGTAAACATTACTTCTTTGCCTGCTGGCGACTACACTGCAAACCTTACATTCCATGGCGATAATAATTATAATGATAAACAAATTGATGTTAACTTCACAGTCAGTCCTGTTGTGCCTGAAATGAATGTGACAATAACAAATGCAACTTATGGAGGTAACGCTACAGCAACCGTAAACGTTTCTGGAAACGCTAACGGTACTGTGAATATAACTGTTGACGGTAAAACATACACAGGCAAAGTTATAAACGGTGCTGCAACAGTAACATTGGATAATTTGACTGGTGGTGTAAAAGAGGCTGACGTTAAATTCATAACATCAGATAAATACAACTCCAACACAACTGCAACAGCAGCCTTCACTGTTTATAAACTCAACTCAACAATTGTAATTTCAAATGTGAACTCAACAGCTATCATTAAAGTTTCAGACAATGCAACCGGTAACGTGACTGTTTATGTAAACGGTGAAAAATACATAGGGGTAATCGACAACAATCAAATAGTCCTTGAAGACACTTTAGTTGCTGGAGATAACTCTATTGTAGCAATATATGATGGAGACGCAAACTACTACGGATCAGAAAATTCAACCAAAATCTCACTTCCACTTAAAATAGTGGTGACTGATTTGTTATCTGATGAAAAACGTGTAATCATTAATGTTACTGGTATGTCAAGCGGAAACGTTACTGTGGTTGTTGATAATGGTTTAAGAAACATCACTAAGAATTTAACCAGTGGTAATGCAGTATTTGACTTGACTGACTTAAGTCAAGACATCCACACTATTGATATAATCTGTCCTGATGGAACTATTGAGGAAATGGAATTGGATGGAAGAGTAAATGGAACTTTAGACATTTTATCCATTAAAGCTGAAAACATGACTAGAGGTTACAACAGCCCATATGACTATCAGGCAGCATTCTTGGATAAGGAAGGCAATGCATTGGCTAATGTGACTGTAATATTCAGGGTTAATGGTAAAGAATATAATGTTAAAACTGATGATGAAGGAGTTGCTCAGCTACATGCTAAATTGGCAGTAGGTAAATATAACATTACTTCAATCAACCCTGTAACTGGGGAGGAAGAGACTCAAACTGTTGAGATTGTCAAGAGAATCCTTGAAAACAAGGACTTGACAATGGAATACCTTGACGGGTCCAAGTTCAAGGTTAAGGTGATTGGTGATGACGGCAATATCGCACCTGAAGGCGAGATCATTGATATTAGAGCAAACGGTGTTCACTATGTCGCTAAAGTCGACAAGAAAGGTTATGCAAGTTTGAAAATCACCTTGCTTCCTAAGAAATACACAATAACTGCTGAGTATAAGGGATACAAGACAACTAACAAGCTAGTGGTCAAGCAAACACTAAAACCTGTTAAAAAGACCATTAAAGTTAAAAAAGGCAAGAAAATAACTATTAAAGCTACACTTAAATGGAGTAATGGCAAGGGCATTAAGGGTAAAGTCATTAAGTTCAAAGTAAAAGGCAAAACCTATAAGGCTAAAACCAACTCTAAAGGATTGGCTAAGGTAGTTATTAAAAACAAGAAAATCCTTAAGAGTTTCAAAAAAGGCAAAAAGTATACCGTTAAAATCACTTATGCAGTCAAACAGAAGTTTGGTAATGGTTATCAAACCATTAAAGACACTGTAAAATGCAAAGTGAAAATCAAATAAGGGTTTAATTTCAATCCCTTATTTTATTCCTATTTTTTTTAAATTAAACACTTCTTAACTATTTTTAACTCACAATCTTTAACCTTTAAATTTAATAAGAACCATATATTATCATAATAGAAATTTATTGCGAGAGATTTTTTATGAATTATTTAGTTGTTGGTGCGGGAAATGCTAGTAGGCCCGTTGCAAGATTGCTGAATCACTTGGGTCATGATGTCGTTATAACTGATTTGAAGGATATTTCAGAATTCAAGATAGAGTTCCAGCGAAGCCTGATTGAAATGGAAAAGGAAGGCGTGAGATTGGACATGGCCAATAAGGACCCTTCAGTCGAAGGGTTTGAAGCGGTCTACATGCCGCCTACATTGCCGGATTCAGCTCCGATAGCTAAGAAGGTAAGGGAATCTGACTTGAAAGTCCTGAGCAATGAGGAGTTCTCAGAAATGGTCAATGACCTGATTCCGGTGGACATAATCGGAATAACCGGCACCATGGGAAAGACCACAACCACATTCATAACCACAAGCCTATTCAGGCAGGCCGGCTATAACGTATGGTCATGCTCATCCCTTGTCAACAATCTCGTGTCTGAGGCCATCATTGACGGAATCGTCAAGGGCAAGGCTGAGGAATGCGACATTGCAATTTTCGAGCTTCCTCATGGAACCATAGGGTTGCTGGACAGGCTGGATATAAAGATAGGCCTGCTGACCAACATAGCTGAGGATCACCTCTCCGAGTTCGGGGGCTCACTTGAGCTTTACCAGCAGAGAAAACTCATCCTCGAGAGGATGAGCGAAACATTCATCGCAAACCGCTCATGCTACAACATCATAAATCCTCAAAGAAACGATGCATTATATTATGCACTTGACGAGGAAGTTGACTTTAAAGGTATCGTCGGTGACGAATCCTTGACCATTGAATATGGGGACGACTCTTTCACCACTCCCTTCCACATGATGAGCTACTTTTTCGAGAATTCCGTTGCGGCAAGTGCTGTGGCACTCACATACGGAGTCAAAAAGGAGGACATAATCGATGCATTGACAGACTTCAAGGGCCTTCCAGCACACATGGAGGATGTCGGGGACTACAATGGAAGAAAAGTGATACTGGACTCAGCATTCCTATATGACGGGATGAAAATCACTCTCGACTACTTCAAGGACGAGAGCGTTGTGCTATTCCTTGACCATTTCGATACACTGTCCGTCAGGGACAAGGCTGAAGTCGGAGAGCTTGTAAGCAACTATGACATCAAGACAGTTATAGCAAGTGGATTCAACGAGGTAACACAGGAAGTTGAAATGCAAGCCGCCCAGGAGATACTCGACGCAATAACAAACCCGAACATTGAAAAGGTGGCAGTGGAAAACATTGAAATCGCCGCAGCAGAGACATTCAGGCACTCAAAACCCGGCGACATCATACTGCACATGGGTCCGCTCATAGCATATGACAGATTGACCACTGTCGATAAGATAATGAAAGGATTGGAAGAGGGGAGTAGGAAATATGAATAAGAACAGCACCTACGGAGTAATAGGAGTTTGCGGAGCAAACGGCAACTTGATAGCAAGAATACTTAAGCAAAGAGGATACAAGGTAATAGGAACAGACCTGTCATTTAAAAAGGACTGCCGATTCGCAAAATCCCTGGAAGGATACGATATAGAGGTCTATTACGGCCAGACCCCTGAGGCATTCTTCAAAAAATCAGACTATATAATACCGCCGTTAAGCTTGCCTGAAGATGCAGAAATACTTAAAAACTGTGAAAAACCAATACTCACAGTAAATGAGATTATCGAATTGATCAGGCCTGAAAAACCGGTTTTCGGAATAACCGGCACAAACGGCAAGACAACATCAACAACCCTGCTTAAGAAAATCGCCTACGACAACGGGATAAAGCCGTCAGAGCATGACCTTGAAGGCATGCAGGGAAACGCGGAATACATACCGATACTCCAGTCAAGGCTCAACGGTGACGTTGGAATTCTGGAAGTGGGAACATTCGGAGTGCCGGGGACAGTCGGAAGGATAGTCAACCACACCTCAATGGAAGGCGGATTGATAACCAACATCACTCCGGACCACCTCAACGACCTTGGAAGCTTCATGGATTACGCCAACGTCAAGGGGGAATTCATCAGGGAACTCGGCGAGGGAACACTTATAGTCAACGGCCAGGACCCGACAATCATGGGATTGCTGAGGGAGCTGGACTTCAAGGGGGAGGTCATCACATTCGGAGTCGATGAGATGCCCGAATCAATAGGCATGAAGGAATGCGTATGCGGTAAGGAAATCGCAGTAAAAGAGATAATATCCGGCTGCGGATACTACTTCTGCCAATGCGGAATAACCACTCCGCAGGTTGACTACATTGCAACCAACGTCGATTTGGCAAACCGTACATTCGACCTGCACACTCCGGATGAGAAAATAACGGTCAAGATGGGAGTCGACGGCCTGCACAATGTCTACAATCTGACAGGAGTGATAATTGCTGCCCATAAGTTCCTTGGCCTGCCTTATGATAAGATATTGCCATCAATTGCAAGCTTCACAGGTGTCAGCGGAAGAATGGAGGAAGTTGCGAAAGTGAAGGGTAAGGACATTTTCGTCGATTACGCCCACAATCCTGCTGGTGTGGAAACAGTATTGAAGGAATTTAAAAAGCTGTTCGGCGATTTCACAACAGTCATAACAGTGTCATCCGAGTCAGGCTATCGAGGGGATGTTGACATATTCAACAGTGTGCTCAAGTTCTCAAAATTCATCGTGCCGGCATCAGTTGCGTCACATAAAATAGCCATCGAGAAGCTCACGGACAATCCGAAGCTCAATGACAGGATCTTTTTAAACCATCTTGGGGATTTCAAGAAGACCGGAACACTCGGAGCCTCTGAAGAGGAAGTGCGTGACGGGCTTAAAAAGGCATTGAACCTTGATTGTGAAATGGTGATTGCAATCGGTGAGGCTGCAACCCATTACAAGTCATTGGTATTTGAATTATAATGGATTTTAGAGATTCAGCCTGACGGTTTAATCTCTATGAATTATTTTTTTCGTTTTTCAGGTATTCTTCCCATCTTTTTCGGTCTCTTTTTCTTTTTTCTTTTAACCATTTTTCGTGATGGTTTTTTAACATTTTTTTGCTGTTTTTTCTGGCATGAATAACATATTAGTCACCTGCATGATTTTTATTGTCTTTAACACCATTTAAACTATTTCATCTGTGTATTTTGCCCATTTTAGATTTTCTGACTTGGTTATAACTGCAATGTCATTTTCACTACTGACAGTTTCCAAATCATACGATAATTTCTGCTTTAAAGCAGTTAATTTTATTAATGAATCTGCTAAATCACAAAGCAATTGTCTAGGCATATATTCACAACTATTCTACCTGTTTATAAGGGTATTCAGTTTATATGTTTTGATGAGTTTTTAACATTATTGTGCAAGAATTCTCTGCATTCTTTAAGCCTGGGATGAACTGTACTTTTAAATGGTGTGTTGAATTTTTGAATTTTTTTTGTTATTGAAAATATGGTTATTACTCCTCACGCGCTCTCTCTTAACCTTTTTAAATAATGTTTGATAATATGATAATATGGCTAGCTATATCAATCATCCGCTATTGAAAAAGGATGCAATCGAATCAAGACTATACCAGCAGATTCTCGCAGGAGACGTGCTTAAAAAGGGAAACACCATGGTTGTTGCACCGACAGCGTTGGGTAAAACCATCGTGGCAATCCTTGTGGCGGCCGACAGGCTGCATAAGGTTAAAAACTCAAAGGTCTTGGTTCTGGCACCGTCAAAGCCATTGGCCATACAGCATGAGGAAAGCTTCAAGGAATTCATCACCCTGCCATGCACATCAATCACTGGTGCGGTTAAAACAGACGAAAGGGTTAAAAGATGGGAGGAGTCAAGAATAATCTCCGCAACACCGCAGACTGTCGAATCAGACCTTTTGAATGGAAGATATGACTTGAGCAATGTGTCATTGATAGTTTTCGATGAGTGCCATCACGGCGTCGGCTCCTACTCCTATGTGTATTTGGCATCAAGATATGTTCAGGAATCCAAATTCAACCTGATACTTGGCCTAACTGCTTCTCCGGGTTCCGATAAATATAAAATCAAGGAAGTGTGCGAAAACCTCTATATCCAGAACATCGTCGTAAAGACAGAGGATGACCAGGACGTGAAGCCATACTTCAATCCCGTCGACATCGAATGGGTTAAGATAAAGATGAGCAGCGAGCTGCAGAAAATCAAGGAGAATGTTGACAAGGCCTTGAAGATAAGGCTCAAGGCATTGAAGAACATGGGCATCATCAAAACGGTATCCGTGAACAAGGTAGACATCCTCAAGGCCAGGGGCAGGGTTCAGGGTGAAATCGCCCGCTCAACCAATCCCGATAAGGAACTGTTCCAGGCAATATCCATTCTAAGTGCAGTAATCAACGTTCAGCACGCCCAGGAGCTCATAGAAACACAGGGTGTGCAGACATTCAACAAGTATGTTGACCGATTGCGCAAGAAGAAAACCAAGGCCGCCAAGTCACTGATGTGGGATGATAATTTCTCACGAGCAATATCCCTTGCAAGAAAAGCCGAAAAGCACGGATGGGAACATCCGAAACTGCGCGAAGTTACTAAAATCCTCAAGCAGGAGCTGGGTGATAACGGTCAGACAAAACTGACAACCTCCCGGTTCGATGAGGGAAGCGATGAAACCGCATCAAAGGTAATCGTGTTTACACAGTACCGTGACACCCTTGAGATGATCCATCAAAAGCTTGAAAGGGAAGGGATCAAATCAGCGAAATTCTTCGGTCAGGCATCAAAGGACGGTGAAAAGGGACTCACTCAAAAGCAGCAAAAAGCCATTATAAAATCGTTCCGTAAGGGTGAATATGACGTGTTATTGTCAACCAGTGTGGCTGAAGAGGGCATAGACATTCCTGCTGTTGATTTGGTTGTTTTATATGAGCCTGTTCCTTCAGAAGTGCGAATGATTCAAAGAAGAGGCCGTACAGGTCGTAAGCGCACAGGAAAGGTTAAAGTGCTGATAACTGAGGGCACCCGTGATGAGGGCTATTACTGGTCAAGCATGCGCAAGGAAGACCGCATGAAAAACCAGCTGATCGACCCTGAAGTCCTCGAGGAGCTCAACGCTTCAGCAGTTGAAAGGATGGAGAATCAGAGAAACATCAAGGTTGTTGAAAGGCCGAAAGAGGAGAATGATTTCCCAATAGTCTATGCGGATTCACGTGAAGGCAACTCCAAGGTCATCAGGCACCTCACCGAGATGGAGATTGACGTCAAGGTCAGGTCAATGGCGGTTGCCGACTATCAGGTAAGTGATGAGGTGGCGATTGAGCGTAAGACCGCAAAGGATTTCGTTGACTCAATCGTTGATAAGAGGCTCTTCAAGCAGGCCAAGGAACTGTCCGAGGAGTTCAAGCATCCGATATTGATCCTTGAGGGGGATGACTTGTACACAGGGTTCATCAACCCGAATGCGATACGGGGGTCCATGGCATCCATTGCAATTGATTTCGGCATCAGCATCATTCCAACCCGTAATTCTCAGGATACTGCGGCGATGATTAAAAGGATAGCTGTCCGTGAACAGGAAGGGGAGCGAACTCCTATACAGATAAGGACTGACAAGAAACCGGTTAGTCTCATGGAGCAGCAATTGTTCATTGTCGAGTCATTGCCTAATATAGGTCCTGTCAATGCCAAGAATTTGCTGCTGCACTTCGGCACTGTCAGCAATATTTTGAATGCCAGTGAAAGCGATCTTCAGGAAGTTGAGGGAATCGGTAAAAAAACAGCTAAGGAGATTAGGAAGGTTTTAGATTCCAAGTATCTGTACTTTAAAAAAGAGATTAAGGAAAAGAAACTTCTTTAGAAGTTTTCTTTCATATATTCATAACTTTTTTTGATGGAATCATAGTCATTCACCTCGATGATGTAGATGCCATCGTAATTTTTTCTTTCCAAATTATTGACTACACGTTTTAAATCAATGTTGCCTTCACCTAATGATAGGTGTGCGTCATCATCACCAAAATTATCATGGATATGTATGTGTTTAATCGAATCGAAAATCATCTCGTCAGCGGAGTATCCTGAATGGTTGGCATGGCCGATGTCCAGAGTCATGCACAGCCCATTGTTCTCAAGAAAGTCATCAAGTTCATTCATTTCCTGATAGATCATGTTGTTGAAAGTTGGCATGTTCTCGAATGCTGTTAAAACGCCCAACTCATCGCCATATCCTCCAATCTCAACCATTGAATCATTGGCGGTGCTTATGACATTGTCTCTGAAGTACTTGTTTGCTAAAAAGCTAATGTTTCCCGGATGAACCACAACCGCCTCGGCATCGATTTTGCTGGCCAAATCGATTGACTCCTTGATTTGAGCGATTGAATTTAACCGGCTCTTTTCCTGCAGGCTTGCAATATTCACATCCATGAACGGTGCATGAATGGAGTATTTGAGACTATAGCTTTCCAGGATGTCCGGTGTGATGCTTTCATGAGGGTATTGATGAACCAGCTCCGCATACTCCAATCCCAAACCTTCAATGAATTCCAATGCATTCTCTAAACTGTATTCTATTCCTGCCAGTGTTGATGCTCCAATCTTCATAGTAATCACATTTTCCTAACGGCACTGATTTCCAATCCCATTTCAATGGCTTCGATGATGATGTCGGATAATTCAATGCCCTTCTTGATTTTGATCTCTCCCTTTTTGGAAGTGGTTGCGGTCAATAAGTAATCTCCGTTAATGTAAATGTCAAAGTTCTGCCTGCCGTTGTCACGACCCAACTCCAGGATCAATTGCTTGCGAGTGTGGAGGATGTCCACTTCAAAAGGTGTCTTGTCAACAGGCTTGGTTTCAATCACCTCGACCCCAAGGCTTATTCCAACCATATCCTCTATCTCGGCGATTCTCTTGCCGTTCTTTCCGATGATTTTAGGTATGAATTCCTCCGGAATGTAGATGTTGGCCCTTTCCGGGGAGGTGACTTCAACATCAACCTTCGCCTTTTTCGGCAGGATCTTTTTGATTTTCCTTAAAATCTCCTTTTCCGCAATAATCTCGACAGAGGACTTGCTTTTACCTTCACTTGAACTTCCATTGACTAGGTCGATATCCATAACTATGGTCTGCTCGCCGTAGGTGTAGATCTCGTTTTTAAGCTCTCCTGTTTCGAAGTCGCGCACTTCAATCACTGGCCTTGCAAGGTCCGCCTCCTTCATTCCGGTCGGCACCTTGACGGTCATCTTGGTTTCATACACGCTTCTTACCTGTCCATCTTCAATGTAAATGCTTGTATCGACAATTGACGGTATCACTCCAAGCTCCACCCTTGAAGCTATTCTTTGAATTGCATCAATCGGCCGGGTTGCATGGACAACTCCGATCATCCCGACACCTGCAAGGCGCATGTCGGCGAAGATATTGAAGTCAGTGTTTTTCCTAAGCTCATCGTAAATGGTGTAGTCTGGCCTCACTAAAAGCAATACGTCAGCGGTGTTTTCCATGCTGCCCTCTAGTGGAGCGTACTGTGTTATCTCATCAGGCAACTGCAGGTCACGAGGGGATTCCATTGTCTTGACGACCTTGTTCAGTTTGGAGGAGTAGTACTTACCTATGGCCTGGACAAAAGTGGATTTGCCCGCACCCGGTGAACCGGATATTAAAATTCCCTCAGCATTGGTGCGAATTCTCTCCAATAGTTTGTCGGATAGATGATATTCATTTAAATCTATATTGGCAACCGGTCTGACTGCTGTAATCTCCAATGCCTCTGAAAACGGTGGGTAGGCTATTGAAATCCTGTACTCGCGTGATTGCACGACATAGGAGCCTTCCTTATCTGATTCCAAATAGGTTTTAGGGTCGCTTTTCGCCTTGTCAAGGATTTCCGCAACTATCTTTTCAAGTTCACGGTAAGTGTAGCGCTTTTCATTGAGTATTTCAAAATCAATATGTCCAGGTGTTCCCTTTTTGGCCATAGGAACAACATTTTCCTTCAGGTGAATGGACATTGTATTCTCGTCGAAGTACTTTTCAATTGAAAGCGGCTTTTCAACTACTTTCTGCTTGTAATAGTAAACGGGTATGCCCTGGGATTTTGCAACCTCTGCCTGAACCTTGTCGTTTGTCACGAGTGTCCCCATTTCGCTTCTTGCCAAATCACGAATGATGCCGTCGATCTCGCCGCTTTTGGCATAGCGGATATCATAATTGGTTGGGCGCCTGCCTTTGAATGTTATTGCAAGCTCTCCCTCATCCTGCAGGGATTGCAGTTTCTGAAGTTCCCTTAATCCCTTGTGGCCTTCGGACCTATTGGCATTTGCCTGGTGTTCAAGTTCGCAAACGACGGCTTCAGGCACAATGATTTCAGGATAGTCCAGGTTCTCTTTTTCTAAAATGTCTGAAACTGCACCTATGATTATGGCGCTTGTGTCTGGTATTATGCGTTCCATTTTAATACACGTCTTTTGGGTTAACAAGTCTTTTTAAAATAATTTCAGTGTCATCGTCTTTCAAATCGTCAATGTCGATTTCATTATCGGTGTTTATGCGCCTGAAAAAGCATGACTTATATCCTTCATGACATGCTGCGCCTGTTTGGGTAATCTTCAGGACAATTGCATCCATGTCACAGTCCACAAGGATTTCCTTCACTTCCTGGAAATGGCCGGAGGATTCTCCTTTAAGCCATAGCTGGTTTCTTGATGTGCTCCAGTAATGGGCCTTGCCAGTTTCGATAGTTTTAGCTAATGCCTCCTTGTTCATGTTGGCCAGCATGAGTATTTCATTGGTTTCGGCATCCTGTGCAACTGCAGTAATCACTTTAACGCCATTGATTTCATGTCTGAAGTTAATGTTCATGTTCATTCCTCTTTTAGGTGATTTATAAGATTTTCAAGTTCAACCAATTCCTGATTTCCGCTGATCATGTCCTTGACGGTAACCTTGCCTTCCGCCAAGTCCTTTGCACCGACAATGATGATTTTAGGCACCTTGATCTTATCGGCATGGTTCATGAGCTTCTTGAATTTCTTGCCGTTCAGGTCAACGTCGCTCTTGAATCCGTTTTGCCTTAATGTTTGTGTTATTTCAAATGCTTTGACTTGAACGTCCTTTGATATCGGCGCCACATAAACGTCAAGGTGTGAAGGCAACTCCTCCTTGTCGGTCAGCTCTTCAATCGCATTCATCAGCCTGTCGAATCCAAGCGCAAAACCTGTTGACTCGACTTCCTGGCCTCCGAAGAGCTTGACCAGGGAGTATGATCCTCCGCCGCAGATCTGCTTTTGGGCTCCGAGTTCTGGAACGTATATCTCAAACACGATGCCTGTGTAGTAGTCAAGGCCTCTTGCAACCCCTAGATTGAGGGTGTAGTTGCTGACCTGGAAGGCTTCCAAAAGATTTATTAATTCCTTAAGCTCTTCCAAGGCTTCTTTCGGCTCATCGTATGGTGCAATCAAATCCTCCACTTCAGGGATTATGCTTTTGTCCCCTACAAGGTCGATTAGTTTTAACAATATTTGATTAAGCTCGTCATTGTCGATTACAGGCTTGTCTCCGCTCAATGATTCGATAAGCAGGTCCTTGTCTCCCTTGTCGATAATGACCATTATTTCCCTTTGTGTTTCGGTTGAGATGTCGAAGTGCTTGAACAGTCCCCTGATGATTCCGAGGTGGTTGATGTTAACGTCGGCGGTTGTGATTCCAAGTGACTGTATCGCATCTGAGCATAAGGCGATTACTTCAGCTTCCCCTTGAGGGGTTTTGGCTCCAATCAGTTCACATCCGAATTGCCAGAATTGCCTGAACCTTCCCTTCTGAGGCCTTTCATACCTGAAGCAGCTGCCGTAATAATAAAGCTTGATGGGTTTTGTTGATGTTTTTTCAAGCTCGTTAAGGTATAGCCTTGCCACCGGTGCGGTTATTTCCGGCCTAAGTGTCAGTTCACGGTCTGACTTGTCCTTGAAATTGTATAGTTGATTGACTATTTCCTCACCGGATTTGGTTGTGAATAATTTTAATTCTTCAAATAAGGGTGTTTTGATTTCCTGATAACCATAACTTTCAAATATTCTTCTTAAGGTACTTTCCGCTTGTTTTCTTTCACGCATTTCTTCAAATAAAAAATCTCTTGTACCTCTAGGTCTTGTAAATTCCATTTTTGAACTCCTTGTATATGATATTATAATTATGTTGATGCGAATTAATAAAATCTTTGCATATTCCATTATTTCATTGTCAATATTGCTTCAATTTTGATTTTAATTTTTAACATGATGATAGTGGATTATATGGAAATTGTCACAGTAACTAACAATCGTTTAATGTTTATTGAAAATAAGTGTGAATAACTAGAACGGTACTTTTCTAGCTGCATCATATCGTTTTTTTAAACTCTTTGTCTTTTTCGGAAAGAGGATCATTCATTCTATTTAAAATTCAGCAGCCTCTTTGCCATATAATGTTGGAGTGTCTGCAATAGGTTTCGCCATAAATCTTACTTTAACGCTCATTATTTAAATACTTGGTGTTTTTAACTCATACAATTTTTCATTATTTTCCTTTTTGAAGATTGTAAATGCCTTTAATCATGATTTTAAACATGGTGAGTCATTTTTGATTTTGGGAAATAATTATATATTTTCCTACTCAACTAGTATTATATGATTACTGGCAGTACAAATATCGTGGGTCTGATAGGCCACCCCGTTGAGCACAGCTTCTCGCCGCCAATGCATAATGCAGCATTCGAAGCATTGGACATGGATTATGCGTATGTGGCATTTGACGTGGAGCCTTCAAACCTCAAATCAGCAATTGACGGTGCTCGATCATTGAACATCAAGGGCTTCAACGTGACAATCCCTCATAAAATCGAGGTGATGCAGCACCTGGATGAAATCGATGAGGTTGCAAAGCTGATAGGCGCCGTCAACACAATAGACTTTAAAAACATGAAAGGATACAATACCGACGGCATCGGAGCAGTGAAGGCAATCGAGGAAGTCACTTCAATCAAAGGCAAGAATGTGGTAGTTGCAGGGGCTGGCGGAGCTTCAAGGGCAATATCATTCTACATTGCAAGATACGGTGCAAGCGACCTTGCAATACTTAACCGGAACACCAAAAAGGCACAGGGACTGGCTGATGACATTGCATCATCAGGATTAATTGGAAATGTCAAGGCAGACTCAATAACAAGCATGAACGATTATCTGGATGAAGCAGACATACTGATAGACACAACCCCATTGGGGATGCATCCGCACACTGATGACGAGCCAATCGCTCTTGCCGAGAGCATGCACGAGGGCCTGGCAGTCTTTGATGCAGTGTACAATCCCAATGAAACAGTCCTGATAAAAGAGGCAATCAAGGCCGGAGCCAAACCGGTCTACGGTATAAAGATGCTCTTGTATCAGGGCGCTGAAAGCTTCAGGATCTGGACAGGCCAGGAACCGCCGGTGGACGTTATGGAAGAAGCCCTTAGAAAAACCCTTAACTTGGAGTGAGGATAATGGATTTGATGTTTAACATGGCCGCACTGGCTCCGCAGGAAGAGGAGTTCACCTCCTCCAAGAGGGATGTGCTTAAATATCTGAAGATAATAGGAGTCGACACACGATACATATCATACACTCCCGAAAAAATCTACATCAACAACCTGAGATTCTCCAAGTTCTCAAGAAAAAGGCAAGCAACCTTCAACAGGCAATATCCTGAAATAGAAGTGGTCAGGAATAAGCTATTCCAGAAGATATGCTCAAAGTCAGCAAGGCACCTTGCCCTTGAGGCAAAACCCAACTCCCGAATCCTCATGCCTGAGGATAATTACCTGGTGGAGCTTCTGATGGAGCCCTACACCAGAAAATACGGTGTTGAGCTGGTTTATGATGGGGAGTATGACTTGAGGGTCAACCCGATCATACTGGATGATGAGGTTAACAATATTTTCGAGGGACTGTTCAACGGCGAGGGACTGAACTATGATAAGCGGGATGATGAGATTTATCCCCTGGTCAATGTTTCCCTTGACTGGATAAACTCTTTTCTTGAGATGGACGGTCAGGAACTCTTGGATTGTGAAAATAAAAACGAGTTGGCACTGTCATTCAGCGAATTTTTAGAGGATGTTGCTCCGCAATACAAGGAGAATGTCTTAAACGCATCTGAGTTTGTCCTGGAAAAACTAAATTCCCAATGATTTTTTCTTCTTTTTCAATAAACCGTTAACTTTAAATAGTTTGTTTTTCTCAGGTCAATTTTTCACGCTCAAAACAATTTTTAAATGGATTTTTACCAGTAATATTTAATTAGAATAAGGTTAAATTAAGTATTGTGGAAATAGGGTTTGGTAACTGTGAAAAAATCAGTTGAGAGTGATTAACATGGTTAAATACAAATTAGTCAAGACATTGCTATACCGTGATGAAAGTGCGGTTGAAGGTGAATTCATCATAGGCAAGGATACATTATGGGCAAGCAGAAAAGTTGTTGCTGAAATTTTTGATACTATAACTCAAAATATTTCCGCTCATTTTTTAAACATCGTGTCCGAAGGGGAGTTTGAAGAAAAAGAAGTGAGCATAAACTCTAATGAGCTTTTACGATGATATAGAGTTTAGCAAAGAATATTTGCAAAACCCTAAAAAGGCGGAAGGCCTCAAATATGGTATAATCTTGATGCAATCATATCAATGGGGTACAGAGTCAACTCAAAAGAAGTAACAAAGTTTCGCATATGGTCTAGAGGCATTTTAAAGCAATATATGAGAAAAGGCTATGTTCTCAATAAAGACTTGCTAATCAATGGTGGAAGATTCACAGACCAGTACTTTGAACAGCTTCTTGAAGAGATAAGGGACATACGATTCTCTGAAAGGAAGTATATGAAAAGGTCACAGACCTATTTGCAACATCGTATGATTACAATAAGAATGCGGAGATTACAAGAAAATTCTATGCAAAGGTTCAAAACAAACTTCATTATGCAGTCTCAGGACTAACTGCTCCGAAAATTATTCATGAAAGAGCAGATAGCACTAAAAAGCACATGGGTTTGACCTCTTGGAGAAAATCCCCTGATGGAAAAGCATATTTAAGTGATGTGAAAATTACTAAAAACTATCTGAGCGAAAAAGAACTCAAAAGACTCAATCGTATTGTCAGCATGTACCTGGACTATGCTGAAGACCGTGCCGAAAGTCAAATACCAATGAGCATGAAAGATTGGGATGAAAGGTCGGACAAGTTTTTGGAATTCTATGAATATCATGTTTTAGAGGATAAGGGAAGCATTTCACAAGAGGAAGTTGATGAATTTGTCAAAAAAGAGTATGAAAAATTCAAACCAATACAGGATAAATTATTCCAATCCGACTATGACAGATTCGATGCAGAAACTAGGGAATTGCTTAAATAATCATTTAGGATCATGTAATGGTTGTTCGTTTATGAGATGGTCTAAAAAATAAAATTAAAAGCTGAAAAGGGTTGATTGTTTGGTGTTGTCTTTCTTTTCAACTTTTTCTTCTTCATTTTCTTCTTCAGCAGGTTCTTCCTCAAGAGGCTCCTCTTCAATAACTTCTTCTTTTGCTTTAACGCCTGGAATCTCGAACGGCAATTCGTCATCGGCGGTTGTTTCCTCAACCTCTTCGGGAATGATGTTCATCATCTGGTTTTTAAGCTCTTCTGCACGCCTGTCACGTTCCTCCACATGCATTTGGGCTTTGCGCTTCTCCATTTTTGTTATGACCTTTTTAGGTATTTTTCTTTTTCTGAATACTTTAATAAGCTTTTCAGTATCCTTTTCATCCGGCTCGTCAAAGAAACCCAGGAATTCGGAAAGTTCCCATGCAAGCTCATCGTCCTGAAACATTATTTCAAGATACGGAAACATTGAAACGGCTTCACCGCTTGACACATGCAGTTTTTCAAACATCTTTTCAGTAATCTTGTCGCGAAGATTGCGCTTTCCACGGTTGCGCCCCATCAGTCCGAAGATGGTTGGAGTTTGGATTTTGCTGAACTTCTTGTAGGTTTCATGTTTGGAGATGCTCACTCCAATCCCCATGAAATCGCTTGCATATTTCCAGTAACCGTAATGCCTGCTTCGCCTTGTCCTTCCAAAGTTGATGTCGGCTTTTGAAATGTAATCGTATGCTTTCTTGATTTCCTCGGGTTTTTTATATTCCCTTGGAATGTTTTCGGCAATGTATTCCATCACGAGTGTGGGGTCCTCCTCAATCCACATTGCCTCCTTGACGTGTGCAGGTGTTTTGCTTTTCAATACTCCTGTGATTGCATTGAATATGTCTGAGCGTGAATCCTTTGTGATGATGTTTTCAACATCACTCACAGTCAATACTCCGTCCTTGTCCGATAGTGCCTGTAGCGTGTTGATTGCTGATCTTACGTCTCCTTGGGATTTTGTTGCAATCTCCTTGAGAGCGGCGGGTTCGACTTCAACGCCTTCTGCTTTTGCGATTTTTCTTAAAAGTGCTGAGATTGAGTTCCAGCGTGATTTCTTCATTTTGATTACAGTGCATTTTGGCTTGATTGACTGCAGTCTTTTTGAATAGAAGTCATTGGCTATCAGTATCATCGGATGCCTTGAGGTTTTGATGATTTCCCCGATGGCCCTTACTCCTCCACGGTCGTTGGTTCCGTGAATACCGTCAACCTCGTCCATGATGATTAGCTTGTATTCGTCTCCGAATAGGGATCTTGATGAGGATGACTCGCCGATTGTGCTTTTGATAACGTCCTGTGAACGCTTGTCACTGGCGTTCAGTTCCACGTATTCTGAAAACTCCTTTGCTATGATCAGTGCCAGTGTGGTTTTTCCGATTCCCGGCGGTCCGACCAGGAGCAGTGGAACTTGGGGGTCATTGTTTTTCCATGCGTCAACCCAGTCTGTGATTATCTTAATCTCTTTTTTGTTACCGACTACCTGGGAGAGTTCCTGCGGTCGGTACTTGTCAGTCCATAACATTTCCATACCTTATAAGAATTGTGTAAGTAATGCTTCAAGCTGGATTCTTGGATTTGATCCTTCCCTTATCCTGTAATCGCATTCGGCTATCGCTTCAATCAGATCCATGTAGATGTTTGCATCCATTTTTCCGTCAAGAACCCTTTTGGATACGTCCTGATAAATCTGGGTGACCATGTCCTCTCCGCTGGTTCCCTGCAGAACCATGGTCTCTCTCAATATGTTGCGGGCGCCCATGAAATCCCCCATCAGTGCGCAATTAATCATTTTTCCAATGTCCTGCGGTTTTGCTTTGGACACGACTTCATAAACGGAGTCTTCTGTTATTGCCTCGCCTTCAACTGAGGCTGCCTGAAGGACATTGACTGCTTTTCTCATATCTCCTTCAGCAAAATAAACGATTGATTCCAATCCCTTGTCATCTGCCTCGAATCCTTCGTTTTCGCAGATGAACTTCAGGCGGTTCTTGATTTCCTCCCCTTTGATTGGGGCGAATCTGAATATTGCGCATCTTGACTGTATCGGGTCGATGATTTTTGATGAATAGTTACATGAAAGTATAAATGAAGCGGTTTTAGTATACATTTCCATTTCACGCCTGAGCGCGTGCTGTGCATCCTTTGTCATGTTGTCCACTTCATCCAGGAATATTATCCTGAACGGAGCGCCAACCGGCTTCAGTCTGCAGAAGCTTTTTATTTCATTCCTGACTGTATCGATTCCCCTTGCATCGGATGCGTTCAATTCCTTAAAGTTATTCCTCCAGTATTCTCCGAGGATGGATTTAGCCAGTGCTAAGGCTGTGGTTGTTTTACCGACACCTGCAGGACCTGTGAACATCAGGTTAGGCATGCTTCCTTCCCCGACATACTTTTCAAGTCTTGTGACGATTTGCCTTTGTCCTACAATGTCTTCCAATTTTTGTGGTCTGTATTTTTCTACCCATGGTCCGCTCATTTAATCACCATTTTATATAGTAATGTTTTTATATTATGTTGTTAAATTATTTTTTGATTAACTCTATATATTATATGGATATCAACCAATATATAATTAAAGAGAGCATGTGAATAGTAATATTTTTGATAGGTGTTGATAATGAAAGGCACATGGAAACTTAGGTTAAGGATGATTTTAACATCCATTATAATGTTTACAATCGTTTACTTCCTCATATCCCTTGCGGGAGTGTATTTGGGGATAAGCAGCTGGTATTTCTTCTTGGGAATAAGCTTGTTGATAACATTCGCACAGTACTGGTTCGGGCCAAGCCTGGTTAAAAGGTCAATGAACGTGAGGCCGCTGTCAGAAGCCGAAGCCCCTCACATCCACCAGATGGTGCAGGAGCTTGCCGACGCTGCAGGCGTTCCAAAGCCGGAAATCGGATTGTCAGAAATCAACATTCCCAATGCCTTCGCTTATGGAAGGACAAGCAGGAGCGGGCACATTGCAATCACTCGCCCTATACTGGGACTTCTTGACCGTGACGAGTTGAAGGCGGTATTGGGCCATGAGATGGGTCACATCAAGCACAATGACATGGCGGTCACCGCCGCAGTCAGCGTAATCCCTATGATCTGCTACTACCTTGCGCTGTCATTCATATTCTCAGGAGACAGCAGGAACGGCGGAGGAATCATAATCGGAATCATTGGATACATATTCTACCTCATCGGACAATTGCTGGTGCTGTTCATCTCAAGAACCCGTGAATACTACGCGGATGCTGCAAGCGTCGAGTACGGAAACCGTCCGGCGGCGCTGGTTTCAGCTTTATATAAGTTGTCCTATGGCGCTGCAAGATGCAGTGACGAGACAATCGCTGATTTGAACACAAACAGGGCATTCTTTATAAACGACATCAACAATGCAAAGCATGATATCACCGATTTCAGCCAAATCGATTTCGACGGTGACGGCAAAATCAGTGATGAGGAATTGAGAAGACTTGTAAGCGCAGACGTCAAGATATCAAGCAAGAACGGCTTGATGGAACTGCTATCCACTCACCCTGATTCATTAAAAAGGGTTAAAAGACTGGCGGAGCTGGAACAATGAAGATGATACTGGATGAGCGCGGAAAGAAATATGTTCTAAAGCCGGGCGAGGAATTCCAAAGCGACCTTGGAATCATAAAATCCGACGTATTGGACTCAGCACAGGTGGGTGATGAGGTGAAAAGCCACCTTGACCACACATTCAAGATCATGAAGCCGAACATCAACGACTTCATCGACATAATGGACAGGAGATGCTCAATACTGATACAAAAGGACATCGGACAGGTCCTGGCACATACCGGACTTGGTGCGGGCTCACGTGTCGTTGATGCCGGAACCGGCGCCGGTGCGATAGCGCTCAACTTCGGAAACGTTGTCGGGCCAGACGGGGAGGTGTTCACCTATGAGATACGCGAGGACTTCTCCGAGGTAGCCCGAAAGAACATTGAAAGGTTCGGCATAACAAACATCACAGTCAAGAACAAGGACATCAAGGAAGGCATCGACGAGGACAATGTCGACCTCATATTCCTTGACCTGCCGAAGCCATTTGAAATATTCGAGGAGGTTCACGAGTCATTGAACCTTGGCGGCTGGCTGGTGGTGTATGCCCCTTATATCGACCAGGCCGAAACATCCTACCGCATCGCCAAGAAGCTCGGATTCTACAATATTGACATCATCGAGACCCTGGAGCGTGGATTGGAGGTCAGGCCTCAGGGCGTCAGGCCAAAGACAAGAATGGTGGGCCATAGCGGGTATTTGATGTTTGCAAGGAAACTATAGATTTTCCTTTTACCTTTTTTTTATAAAGTTTAAACTATTTAATTGAATAATTACATACATTTAAATATAATCAACTTTGGTGAATATTTAAATGAGCAAGACTAGAATCGAATGGATTGACCTGGTGCGGGCGATTGCTATCCTGACCGTATTGTATATTCATGCAACCGACGGAATATACATCATATCCTCCGATGCGATAATGAACTACACTCTATTTTCAAGAGTCTTCCAGTTCGCATCACTCTTCATTGGCCGTATAGGCGTTCCGTTCTTCTTAATGATTACTGGTTACCTGTTGCTTGACAGGCAGTACGACGATGCCAAGACCCAGAAATTCTGGAGGCAAAACTGCAAGGGCCTGGTGATCATCACAATCGTGTGGACAATAATCTATGCTTTAAGCCTGCATTTCGTAACGGTGGGAAGCTCACATGTTAATTTCTCAGAGGCAGGAAACCTCTTCTTCAGCCACATGTGGTACATGCCGATGATTATTGGAATGTATCTGTCAATGCCGTTCGTTACAGCTGCATTGAACCATTTCGACAACAAGACAATACTTCACGCACTCATAGTGTTTTCACTTCTCGCATACGTGATGCCGTTCGTGACAACACTCTTCGACATGAACGGAATATCCGGAGTGACCCTGCAGTACTCACTGGGATTCAGTGGAGGAGTCTATGGTATATATCTGATATTGGGTTATCTTGTTAAGAAGGGAGAGTTTAAAAACATTCCGACATCACACTTGGGCGTGATGGCTTTAGTGTCCTTCATAATCTGTGTGCTGTTCCAGTACTATGCCTTCATCAGAGGATACAATTTCTTCCTATGGTATGAGTTCCCATTCGTAGCCATCGGTTCATTCGCATTGTTCGAGGCAACTTCAAGACGTAAAAGCGTCAAGTTCTACAGTGGAGTCAAGGTGCTTTCCAAGTACTCATTTGCTGTGTTTCTGATTCATAACCTGTTCAGGCTGCCGTTGCTTCCGGTCGTGGTGCAGTTGCCGTTCACAGAACCAGTCAAGGCAATAATTCTTTGGATTCTATTGATATTCTTCAGCTACATTGCAGCTGCAATCATTTATAGGATTCCAGTATTCGGAAAATACATATTGTACATGAGATAATTCATATCTCATCTTATTTTTTTAAATAATATATATAAATTCTAAAAGTCAA
>NZ_CACYJE010000029.1 GCF_902774605.1 uncultured Methanobrevibacter sp.
AACTAAAAATAGAGTATTTTTTTAACTAAATAAGTAATTTAAAAAAAAAGAATTTATAAGAAGATGCAGTCGCCGGGATTCGAACCCGGGTTGTAGGCTTGGAAGGCCCAAGTAATAACCAGACTATACCACGACTGCATAGATAAAAAATGCGGCGTCCGGGATTTGAACCCGGGTCTCTAACGTGGCAGGCTAGAGTCTTAACCAGGCTGGACTAACACCGCATGAAAACTAACAACAAATAAACTTATGTTTTAATCATATATAAATGTTTCGATTAAAATTGAAAAAATGAAAAAAATCAGATTTTAATTGCAGTAATGCAAATCCAATCGTTCTCATCATCAACATATGCCTTGAAATCCTTAAAACCGGTTTTTTCAAGAGATTCCTTCAGAACTTCCTCAGAATAGATTTTCATATCCAATAGTTCAACAAGATCATCATATTTCTCCATTTCACCCTCGCGATAAACCGCCTCATTGCAGAAAAATACAAGACCTCCCTTCTTCAAGACCCTGTTGACTTCCTTCAAATCGTTGATGAAGTCCGGCCAGAAGTATATTGTCTCAAAACCAGTCACTATGTCAAAGGTTTCATCGTAAAACGGCATGTCAGAGACTGATCCTTGCAAAACGTTGACTATTCCCTTGTCTATGCTTTCCTGGTTCAGCTTGATGGACTTTTCAACGCTGACTTCTGAATAGTCGATACCGACCACCCTGCCGTTTTCGGAAATCTGCTCGGCGAACCTTTCAATGTTTCTTCCGCCGCCGCATCCGATATCAAGGATTTTGCTGTCTTCGCGAATCTCGAAATGGGTAACTCCCCATTGCGCCATTGACTCGTGGGACTTGTTCATCCGGTCAAGGATCTGATGGCCCAATTCTCCAACCGGCTTTCTTGCGTTCTTGATTAATTCCTTATCTTCAATGTGGTGGCCAGTGTTGACCTTATCGTTGTCGCTCATAATATCACTTCTTCATTCCCTTACGTGTCTTGATTGCCTGTCCGGTCTGGAACTGTCCTATTTCACATGCGCCAAGCAATGCCTTGCCGTATGCAAGCAGCTTATCCTCTTCGTTAACTATTAGGACCTCATCGTTTGAGCGGATGTTCTCATCGCATTCAACTACAAACTTGCAGAACACGCTTTTGCCGTCAAGGGCGAATGGTTCTGAGTCCTTGTTCACAACTACACGGTTCTGTGGGTATGGCATCTTGTTGTGAAGTCTTTTAGCACCCTCTTTTGACAGTATCAAGTATGAATCTGATGCCCTCATATTGACAAGGAGCACTTTCCCGTCATAGATGTGTCTGATTTTACCGGTCTTTTTACTTTTCTCGATGTTTATGTTGCCGGTGAATATTGCTTCACCCGCTCCAACACCGAACTGGTAATCCGCTATTGCCTTGACCTTCTTGACATCATCCTTGACGTATCTGACCTCCACTGAAGGGTCGAGCTTATTGTACAGTCCTATGTCGAAGTCCCTCATGATTCTTGAGTGGATCAATACCTGGTCGTAGTATTCGACGAACTCGTTGATGAAGTCCTCTATGAATTCAAGGCTGTCAACGTCGCGTGTTTTCGGTGCGTCATTCTGGCTTAACGGGTAGACCTCATCTATTTCCAATGGTATTAGTCCGAATGGAATGTCCAACACCATGAAATCGGCATCATCCAGATCGATGTCATGCTGCTGGCCGTAGATGTAGAATTCCCCGAGTTTTCCTGATACGAATTTTGAGTAAGGTTTTCTTGTTGGAGGCAATATGACCAGGTCACGTTTTTTAGGCATTTCACGAAGCTTTTCAAGGTGCCTCAGCACTTCCGGCCTGAGAAGTGATTCTGGGCCTGTGTAGAAGAATGCTGATTTCTTGCTTCTTGGGTCGTATTTCTCCAAATCACGTGAGTATAGTCCGAGTTGCCTTCTTGCCTCCAGAAGTGAGGGGTGTGCTCGGCAGCGCTCCTCCACCAGCTCCATGAGGTTTCCGTCGTAGATGGCTTGTCTGATTAGTCTCAGCTCTGCGAATGACACGTGAAGGTTGTGCTGTGCTATCAGGTCCCTTCTCTGTTTTTTAGGCATTGCCCTCAAGTCATCGGGAGTGTATTTGCTGCACACTTCACATGAGCATGGCATTTCAGTGAGGTTTTCCAGCTTGAAGGTTCCTCGAGTGGATAAGAGCCTGTCATCCTCAGCATACAGTATGTATGCCGCTGAATCGAAAAGGTCACAGCCCATTGCCACGCACAATGCGAATATCATCGGATGTCCCGCTCCCATGAGGTGGCGTGGAGTGTCGTCGCCCAGTTCCTTCATGGAGTTCATAACGACATCGACCAGGTCCTTGTAGTGGTATGATTCCATCAGTGGCACGACTGCCCCGATAGGGTACAGGTCGGCGTCGAGCTTGGAGAGTTCCCTGGCGCATTCACGCCTCAAATCTAGGAATGTTGAGCCCTGTACAACGGAGTTCAGAAGCATTTCCATGCCCTGTTCCTTTTTGTATTCCACGGCTTCGCGCGCCCTTTCCAGTGTGATTTCAAGGTCGCTTTCCGCCTTTTCACGGTCCACAAACGGGGCTGTTGGAATGTCTAGGCTTGTTCCGATATCGGTTTTGATGAGTTCCTGGAACTCTATCACTTCCTTGTTGGTTATCTCCACATCCCCATAGACTGAAAGTTGGAATGATCCTGAATCCGTCATTATCGGACCGTCGAAGTTTATGAGCTTGTGCAGGCCTTCCTCTACCGCCTTTGCCTTTAGCTCTTCATCTTTATATATCAGATATGCATTGGTGATTACGATGTCGGCACCGTATTTGCCAACGTCTATCGCCTGTTTTCTTGGATGGATAACCGGCATCAGTGCGGGTGTCTTGACGTTTCCGTGTTTGGTTTTTAAAACACCTACACGACCCATATTATCTTTTGCTTTTATCTCAAACATTTGTTTTACCTTACTTTTTTTAATTAAAAATACTTTTAAATTAGAAATTATATAAAGTTTGCTCATTTAAGAAGTGAATATTTATTTCAAGTTGTCAGGCTTGAATATCAAATCAGTATTGTTGCCGTTAGATTAATTTTAATTAATATTAATGCTAAAAATTTAACCTAGATAAAATGAGTTATGAAGACAATGCCAGAATAATTAATGACGATATCTTCGACCTGGTCAATGAAGTTTTCGCCCAGGAAAGAAGTAGTGGAAATATTGAAAGAAGGGTTAATTTTTTTGATACTTATAATGATTACTTTGTTTTAACTGATGATGGATCCTATTCTATTAGTTCTAAGGAAATAAACCATAAAGTTGAAACGCTACATACATCTACCGGAGCAATAAGTGAGTCATTTGAGAAATTCATCCGGCCGATGAAGTTCAACTATGATGAAGACATTGCCATACTGGACATATGCGCAGGCCTGGGCTACAATTCATCTGCAGCAATAGCAGATTTCATGAAACACTCCAAGGCCAACTTGACAATCGACATGGTTGAAATATCCAAGGCAACATTCGCATGCGGACTTCTTGTGCCATCTCCAATACCAGAACATGACATCACCAAAAAGGCAATCGAGGACGAACTGATAAAACAGGACTATGCACATGTAAGCCTTGAGAAAGCGGAAATACCTGAAAACATTAGCCTCAACGTCTACATAGAGGATGCAAGGCAGACCGTGCAGAGACTTGATGACAATGCCTATGATGCAATATTCCTTGACCCGTTCAGCCAGAACATGGCTCCTGAACTCTTTTCACTGGAATTCTTCAAGGAGTTCAGAAGAGTGATCAAGGATGACGGGATAATAGCGACCTACACTTCATCCGCCCCCGTGCGTGCGGGATTCATAGACGCCGGTTTCTGCATCGGCCTCGGACCGATATTCGGAAGAAAGCAGGGAGGAACCCTTGCAAGCCCAAATCCGGAAATGCTTGACTATTCCCTTCCGAAAAACGATGAGATAAGAATAGCATTGTCTGATGTTGCAATACCGTTCAGGGACCCTGGACTAAACAATGACAGCGACACCATTCTGGAGGCTAGAACCGAGGAAAGGCATGATGCCCGCCACAACACCAAGATATCCTCCGCCGTCAAGACCCCAATATTTTTGGGCGACGAGATGGATGACGAGAAGCTTAAAAGGCGCGTTGAGAGAAACCTGAAAAAGATGAACATCCCATCAACAACCTCCCCTGAAGCATTCTACATCGTCGAGGTTGAAGACGACTACCGTGAAAAGCAGGATTCAATGAATAATTCAACATATAGGATTCTTGAAATGAAAAAAAGACTGGAAAAAGTAAAAAATGGGGAAATTATATTCTGACATAATTTCCGCTTTTAAGTATATAAGCCACTTCTTTTGATGAATGCACAGGACCATGCACTACAGTCAGGTGCTTTGGATTGTTATTGATGTGCTCCAAACCGAATATTGAGAAATCCGCATCACAATGATCACAGAAAATCATACCCTCAGTACTTCCTGGCTCCATACGACCGGTTGCTGGAAAAACAGCCACCTCTGTTGTCTCATCCCCTGCCCAGAACACGTCCCAGTACAGTTCATGATGGCCACAGTACGGACAGGTATTTTCAAACTCGGTCATGTACCAGTCCCAACCGTATTTGGATTCCTCGCCGGGCGCTGATGGCCTGCCGATTGCCAATATGGTCATTCCATCTTCGGAAACACCATACTTGCTGTAAGAGATACCCATCTTATCCTTAACCACGGATATCTGGCAGGTTACGGTGTAGCCGGTTTTCAGGTCCTTACACACAACCTTGTACTTGCCGACCGGGAACTTGAAGTCAACATGGGCAAATCCTTTCGAATTGGTCTTGACAATGTGCTTCACGCCGTCAATGGTAATCTGCATTTTAGTGTTCTTGGCAATCTTGCCGTTCTGCTTCAAGAGCTGCGCCTGGAACGCTGATGCCTGATTGTCAATCGCACCGATATCATGAGCCTTGATGGAAGCGAGCTTTACAGTGACCTTCTTGCTTAAGGTGTATTTGGTGTAAGGGTCAACTGACTTGAAAACATATGTTCCCCTGCTCAACTTGAACTTGACAGTGGCGACACCCTCGAAATTGGTCTTGACAGTCTTTTTGGCACCGTCAACATACACTTTCATCTTCTTGTTTTTAGCCAACTTGCCGTTGGTCTTGTGAAGTGTCACTTGGAATTTATTGGTTTTGCCTGTGAAAACAACCATGTTACTTGCGGACAATGGCGCTAGAATGGTTATCGTATTGGTTTTCCTCTCGCCGGTTTTCGGATTGACTGAAACAATCTTGTATTTACCCGGTGAGGAAATCACCTTAACGCTTGCAACACCCTTGGAATTTGTTTTCTTGTAAACGTAATGTCCCTTCACCTTGAATTTAACGTATTTCTTCTTGAGGACCTTGCCGTTGGTGCCGTAGAACTTGGCTGTGAATTTCTTAGAGTTCTTGTAGTACTTCTTGAGATTGGATGATGTGACTGATGATTTCACTGTTATCTTGTTTGAAATCTTAAAGCCGTTCGGATGAATGGCATACACCACATAGCTTCCAGCCTTCAAGTTCAAATCAAGACTGGCAACCCCTTTGGAATTGGTTTTTGCAGTATAGGTTTTTCCATTCAAGGTGAACTTGACCTTGGTGTTCTTTAATGCATTGCCATGTGAGTCCAGGAAAGTGGCAGTGTACTTGGCTGAGCTCTTATATGTCTTGGTCACGTCCTTTCCGGTTATGACAGGCAATACCTTGATCTTGTTTTTTGAAGTCACATTGGCGTAGCTTGCAAGTATCTCATAGGTGTCCGGATTCAAGTCTATGGGAAGTGAAACCTTTCCTGACGCATCGGTTGTTCTGATGTAGTCAACACCGTTCAATGTCAAAGTGACATTTGCGTTTGAAACAGGTTTGTCCCCATTGGACAGCACTGCCTGATATGTGGAATCACCCTTGTAATACATTTCAACATCACTGCCCCTTATAGAATAAGTGTCGTTTTGTTCAGGGTCAGCGGCTTGTTCATTTGTGGATAAAATATTGCTATCCCCCGATGGGGGCTCCTCATCCACTTCACCGGCAATCACGTCATCAGTTGAATTTGTCTCAACTGCACTTACGGCAGATACTGACAACATGAAAACCAATGTAATCAAAATCAAACATAATTTTTTATTAAACATACGTTAACTCCATTTAACATTTGTTCGTACTACATTCTATAATGTTTAATGTATAAAAAGCTTTTGATTTATAAAAAAAGCTTATAGATGTTTAATTTTGAAAAAATAAGTCAAAATAGATTAATAATAATTATAAAAAGGTTAAACTGATTGAAATTAACATCAAAAGATTAGCCATATTTAAAATGAAAATTTTTTTTAAAAATCCCATTTAAAATTACCTCAGGATATTGAAATAATCCATCAAAAGCCATCAAATAAAATCAATATTGCAATAATATCAAAGCATTCAATGACATGATTGATTTTAAAAAAAAGAAGTTTAAATAGCTTAAATCAAATTTAAGCTATGAATTTCAATTATTCTACAGTCACACATTTTGCAAGGTTTTTAGGCTTGTCAGGGTCGTGACCCTTCTCGAGAGTGATGTAGTAGGCAATCAGCTGCAAAGGCACAATATAAACCAATGGAGCAATGATTTCCTTAACTTCACTGTTTATTGCTATAACATCATTAGCTTTAGCCTTGAGTGATTCATCATCTGCTGAACCGATAGCCAGCACGTTAGCTCCACGAGACTTGACCTCTTCAAGATTGCTCATTGTTTTCCTATAGTTGTCCCCTGGAGGAATGATGACCACCACAGGGATTCCCTCATCAATCAGTGCCAAAGGCCCATGCTTCAATTCACCTGCAGCATATCCTTCACCATGAATATAAGTGATTTCCTTAAGCTTCAATGCGCCTTCAAGAGCTGTAGGATAGGAATATCCCCTGCCGAGGTAGAAGAAGTCCCTTGCATAATTATATCTTTTTGACAATTCCTTAACCAGCCCCTCGCTTTCCAATGCCTCGTCGATAAAGTCAGGGACGTTGTCGAGTTCCCTTAACAATTCAACATTCTTGGATATCAGGGCGGCCAGCAGGTATATTGCGGTCAATTGGGCAACATATGTCTTGGTTGCGGCAACTCCTATTTCCGGACCTGCCTGGGTTTGAATAACGTATTGGGCTCTTCTGGTGATTGATGAACCGGCAACATTAACTATTCCCAGTGTCTTTGATGTCTGATTGGCAACATCCAAAGCCTTGAGCGAGTCGGCTGTTTCACCGGACTGTGAAATGAAAATGACCAGAGTCTTGTCATTCAGGGTGTTTGCGGAGTACTTGAACTCTGATGCGAGAATGACATCGGTAGGTATTCCTGCAAGTGACTCGATTAAGTACTTGCCTGTCAATGATGCATGATAGGATGTTCCGCATGCGACAAAGCAGATTCTGTCGATATCGCCTGCATCGTCGATTATTTCCTGAATGTTGTCCTTTTGGGTCAATGTGTTTCTCACGGCAGTTGCCTGCTCGTTGATTTCCTTGATCATGAAATGGTCATATCCTTCCTTTTCAGCCATTTCAGGTGTCCAGTTGATTGTGTCTATTTCCTTGTTGACCACATTGTCGAACTCATCATGAACAACAACGCCATCCTTGTCCAGAATAACGATTTCACCCTTTTCAGGGTAAATTATATCACGAGCGTATTTTAAAATAGCCGGGGAATCGGATGCCAAGTAATATCCCTCTTCACCGATTCCGACAATCAATGGGGAGTCCTTACGGGTTGCAACAATCTTGTCAGGTTCGTTTGTGCTTATTGCCGCTATCGCATAAGCCCCCTCTATCACGTCGATTGTTTTTCTTACCGCATGCTCAAGGTCGAATTTCTCGGCCATGAACTTCTGAATCAAGTGAGGTATGACTTCAGTGTCAGTGTCTGACTTGAACACATGACCTTCAAGTATCAGCTTCTCCTTGATTTCAAGGTAGTTTTCAATGATACCATTATGCACGACAGCAACGGTATTGTCCTCGTCAATGTGAGGGTGTGAATTCAGTTTTGAAGGGTCTCCATGTGTAGCCCATCTCACATGCGCTATGCCAAAGTTTCCAGGCATGTCAGTCAAATCCAGTGACTTGTCCACTTCCTGGATTTTGCCCTTATCTTTTTTTATGTGGATCTTATCGTCGCTGAATGTGGCAAGACCTATTGAATCGTATCCACGGTATTCCAATTTTGATATGCAATCAAAGAGTATTGGAGCCACATCAGTGTCTTCCTTTAATATACAACCTACAATACCACACATATATTATCACCTTTGATAATCGTAAATTTCCTTATACATGTTCACAACATCCCCTATTATAAGTATTGCCGGGGTGTTGATTTGCTTGTCTGAAATGTCACCCAATGTTCCGAACACCAGGTTTTCGTCAGGCAGCGTTCCGCTTTCAACCGCACATACTGGAGTGTCCGGTGAGCGGTATTTCATGATTTCTGTAGTGTTTTCCTTAATATTGCCTATTCCCATCAGTATGATTAATGTATCTGCAGTGTAATCCCAGTGCACTTGGCTTTCAGGTTTTGTCGGGTCCTCATGGCCTGTCACGATAGTGACTGAGGTCGCCACTGCCCTGTGGGTTACTGGTAGTCCGAGAGAGGTTGGTGCTCCAATAGCTGAAGTTACACCTGGAATTACTTCAAATTTGATATCATGTTCCATTAAAGCCAATATCTCTTCTCCTCCACGACCGAAAACGAAAGGGTCTCCGCCCTTAAGCCTTACAACGTTTTCATGATTTTGGGCCTGTTCGATGATCAGCTCATTGATTTCATCCTGAGTCTTGTAATGCTCGCCCGCCTTTTTGCCCACATATATTTTTTCTGCAGTTTCCGGAGCATGAGCAAGTATTTCCTCATTAGCCAAATAATCATATAATACTACATCAGCTTTATTCAATGCCTTTACGGCTTTAAGAGTTATTAAATCAGCATCTCCAGGTCCTGCACCAATTAAATAAACTACCATTATATCACTTTATCTATAAAAATCCTTTAAAGAAGTTTAAACCATCATCTGAACCGAATATTTCCTCACATGCTCTTTCAGGGTGAGGCATCATTGCGCATACAAGACCTGATTCATCGCAGACGCTTGTAATCGCTTCCATTGAGCCGTTAGGGTTTTCGCCCTCGAACTGCAATACGATCTGGTCCTGGTCTTTTAAAAGGTCAATGTCTTCAGTGTAGAATCTTCCTTCAGCGTGTGCTATCGGAAGCCTGATGATCTGGTCTTTCTCGAATGCCTTTGTGAATGGGGTTCTTGAGGTTCCGACTTTAAGCTCAACCCATTCGCAGTTGAATTTAGGGTACTCGTTTGTGATGAATATTCCAGGGACAAGGCCTATTTCACCTAGGATCTGTGCTCCGTTACATATTCCAAGCACTGGTTTTTCTTCCCTCACCAATTCCTTGATTCCATCGATTACCGGTGTGATTGATGCCATTGCACCTGCCCTCAAGTAGTCACCGTATGAAAATCCTCCTGGAATCACGATTCCATCATAGTCTGCGAGTTTCTCTTCACTCCACCAGACATATTCAGGAGTCATGCCTGCCAGCTCAATGGCTTGTGCTACGTCACGGTCGCAGTTGGTTCCTGGAAATCTTATTACTCCTATTTTCATGATTCCACCTTATTTACCGCAAGCCATGTTTTGTGGAATAACATTAATCTTATAATCATGGATTACAGGATTGCAGAGTAACCTTTCACACATGTCAGTCACGTTTTCCCTGATTACTTCCCTATCTTCGCCTTCCATTTGGAACTTGATTATTTCATCGGTCTTAACGTTCTTCACAGTGTATCCTAGCAAGTCAAGGGATCTTTCAATTGTACTTGCTTCAGGGTTCAGCATGCCGCTTTTAAGAGAGATTTTAACTTCAATATCAAATAACATTTAAATCACCTTTTCATCATCTGGAATGATTCTATTATATACTTCAATGTAAGCTTCCATTACTTCATCGTCTTTTCCTTTTCTGAACAGTTCCTTGTCCAGCATCTCCAGGGTTTCACTGTCCCATAGCCTGCATCCGTCAGGGGAGATTTCGTCACCTAAAAGAATGTTTCCATCCTTGTCCTTACCGAACTCGACCTTATAGTCAACGAGAATGATTCCTGCATCAGCGAAGAATTTGGTCAGTATCCCATTGATTTTCAGTGCCTTTTCTGTTAGGATGTCTATTTCCTCTTGGGTTGCTATTCCTAATGCCTTTATGATGGAATCGTTCAGCATAGGGTCATGGTATTCATCTGCCTTGAAATCCATTTGCACAATCGGCGGCTCGAGTCTTGTGCCGTCTGCTATCGGGTATTTGCGGACAAGACTGCCGGTGGCAATGTTTCTAACGATGACTTCGATTGGAATCATTTCAAGTTTTTTTGCAAGCATCACATTTGGCTCCGGCAGGTCGATGAACTGGGTTGCAACGCCGTTTTCCTCTAGCACCTTGAAGATTTTAGCGGAAATCACCGCATTGTAAGCGCCCTTATTGTTCATCACTTCTTTTCTTTCACCGTCACCGGCTGTCATGTCGTCTCGAAACTCGATGATGACCTCATCGTCATTGTCGGTTGTGAATACGCTTTTCACTTTTCCACTGTTAATTAACTCTTTTTTGTTCATGATATCAACAAAATTATTAAATTATTATAATATAATTTTTGATTTTAATATTATATAAAAATTAGTTAAAAAATAGAAAAAAATAAGGGTTATAGTTTGCTGATTGGAATTCCTTCGCCTTCACTTTTGGAAAACTTCATTCCATTCAGCAATCCGTTGGGAAGCTCTGACATGATGATGATGGGAAACTCCTCTTCCGGTTTTATAAACATCATGTGAGTAACGTCCTGACGTGTCCTAACCACTATCTTATAATCATTGTCATTTTTTGTCAAATCCCCGTCCAGAAATACCTCGTTGAATGTCTGGTTGAGAAGATAATCGGGCAATTCAACATCAATTTGAAAGTGACTCAACAATTCGGTTAAAATCATTTAATCATTCCATGCTTGGAAGCTTGTCCTGGTCTGACTCGTATGATGAACCGATCAGATCACCGGTTTCAGTGTCGTATTGTCTGAATCCACCGTCATCATATGTTACTTCACGATAATATCCTTCACCGTTTTGGGCATTGAATTTAACTTCCTCGCTTACGATATTGCTTACCTTATCGACTATTGACCCGCCAGATGAAGAATCGCTTGAGCCTGAACTGTCTGAAGATGCAACATTACTTACTTTATCTATTACGTTACTGACTGGATTTGACTCGCCGTCACCCATTCCGATTCCGCTTTCGCTCATCACATGGAATGCTGCAGCGCCGCCAACAACTATTACAGCTGCGATTATTGCTAAAATTATTAAAATAAAGCCTTTCATATTTTCACCTCATTAAGCTTTTCAATAATTATTTAAAATAAGTGATTTAAATACTTTTCTATCAATTTAAATATTACAAAATAAAAACTATTACACATGAACATGAAAAACACCATGATACTGCTCATATTCCTACTGTCAATATTGGGCCTGCTCGTCGGAGTGCACTATAGCGGGGACATAGACAGTGAAAACTCTCATGAAAGCCATTGGGAGAGAATATATGATGACCATGATGGCGTATTTACCGTCACCCTTGAAAAAAAATATGATCACTCTTTACAAAGTGACATGACAGGCAATTGACTAAAAAAAATAGATTGAAGGCCAGATTAATCAATCCAACCTTTTTTTAAATTCAAACCCTCTCATCAGCATTTTCCCATTCAGGGTTTTTAGCCGGAAGAAGAGTGAATATCAATGTTGCTACAATCAATATTATCGCTGAGACGAGTGTGAAAATCAGCTGGTCGTTTGTTCCGACCTTAATAACATCAATCATTCCGCCAATCCAAACGATAGCTACGAATATTGGTAGAATGTATTTGACAACGACAATCCACCATTTACCCAGCTTGATTGTTTTTGATCTTGAATTCAAGAAATCGACGAGTTTATCAGCCTTGAATATCCATGCAAAGATGATGCACTCCATGATTACTCCGAAGAGTATTGCAATCTGGTTTATGAATGTATCCACGAATCCCAGTATAGAACTTCCGTAAGCGGTGGCGTAAATCATTGAGACTGCAGCACCGACAATGATGAGTATTGTCATTGTTCTTTTCCTTGAAAGAGCGAACTTGTTCTGTATTGAAAATGATAACGGTTCGATAGTGGACAATATGCTTGTCAATCCAGCAAGATAAACTGTAAGGAAGAACAATGGTCCAAGCACATAAGCCCATTGACCCAGTACGTTGAATACTGTAGGGTATACAATGAACACCAGTCCTGTTCCCTGGGTCACAAGGTCAGACACTGCAGTGCCTGACTGAAGGGACATGTACCCTAGAATTGAAAACACGCCCAATGCCGCGAAATTCTCGAACAAGGAGTTTGCAAGTGCGATTGAAATGGTGTTAGTGATTAAATCCGAATCATCCTTAGTGTAGCTTGCATATGTGAATGCGATTGACATTCCCAAGCTCAATGAAAATACGATCTGTCCGAATGCAGCCATCCAGATTTCAAATTTGCCCAGAAGTGACCAGTCCGGATGGAAGAGTTCCGCAAGGCCTATTGACGCACCAGGCAAGGTGAGTGAGAATCCGACGATTATCACCATGATGATGAACAATGCAGGCACGAGGATTTTTGAGACTTTTCCAAGTCCCGCTTCAAGGTCACGGTGTGAAATAAACCATATTATCACCCAACCGACAAGCATCGCAACTGCGATTAGCGGTATGAAGTGGAACATTCCATTCATTGATTCTGAGGATTGAAGGAGTGTTGCGGTAAAGTAAGTGTTGGGGTCTGCTCCCCATCCCTTGAAGAAGCTCAGAATCATGTATATTCCATCCCAACCGAGGATAGCTGAGTAATATATCATAATCATAAAAACTGCCACTGGCAAAAACCAGCCTAAATATTCCCATTTGGAGTTGATCCTTTTCACCGCTTTTGCGAATGAAGATTTGAAATTGTACCCCACGCCATACTCAAGTATCAGGAACGGGATTCCCATCAAAAGGATTGCCACGATGTATGGAATGTAGAACGCTCCCCCTCCGTTGGAGTAGAGCACGTACGGGTATCTCCAAATGTTTCCAAGTCCAACTGCAGAACCTATCATTGCAAGGATGAATGATAAGTTACTGCCCCATTCATTTTTATCTGCCATATTTACATTTTCCTATGAATTATATTCAATATATTATATTTTAAATAATAAAAACATTTAGATTTTTAAAAACTAAGGCATAATCCCCAAAAAATATAATCCGCAAATCCCTATTTTGAATAAACATGCCATTAATTAAATTATATAAAGATAAAATTACAATTTTATAAATATTTATTATAATTTTATATATTTATTAAACAATATTCTAAATAATCAAAACACTTAAATATTACATTCGAGTTATTACTCTTATGAATAAGAAATACATCATTGCAATAATTGCAATCATAATAATAATTTGTGCTGGTGCGTTTGCACTGACAAATAGCTCAAACAATGCCCAAGCAAGCATTGATGCAAATGCACTGGAAGACAGGGGCAACCTGGTCGTTGACTCTGAAAGCCTGGATGAGAACAATGGATTGTATCACACTGACAGTGCAGATGTAAACTCCATACTTGTTAAGAATGGAGGAGCTTTAAAATTAGCCAACTCCATCATCAACAAGACCGGCGACACTGCAACTACTGGTGATGATGCTGACTTTTACGGTGTGAATTCCGCCGTTCTAGTCAATACCAACGGTACGCTCGATATTTCAAACGTTGAAATCAATACCGATTCCAAGGGTTCCAACGGAATTTTCGTAACAAACAGCGAGGCTTCCACAAGCAGCGGCGATTCCGCTCAAAGTGGTGCAGGCGAAAGCAGCCAGCCACCTGAAGCCACTGGAAATGGCGGCGGTGAAGGCGGACAGCCTCCTGAAATGCCAAGTTCAGACAATGGAGGACAGGCTCCTGAAGGAAATGGTGGCGGAGAACAGCCTGGACAGGCCACTGTTGAAGGCTCAACCGAAGCGACAATAAACAACGTGAAAATCACCACCCATTCAGACAAGTCAAGGGGATTGGATGCAACCTACAGCGGCAAGATAACCGCCGACAATGTGGTCATTAAAACCGACGGTCAAAGCTGCGCTGCTCTTGCAACAGACCGTGGAGAAGGAGAGGTTCATGTTAAAAACTCAGACATAAACACCGGTGTGAGCAAGGACAGCGGCAGAGGATCTCCTTTAATATATTCCACAGGAAACATCACAGCCGAGAACACCAAGGGTACCGCATACGTTTCACAGATTGCCTGCATTGAAGGTAAAAACAGCATTGAACTGAGCGATTGTGACCTTACAGGATATGCTCAGGGAAACAGGCAGGACGGAGACTCTTGGGTTGATTTGGGTGGAGTGTTCATCTACCAGAGCATGAGCGGTGACGCTGATGTTGGAACAAGCCATTTCACTGCCAAAAACTCCAAGCTGACAATACCTGAAGATTCACCTGTTTACAGTGAGGCGCCGATGTTTCATGTGACCAACACAGCATGCGTTATTGATTTGGACAATGCCGAATTGAGTTTCGGTAGCGGAATATTCCTGGAAATAGCCGGCCAGAACCAGTGGGGAAGTGAAGGCTCCAATGGTGGAGTTGCCGAGTTGAATACTGACAATGAGAAAATCGACGGCAATGTCATTGTGGATTCCATAAGCAGCCTGACCTGGAACATGAAAAACACTGAGTTCAAGGGTGCCGTTAACTCTACCGGCAACACTACCGTTAACGTTGGTGAAGGTTCAACCTGGACATTGACTGGCGACAGCACTGTTTCCTCTTTAAGCGTTTCTGGAAACATTGAGTATGGTGAGCACTCATTGACTGTTGACGGCAATACATACAACAGCTCTAATCCTTTTAAAGGATAGGAAAGATTAGTAATTCTTTCCTAATTTTTCTATTTTTTTATTCTTCAATCCATTCTTTTGCTTTTGAAACATCACCCATGAAGCGTATTCCCTTAGCGAAATCAAGTTCAGGATATGCTTTTTGAAGGTCGCTTACACAACCGTCGATTCCGGTTCCTCCGGATGTGCAGAATGCCTTGATTTTCTTGCCTGTCAAGTCAACGCTTTCTATGAATGTGTTGATTATTGTAGGTGCTGTGTACCACCATACCGGAAAACCGATGACTACGGTGTCGTATCCGCTCACGTCACAGGTTTCTGCGATTGGTGGCCTGAAGCTTTTGTCGTTCATCTCGATGGTTGACCTTGACTGCTTGTCCATGTAATCGAGGTCCGCCGGTGTGTAAGGTTCCACTGGCTTTATTTCAAAAATGTCATATCCGTTTTCGTCAGCTATCTTTTCAGCGACCCTTTTGGTTGCGCCGCTTGCTGAGAAGTATGTCACTAATACATTGCTCATATTTATCACCTAAATTAAGATAGATTGAACTCATATATAATTGTTTACATTTGCAACAATCATCACATGCAAAAATCAAAATTGGAATGCGACAAACACAAGATAATATAAACATCCTAATATAAATATATAATATTATTAAATAATGAAGGTAAATATCATGTCAAAACCTGTCGTTGCAATAACAAGACCTATTGACAGAGCACAGAAAGCCTGTGAAATAGTTGAAGGATTAGGCGGAGAGGCATTTCTAGCCCCAACACTTGATTTGAAACCGGTAAACACTGATTCATTGAAGGAACTGGTGGCTCGAAAGGATGAGCTTGACTGGATAGTGTTCACATCACCGACAACAATCGTGTCCCTGAACAAGTTCTACCCGGGATTCATCGAAAGCCTGGAATGCAAATTAGCAGTAATTGGGAATAAAACCGGTAAATTGGCTGAAAAACAGGGCGTTAAAGTGGATTTGATGCCTGATGACTTCACCGCTGAGGGATTGGTTGAGGAGTTCTCAAAACAGAAAATAACCGGAAAGACCATAGGAATACCAAGAACCGCTTCCGCAAGGTCCACCCTACCTGAAGGCCTGGAAAAGCTTGGAAACAAAGTGATTCTTGCAGAAGCCTACAAGTCACTGTTTCCAATGGATGAGAAAAAGGTTCAAGAGCTGATATCAAAAATTGAAAATCATGAAATCGATGCGATAACATTCACAAGCCCATTGACCGTGGAGAACTTCTTTGAAATAGCTGACGATAAGGAAAAGCTGGCCAAGCTTTTAAATGACAATCTCTTGACCGTAAGCATCGGCCCGATTACGGCGAAGGTTTTGGACAAGTACAATATCGACTATGTATACCCAGACACCTACACTGTGCCTGACATGATGGAATTATTATTTGAAAAGATTAACGAGTGATTATATTATGACTGACTACAAGTATGTTGTTGTCGGAGCGGGATTGTCCGGCCTGACAATAGCTGAAAGAATTGCAAACGAGCTAGACGAGCAAGTGCTGATTATTGAAAAGCGTGACCATATCGGAGGAAACGTCTATGACTTCTACAAGGACGATTTATTAATCCAGAAATACGGTCCCCACATCTACCACACCAATGAAAAGAAGGTTCATGATTACCTCTCACAGTTCACAGAATGGATCGATTACGAGCATAGGGTATTGAGCTGCGTTGACGGCAAGCTCGTGCCAATGCCGATCTGCATCGACACCCTGAACGCACTCTATGGCCTTGACCTGGATGAGGAGTCCATGCACGAGTGGATTGATGAGCACAAGGAGGACATTGATGAGGTGAAATCCTCCGAGGACGTGGTTTTGAAAAACGCTGGAAGGGACATCTATGAGAAGCTCTTCAAGAACTACACCGAGAAGCAATGGGGAACATCCGCCGCAAATTTAAGTCCCACTGTAATATCAAGAATTCCATTCAGATTCAATCATGACACCAGGTATTTCGAGGACACATATCAGGGAATGCCTAAGGAGGGCTTCACCAGGATGTGTGAAAACATGATAAAATCCGACAATATCCATGTTGGACTCAAGGCGGACTATAAGGATTATATCGACAGGATAAACTACGAGACCCTCATATATACCGGCCCTATCGATTACTTCTACGATTACAAGTACGGGGAACTGTTGTATCGCTGCTTGAACTTCGTTTATGAGATACTGGATGAGGACTCCTATCAGGAGGTCGGTGTTGTCAACTACCCTAATCACCCATACTTCACAAGAATAACCGAGTTCAAGAAGCTGACCATGCAGGATGTTGAAGGCAAGACTGCAATCATGAGAGAGTACCCTGGCTTCAACGGCGAGAAATGCTATCCTTACCCTACCAAGGAATATCTTGACAAGTTCAAGCTCTACGAAGCGGAAATGGAAAAGGAGGAAAACGTGATTTTTGCAGGCAGGCTCGCTAAATATAAATATTACAATATGGATTTAGTCGTCAAGGACGCATTGGAAATCTTTGAAAATCAAATTAAATAGGTGAAAAGAATATGATTACTATTTGGCCACAATACCTGGACAGGACATTGTCCCTCAAGGAAGGGCGCAAGATCTCCCTGGAGGACAGTGTCAAGGAACCTTCAATCAATGAGATTGAAAGAGCATTGAAAAGACTTAACCTGCACTACAGCATTCAAAAGGAAAACGCTTACCCTGGAAAATGGTATGAGAAATCCGGAAGGGTGCTTGTCGAGTGGGAAGGAACAAAACTGGAATTGATACGCACCGTTAGCCTAGAGATAAAGAACATGAGAAACTGATTATTATGCAAATACCACAACTAATGTCTGAACAATACCGAGAGGCACGCAGCATCATCGAATCATCCGATGACATTAAAGTGTACTCACATATCGACTGTGACGGGATTTGTTCAGGCGCAATCCTATCAACCATACTAGACAGACAAAATAAGGACCATGAAATCGAGTTCGTCAACCTCGACGTTCTTGATGACCTTGAGCTTACACATGAGCTGACAATATTTTCGGACTTGGGTTCAGGCCAGAGAATCGACACAAAAGCCAAGGAAGGTCAAAAAATCCTTATTCTAGACCACCATCCCCCATTGAGGGACCTTGACTATAGAAACGACAAGAACTACACTTACCTGGAAATCAACCCAATCCACCATGGAATTGACGGTTCATATTACGTGTGCGGAGGAGGATTATGTTATTTCCTCGCTAAAGAGTTCGGATATGATGATTTGAGCTGGATTGGAGTGTTATCCGCCATTGGAGATATGCAGAATACTCGCACTGGCCACTTTGAAGGATTGAATGAAATCATCCAGCAGGACGCCATCGACGGAGGATACCTCAAGCTCACAAAAAACGACATCAACATCTATGGAAGGAATACCCGGCCACTGTTCATGGCATTGTCCTATTTCAGTGATGTGAAGCTTCCGATAACCAACAACACCAACGAGACAATGGCCGTTCTGGAGGAGCTTGGAATTGATGAAAAGCACAACCGAAAGACATTGAATCAGTTGACCATGGAGGAAAAGGGCAGGCTTTACCAGTACCTTTTTGGAATGATTTCAAAAGTGGTTCCGGGAAGGTATGTGCAGTACATCTCAAGGCTTATCATCGGGGACTCCTACACTTTCCTCAAGGAGGATCCATCCAGTTTTCTGCGTGACGCATCTGAATTTTCAACTGCCATGAATGCGTGCGGAAGAAACCATGAGGAAAAGATAGCCATGGAAGTTCTTAAGGGAGACCGTTTTGTTGAACTTGACCGTTTGGAAGGTGTTAGCCGTGACCATAGGCGCAATCTTGCACAGGCCATTGAAAGAGTTACTGCAGATGCGGAGTCAAGTATAGTTGAACTTGAAAACCTTCAATACTTCGACGGAACAGGCATCAAACCAGAGATAGTGGGTACTGTAACCGGTATGATTCTCGGACACTGTAATTGGAAAAAACCAATTATAGGATTTACCCAAACAGATAATGAGGGCATTAAAGTTTCCCTAAGGTGCTCTAGGCTCCTATCCTACGATGGAATACACTTCGGTAACATAATTCGTAAGGTGTCAAGTGATGTTGGAGGCTCAGGAGGAGGCCATTCAATGGCTTGCGGAGCATACATCCCAATTGATAAAAAAGAAGAATTTTTAAGCCGATTCAATAATGAATTAAATGGCAAATTAACAAATTAAATTTATATAGTATAAAGATAAAAATAGTAATTATTCAATTACAATTGAGGAATGAAAATGATGAAAGCATTTAAAAAAAGAGGTGCACTTACACATTTCCAAATATTAAGTGAAATATCCAAGCAGGACCCACACCTCAAACAAAAAGATTTGGCTAAAAAATTAGGGATAACAATACAAGCTGTATCCGAAAACATCAAGACACTAATCGAATTAGGCTACATTACATCAAAAGACGGAAGATCACCATATAAAATAACCCAAACAGGTATAGACAAAGTTAAAAAAGATGCAATTAGCTTAAGAAAATATTCAGACTCCGTTCTCGAAACAATGAACCATTACAAGACCATCTGGCCGGCAATCGCTAAAGAAGACCTTAAAAAAGATGACATTGTCGGATTGTATATGGATGATGGAGTATTGTATGCTCACAAGAAAGAGGAAAACGCTACAGGTGTCGTTTTAGATGATGCCGAAGCTGAAATGGATGTTTCCCTAACCAATCTCACAGGAATCATTGACATGAAAGTGGGTGAAGTCACAGTCATCAATGTTCCAACCATCAAGGACGGCGGATCCAAAACATGCGACATGGACCTAATCAAGCACGTCTATGAGAATGGAACCAACAGCGGCGAAGCGATTGATAAAATTGCAGTTGCAGGTACCGTTTCACGTGCAGTCGCTAAAAAACTAGGTTTGAATATTGACATTGAATATGCCGCTCCTCAAGCAACCGCAAATGCTGCCCGTAAAGGATTGAACGTTCTTGCAATCTGTGTCGGTGACATGAGCAAGGCATTCACCCGTGAACTTGAAAAAGAAAAAATCAAATTTAATATCATAGATGGTGGAAAATAATCAATTTTCCCTCATCATCTTCAACAGACCAGCCGCCATTTTCAAGTAATCTTTTTTTGGATAATTATCCCTGATAACCTTAACATAATCATCCAAATCATCATCCTCAATGTGACGCCTCGCATTATCCAATATCTGCTTGTTTTTAATTTCATTTATCTCATCGTGCGTGGGCAACTCCTTTTCAATGATTTTGACTTTATTATTCTTTTTAATATTATTGAAACGGGAATGCTCATCCTTTGAAACCAGCATGAATGCCATTCCATTCTTGCCGGCCCTTGCTGTTCTTCCGATTCGGTGAATGTAGTCGTCATGGTTTTGGGGAACATCATAGTTTACGATGACATCCACATCATCAATGTCCAGTCCACGTGCTGCGACATCGGTTGCCACCAGAATCCTGATGTTTCCGTTCCTGAACTTGTTCATCACCTTGTCGCGTGTCTTTTGAGTCATGTCCCCGTGAAGACTGTCAACTGGGAATTCCTGTTTTTTCAGGTGCTTTGCCACATAATCAACGCTTTTCTTGGTGTTGCAGAATATCAATGCATGATTCACGCCATATGCCTCGATCAGCCTTGCCAATCCATCGAACTTTTCCTTGATGCTGCATTTGAATGCGTATTGCTTGATTTTTGGAATGTTTTGTTTTTTATCAGTGATTTTTATGAACTTCGGATTTTTCTGATACTTCCCGGCAATCTGCTTTATCTCTGATGGTATTGTGGCTGAAAACAGTAATGTTTGCCTTTGAAGTGGTGTCTTGGCCAGTATCGTTTCAATGTCTTGCCTGAATCCCATTTCAAGCATCTCATCGGCCTCATCCAGAACAACGCTTTCAACACCGATCAGTTCAAGATTGCCCCTTTCAATATGGTCGATCACTCGTCCAGGGGTTCCGACGACAACGTGAACTCCCTTTTTAAGCACTCTTGTCTGCTTGCCGATTGGCTGGCCGCCGTAAACCGCAAGGACCTTGAATTTCTTGAGTTTTGATCCGAGCTTTTCAACCTCATCGGCCACCTGCATGCATAGTTCCCGTGTAGGGCACAGTATGATTGCCTGAGGGGACTTGTCAGGCAGGAAGATTTTAGACAGCACCGGGATGGCGAATGCAAGGGTCTTTCCCGAACCCGTCTGGGCCTGGCCTATCAAATCCAATCCTTTTAGGGCTTCAGGTATGGCTTTCTTTTGAATAGGTGTTAATTTTTGAAACCCCATGTCGTTTATGGAGTCTTTTAGTTCATTGGGAATGTTTAAATCATTGAAATTCATTAATCATAATATTTAAAAACAAATAGAAATGAAAGATTATATATAATGCCAAATATTAACATTATTTTTGAATACTTTTT
>NZ_CACYJE010000030.1 GCF_902774605.1 uncultured Methanobrevibacter sp.
TTTTTTTGGTGGAAATCTTGCATGAATTGATCTAGAGGGTCTATTCCTATTTCATTATGAATATTATTAGATAAAGTATTATTTACCTTTTCTTCAAGATACGGCCATCTAAAAATATTACTGAAAACATCAATGCAATCACTAAACTCCAAAATGGATTAGCAGTAGCATGCTTTTCCAACATTCCCATAGGAGATTTTTTCAAATTAGCATTATGATTTCCTCCATTGCCGGATGAATCAGGCACTGGCTTTTCAGTAATGTTAACTATGGCATAATCCTTATTGTTTGACAAATCATGATCAAAGGTATCGCTAGTTACTGACACCCCATTCCTAACTATTCCTGCACCTGTTGCTATTGCTTTAATGTACAGGACGGCTGATTCACCATAACCGAGACTGTCAATAACCCATGTTAATGCAGCCTTATTGAATTTGCCCATAGTTGCCTTAAATGACTTTATCTTTAACAGGTCATCTAGAATTTCCTTGACTTTAATGTTGCGGGCAGTGTCCGGACCGTTGTTAACCACTTCAATGCGATATTCAATAACATCACCTGTCCTATAGTTATATTTTGATGCTATTTTTGTGATTGACAAATCGCTGGCTGGAGGAACATTGATGGATTTATTTGCATGATTGTTTGTTGTGTTAGGGTCATATTCATCGCTTTTAACGTTAACAGTGTTGGCAATCTCACCGGTTGAAGTCACTTTGCAGGTGATTTGCAGTTCCCTGGACTCGCCAACATTCAAGTTTCCAACCCTCCATGATTTTCCATCATAGTTTCCATTGGATTTGACAAAGGACAATCCTTCAGGCAGCGCCTCATATACAATGACATTGTGGGCATTGTTTGGACCGTTGTTGGTGACTGTTATAATCCATTTTACCTTTTGGCCATATTTTGGTGTTGGATTATCAGCCACTTTTGTTATTGACAAGTCCACTACAGGCTTAACATTGACCAATGCATCATCATGATTATTATCCCTTTTCCAGTCATATTCCCTGGACATGACATCAACGGCATTCCTGATTTCGCCCAATGCATTTGAAACCGCAGTTATGTTTAAATATTTGGTTTCACCCACATTCAATGAACCAATATTCCATTCCCCGTTGCCATATAATCCATTTGGAGAACTATAATCCTTAAATATCATTTCTTCAGGCAACATGTCAGCCAATACCACGCCTGTTGCATTGTCAGGGCCATTATTGGTTACGCTGATTATCCAGTTTACTGCTTCGCCGAAGTAAGGACGGGTATTGTTAACGTTGATTGTCACTGCCACATCAACTGCTAAAGGAACATCTATGGTCTCATTGTCGACATTGTTGGTTTCATTGGAATCATACTCGTCAGCATGAATAGTTGCCATGTTGGTTATTTTACCAGTTTTGTTTACTCGGGTCACCATGTTGAACCTTTGCTCTTCACCATTTTCCAGACAACACATTACCCATTTTCCCTCATATAGAATTCCTTTAGTCGCATTGTAGCTAACGAATATCAATCCTTCAGGCAGGATATCCTCAACTTCAATGTGGTTGGCCTTATCAGGTCCCCTGTTTGAAATGATCAGTGTCCATGTGACCAGGTCATTGTAATTCGGATTTGTTTGGTTGACTAATTTGACAAGGAATACGTCTGCAGATTTTTCGACTTCTATTGTTTCGTTAGCCTTGTTGTTTGTTGTATTGTAATCGTATTCGCTTCCATTTACAGTCACATTGTTTTCAATGTCTCCTGTGGAATTAACCAATGTTTCGATGTTTAATGTGTATGATTCATCGACATCCAGGACGTCTATGAACAGTTCGCCGGTGACAGGGTTATAATCGCCTTCGCTGTCATCATCAAGCCATATTAATGATTCCGGGAGAAGATCTTTGATTGTTATGTTATGCGCAATGTCCGGACCATTATTTGTAATCACGATTTCCCATGTGACCTCATCGTGATATTGTGGATTTGAGTCAGATGCTGTTTTGGTAACTGACAAGTCGCTAGCTGGATTGACATGTATCGGCTCTTCATCCTCATTGTCAGTTAAGTTATAGTCATGTTCGTCGCTTGACACGTTTGCCAAGTTAATGTAGTCCCCAGTGATGTTGACCTGAGTGACAATGTCCACGACGACTGTTTGTCCCACTTTTAGATGATTGATTGATATTGTATCGTTGATGTAATTGGCTGTTGAGCTTATATAATCGAATCCTTCAGGCAGGATATCAGTGATTAAAACGTTTGTCGCTTCATCAGGACCCTTATTGGTTATTGTTATTGTCCATTTGACGTAGTCTCCATAGTTGACATTGCTTTCGTTGACTGACTTGATGATGCTCAAATCAGCTGCAGGATTAACGTAAATCAATTCCTCATCAAAATTATTTGTTAAGTCGTAGTCAAATTCGGAACAGTTTACTGAGACGTTATTCTGGGTCAGGCCGGTTCGATTAACCTTGCAGCGGATATTTAAACTGATGGTTTGGCCATTGTTTAAAGTTCCAATATTCCAGATTCCTGTAGTCTTATTGTAATTGCCGTCGCAATCAACATATATCAATGTTGAAGGCAATACGTCATGTGCAGCCACATTATGAGCAACATCAGGGCCTTTATTGCTTACGGTTATTGTCCAGGTTATCTCATCCGGATAGTTTGGAGCATTGCTTGAAACTGTTTTTACCACGGACAAGTCAGATGCCGGATTGACATGAATAGTTTTTTCATCACGATTGTTTGTCAAGTTGACGTCAGTCTCCCTTGCGGTGATGTTGGCATCAAATGTGATATTTCCAGTTTTATCGATCACGGTGACAATTGTGTAAACTAAATTTTCACCGGGTTTTAACTCACTGATGTTTAAAACCCCATTTTTTTGATCATACCTATTTCCAAAAGTGTGATTTGCCAAAATCAAGCCTTCAGGAACAATATTATAAGCAACAACACCAGTGGCATTATTTGGTCCGAAATTTGTAATGTTGACTGTCCAGACGACAACATCCTCAAAATTAAATGAATAGCCATTAGGGGTTATTGTTATCTTATTGTCAACTTTCGGATAGACCCTGAATGTTGATTCATTAGTTATTCCCTTGTAGTATGTATCTTCAAAGTGTTTGGCAGATACATAATACTTTCCAGGCCTTAAATCAGTTAAGTTGATACTGATTTCACCCAAATAACTTGAATTTAATGAATTGTCATATATTACAGTACCATCCTCATGAGTTACTTTCAACAATATTGCAATATTATACTCACGGCCGTCCTGATACAATCTTCCATCATTTGTAGCTCCATCAACAGGAGTCTGACCGTCAACATCCAATTTAGCATTATCCGCACCATTATATATGGCGTTTGAAACAGCCAGATTATTGTAATTAGCAATATTATTTCCACCATAGATAACTACCCTGATTTCCTCGCTGTCACCATAGTAGATATCCCTATCATATATAGGCAACTGATAAACCCATGCCTGGTTTTCATAGAACTCATTATTCATCAAAATCAGCTTATCCCCACATTCATCATAATAAACCGCACTACCATTTCTTGCAGTATTGTATTTGAAATTATTATTCTTGACTGTCGCCTGAGTACTGTTGATATAAATGGCTCCGCCCAATCCATCATTTAGTTTATTCACATCAGGAATTGCTTGATTTGATACGAATGATGAATAAGCCACGACAGTCTGTTGACCTTTGATGAAGATGGCTCCACCATCGATTCCAACTGAATTTTTAGTGAAATTAGAATTTTCAACCTTAACATTGGTTGCCACTATATTTACAGCACCCCCATAGTCGGTTGCATAATTGTCTTTGAAATTTGAATCAAAGATGTTCACGTTCAAACCACTTGCCTGAACAGCACCCCCGAGAGGTGCGGTATTGCCCTCAAAATCACAATTCGCTATTGTCAACACCATTGACTCATATAAAAATCCTGTTGATATTGCACCACCATAAACGCTTGTGGCCTTGTTTCCTTTAAACACGCAGTTACTTATTCTTCCGGATGCATGGAAAGTTAATGCACCCCCCATATCTGCGGAATTGTTTATAAATTCGCAGTCTTCATAAATAACCCCATTACGAACGCAGCCTGCACCCCCATGAGATTCTCCAATGTCAGATACTGCCTTATTATTTTTAAAAGTACATTTTCTGATAGTTGCATAATAATTCGGTTCATCCAATCCCACTTGTATCGCACCACCATAACAGCTAACAGGACTTCTAACCACATTAGAGTCAAAAATACAATTATACACATCAACATTCATTGAATAAGCACCGAGTGCCCCGGCCGAAGTTGCATTGCGATTATTCTGATAAACCTCATTATGGGTGAAGTTGCAGTTGTGAACCTTGAAATTTTCACCAGTGTACAAGTCGTATTTTGTTGAAACAACACCTTGATACAATGCATGATTTTTATCAAATGCACAATTATCAACCAATACATTTTTTGCAAGTGCAAAAATACATGATCCCTTTTCCCCTACTGCATTGATAAATTTTATATTCTTTATAGCCACATTCGGAGAGGTAACCATGAACACTGACGATACCCCATTACCATCTATTATTGTACCCTGAGTTCCCACTATATTTATGCTTTTGTCAACAGTTATAACAGAGTGCTTATCCTTTGGCAAGTATAATCCTGACAGATAAATTGTGTCTCCATCATGAGCCTTAGAAATGGCTTTTTTAATATCATCAAACGGTTTAGCGGGCTCTGCAGTTAACATATCATTGTTCGAATTATCACCTTCCAACATTTCATTTTCTTGAGAATTTAGTTGAATTTCACTATCTAATTGGGTCCCTACAGTGTCTGAGGTTTCATTTAAATCCACAGCATAGGAATTTTCAACTGCTAATCCGAATGATGTGAATATTAAACAGATAACGCAAAGACATAGTAGGAAGTTTTTTTGAATAGCTATCTTTCCATTATTTTTTAACATTATAAATCACCTTTTTGAGGACGATTATACACTATTAATTAACAAAAAGCTATTAACTAGCAATTATCTTTTTATTTTCAGATTAGATTTAAAAATAATAATCAAATATGACTAATTTTAAGGATAAACCTTAAATTAGTAGGACAATTATTAATTAATCACCTATCACAGAGTATTTTTCTAAATATTCTGACCAAATTTAGTGATTATCCCAATTTAACCATTAAATTAAGATTTTTCAAATCAATGCAAAATTGACTTTAAATAAAAGATAATCTTTCTAAATCCTCAAAAACACTATTTTACTTGTTAATATATAAAACTATGTACTGACATAAGTCAAAATTAAAAATGGAGAGTTTTAATTCAATTTCAAGTAAATATTGAAATCACTTTGAAAAAATATTTTATTCAAATAGGACATAAATAAATAATAACTAAAGTTAAGGTAAAGAGACATGAAAAGACAAATTGCAATACTTCTGATGATAGTATTAATTGTAGCACCAGTCATTCAAGATGTGACTGCAGCAAAAACCGTTTTTATTACATCAGACAATATTATAGACCATGATAATGATATCAAAATGTTAAACTCCCTTAAGCAATACATTGAGGAGATTAGCGGAGGAGAACTTCAAGTAATTGTGGACAATCAGGCCCCAGCACCAGGTGAAGGCTGGCGGGCAATAGAGGTGACAAGTGACGTGAGCATATGCCTGGCCGCATCCGATGCCGGAAACTACCTGCAATTGGCCACTGCAACAACAAACTCAGACAAGCAGATTGTGTTTGTCAATACCGGTAGCTACGACTTGGACAACCATACCAATTTCCTAAGAAGGGCATGGGACGACAATTATTCAAATGAGAGCCTTGCCGGAATGCACGACCCAGGAACATTCCTTAAAAATGCAGGAATCTATTATGTTCAGCCAACAAAAGAGTTCCCAGATAATGCCAAAGATGGATATTTAGCAAAATACGATGAATCAATGAACAAGCAGTTAGCACAAGAGATTGTTGACATTATTAAGACTCATGAAAACGATACAACAATTTTAAGTGACGGATTAATTACCCACAACATCATAAAGCCTTCAATAATGGCAAATGCAAGCAAGGAATTGATTAAAAGCGGCGACAAGGAAATGGATGGAACATACGGCAATTATTCAGCGCCGCAACTGTTATATCAAACAAGTTCATACTTGAATGGTAACGGCTTGGACATTCCTAAGGCATATGATGCACCTGAAAATCCAATGGGCATCTCATTCATGGCTAAAGACACATATTCAATTTATGATTATTTCAAAATGGGTGGAATAGTCAGAGACTACATGGATCAAAACGGCAGAGCCCCGGACTCCATTGAATATGAGGGAGCGCATATAAGCTATTATGACTTATTATATAACTTTGCGAAAATAACACAAAATCATACTGATGCAAAGCATATGGGCTTTGAAAGTGAATACCACTTCGATAAGGTTAACGACTCCATACTGCTACATGTATTCCCATTCGTGGCAATATTGTTCGTATTGTTCCTTGCATATTTACTTTACAAAAGATTAAGAAGATTTTAAATAATATGATAAAGTAATATTACATTTGAGGGAAATTTATGAAAAGATATATCTCAGAATTAATTGGAACAATGGTTCTAGTCCTTTTCGGATGTGGAAGTGCCGCAATAGCTGGAACCACATTAGGTACACTTGGAATAGCCTTGGCATTCGGTTTATCTATTGTAGCTATGGCATATGTAATTGGTGACATCTCAGGATGTCACATCAACCCTGCCGTTTCAATAGGCATGTGGATTGATGGTAGACTGGAAACAAAAGACTTGATAATGTACATTGTATTCCAATGTATCGGTGCAATAATCGGTATTGCTCTTTTGGCAATGATAATTAACTCCGCTCCAATTCTTGGAGGATATGCTGCAACCGGCCTTGGTCAAAACGGATTCGGATCAGCATCAAGTGTCGGATTGGATGTTGTTGGTGCAATACTTGTCGAAATTATCTTAACATTTGTATTTGTATTCACCGTACTTGGAGTAACCAAAAAAGTGGAAAATGCAGCTGTTGCAGGAATTGTAATCGGTTTAACACTTACATTCGTGCACATCATGGGAATTCCATTAACCGGAACCTCAGTCAACCCTGCACGTAGTTTAGCGCCCGCCCTATTCATTGGCGGTCAAGCCCTACAGCAAGTTTGGGTATTTATTCTAGCCCCAATAGTCGGTGCGGTCATTGCAGGTTTACTGTACAAAGGATTAATTTCAGAGGATGCTTAAATCCTCTATTTTTTACTTTTTTTAAATTTTAATACTTCCAGTGTAAGTATAACCCTTCATTTCATCAAAACTAGTTTTCTTGTAAAATTCAAATGTATCCTCATTGGATACGTATAAGTGAGCCAATGCAATGCCCATATCAATTGGATTCCATTTCTTCAACACTTGGCGCTTTAAAATGTTCTGCTTTTTCTGATAGACGTCAAATCCTTCCCCATCATGCTTAAAGTACCATGGCTGTGAGTTGATGGCTGATGGTGCAAGCTGTGCCGGAATCAATTTCTCATCAGCAAAATCGGAAATTTCCTCCAATCCCCTTCTTTTGAATTCTGATTTTTCACGAGTCATCCTGTCGGATTTTCCAAAAGACATTACAATAACGAAATTATCCTTTTTAACTTTAGGGGAAGCCATTCCCACCCAGCAGCTGCCAATACCCATGCTTTGAAGGTATAATGACAGTTGCTGGAAAACAAAACCCAAATTTTCCAGGCCATATTCTTTTTCATCGCCATACAATGCCAGATAGTATGGTGAGGACCATCCTGCGCGAACTTTAACCTCATCGGCGTCAAGTATCTCATATGAATAATTTACACCCTCAACCAATGGTTTAACATTGCTCATGAATTCATGTATTACTGTCATGTCGATTTCATCATCCAAATAATTTCTACTGGATTTCCTGATATATATCTGATTTTCTAAACTCATGAAAAAACACCCTTGTTGATTAATTATAATTATGATTAATTAAAATTTAAATAATATTGCATTGATAAATTATTATAAGGTGAATATATGAAAATTGTTGTTGCAATTGGAGGATCAATTTTACTTAAAGAATATGATTGTAAAAAATTCCAGGAATACAGTGCCATCCTAAAGGATTTGGCAACCGAACATGAACTGTTTGTTGTTGTAGGTGGAGGAAAGCCTGCAAGGGAATACATTAGTGTCGTTCGTGATTTGGGTGCCGGAGAAGCGCAATGTGACGATATTGGAATCGAAGTTACAAGAATCAACGCTAAACTAATGCTGTCTGCACTTGGCGATGCGGCATACCAAAGAGTCCCTCATAACTTCCAGGAAGCATTGGAATTCTCAGCCACTGGAAAAATCATCGTCATGGGCGGAACCGAACCTGCACACAGTACCGATGCGGTTTCAGCAATATTGGCCGAATACATTCAAGCCGACAAACTCATTAACCTGACTTCCGTTGACGGAATGTACACCAAAGACCCAAACAAGTTTGATGATGCCGAACTTGTCCCTGAAATAACTGCAACAGACTTGCTTGAATTTTTAAGCGGCAAAGACGTCAAGGCAGGAACCTATGAGTTCTTTGACACCACTGCCGTGCAGATGATTAAAAGGTCAAATCTGGAAACAGTAATTACAAATGGTTTTGAACCTGAAAACCTAATCAAGGCAGTTAACGGCGAAACCGTTGGAACCAGAGTTCTTAGCGAATAAGGTGATTAGGTGGATAATCTCATTGACATTGGGTTAAATTTAATGCATTCCTCTTTTAAAAAGGACCGCATTGAAATAATCGAAGAAGCGAAAAAGGTTGGAGTCAACAAATTCATCATTACCGGAACCAACATCAACTCAAGCCAAATGGCTGCAGAATACGTTTCCAAGTACCCTGGAACACTATATTCAACATCTGGTGTCCATCCCCATGACGCTAAAACATGCAACGGACACAGCATGTTCGAATTGGAGAAAATATCAAAAAATGATTGTGTAGTGGCCATCGGCGAGTGCGGGCTTGACTACAATAGGAATTTCTCACCGCAGGATCTTCAAAGAAAATGGTTTGAAGCGCAGGTCGAACTTGCCGAAAGACTTGAAATGCCATTGTTTTTGCATGAGCGTGAAGCACATAAGGACTTGTATTCCATTTTGGAAAGGCATGACAGCGTTGTTGAAAAATCAGTTGTTCACTGTTTTACAGGAACCAAGCAGGAAGCTCAAAATTACATTGACTTAGGTTGCTACATCGGAGTTACCGGTTGGATTTGTGACATGAAAAGAGGAAGAGACCTGCAGGAAGCGGTCAGCGTGATTCCTCCTGAAAAACTAATGATTGAAACCGATGCCCCATTCCTAATACCTAAGAATTTCGACAAGAAACCTAAAAAGAATAGGAACGAACCAAAATATTTACCTCACATCCTCGAAACAATTGCACTATGCATGGGAATAGATGCAGAAGAGTTAGCTATTCAAGTTACCAAAAATACTGAAGAATTTTTTAAAATATAAAAGGAGATGATAAAATGGCAGTAGACCCTCATAAACATTGCCCGATTTGCGGAACACCAATACCTTTAAACGAACTCGTATGCTCCCCTGATTGTCAGAAAGTCTGGGATGCTAGATTAGCTCAAACAAGAAGAAGCAGAATAATATTATATGTGGTTATTGCAATCTTTTTAATCGTATGGGCAATAATGACATTCCTGAAATAAGTGATATTCATGATTTTAACTTCATCAAGCACTCTTGAAAATAAGAAAATTATAGATTACCGAGGATTAGTCACTGGAGAGTCACTAATCGGAGCCAACATCTATAAGGACCTGTTTTCAGGAGTTCGTGATGTTGTTGGCGGGAGAACCTCAAGATATGAGGAAGAGCTTCAAAAGGCAAGGGACATAACACTTAACAGTATGATTGAAAAGGCCGAGCAAATGGGCGCTAATGCAATTGTTGGCCTTAAAATTTCATATGATAACCTTGGCGGCACCATGGGAAACACCATTCTTGTAACAGCCTATGGTACAGCAGTAAAATATGAATAACCATGAAGTCCACATTTAAAAATCGGAATTTTAAATATAACGGAAGGGCAATCCTATGCGTTGCAATAGGCACTGGCATTGGTCTTCTTGTATATATCATATTTCTAATTTTGCACATTGACATTTACGGATGGAATTTGGGCCTGATTTTTGCTCCATTGTCCGCTGGCTATGTGGAAACCATAGTGGCAAACAGGCTGCTTGGTGAAAACATTGGAGCCATCAGTGCGTTCATCCTTTTTATAGACACTACTTTTTACAGTTTTATTTTGAAAAATCCCACATTAGGATTCAACATCATCACTGCAGGATCAATCATAATAATCCTTCAAGCGGCATTTCCCACATTGGTCAACTATATCCTTTTAGTGGTTGTTGGAGGATTCCTTGCAAGCTTCTTTAAGACAATCAAGGAGTATGAGAATAAAATTAAAAACATGATAAAAAACCAGCAAATATTCAAATGGGAAACTAAAGATGTTGAAATCGATGCCGATGCCATGCCCGTTTATGATGAATTGGAAAGCAACCATCTAATAAACAGCTTGAATTTTTACTTTATAACAAGTCCTGAAATGTTTGACAGGAAGCATAAAATAATCAGACAGTTCCACAGCGAGGTCATTGTTGAAAAAGACAATATTGTCCTACAGGCCGAACGTGAAAAAACAGAATACCTTCAGTTGATTCGTATCAAAGACGGAAAGGACGAATGCCTGGTTAAGCTAGCCAGTAAAGTTAAGCAGCATGGTGGAAACGGGATTATGGATTTGACCCTGAACTATTCACTGATCGGTTTTGGCGGCGACAACATTCAAATCACTGCAATGGGAACTGGAATTTATATAGAATGATGATTTTAGACTGATTGAATGGGAGGTGAAAAAGAATGGGAAACATGATCATACCAATTATAGGATACATTGTTGCAATACTGTCTCCGATTATAGGTTTGCTTTACGGAGCGGTCTTGTTCTTCTTTAAAAAAGACGATGAGGAGTACCGTAAACACGGAAGGTTCATAATTTACTTTGCAATAGTCATGTTCATAGTTGGTTTCATTGTAAGAATGGTTCTTATACATTAACTTATTTAACTTTAATAAGTTTTTTCTTTTTTTAAGGCAGTATGCCCAGCATTTTCAATGCAATGTATAATACCAGCACCGAAAATATTATTTTCAGCTTTTTTTGAGGAATCCTATGTGCATACTTGGCGCCTACAGAAGCCAATGGCACTGAAAATGCCGCTATCAAGGCAAGATTTATCAAGCTGACATAACCTATCGAATATGGGAATGTTGACACTCCCCAACCGGAAACAATATATGACAGGAATCCTCCAATGGCAGTCAGGCTAATGAAAATCGAGGATGTTCCAATCGCCTCAATCAATGAAAATCCTAAAAGCGATGTCAGGATAGCTATTAAAAACACTCCTCCGCCAACGCCAAGCAATCCTGATGAAAAACCAACCAGCAATCCAATTATTCCGGTTGTGATCAGGTTGAATGGTATTCTGGCATTTTCTCGCTCCTTGTTGATGTTGATGATATTGTTCACGGCCACGAAAAGCAACAGGCAGCCGAATATTATTTCCAATACTCTGAATGGCAATCCTGATGCTACCAATCCTCCGACGGCTCCTCCTATTATTCCAAAGATTCCCAGTTGAACGCCGGGTTTTATAATGTCATCCATTGTTCTTGTATGACGGTATGCTCCGCTGAGGGATGTTGGAATGATAATTGCCAAGCTGGTTCCCAGGGATATCAGCATTGCCAGGTTGGAGTCCACTCCAATGTATTGAAGCAGAAAGTATTGAAGCGGCACGATTAGAAATCCTCCTCCGACACCTAAAAGTCCGGAGGCAAATCCTGCAAACACACCTATCAGAATCAACCCTATGAAGTATTCGATTGGAAACATGGCATCACCTATTTAAACTATTAATATTAAATTATTGTTAATGAAAGTTAATAAAACTATACTTGTTGGAATCATATTAATACTGCTTGCAGGGGTGATTTTCCTAACTGATGTGCTGAACCCCATTATCAGGCCAGTCACTTACCTGTTTTTGATGGGTTCATCCAAGGGCAAGGATGTTATATTTTTTGGCCTTTTTGGATTATTATTAATTTTATCCCAAGCGGTTAAAAAAGACATTGACAATACCAGGTTTTTAAAGATTTCACTCATTTTAGGTTCGGTTTTATTGATTTTAGGCATTTTTTTAGAAGTGATATTTAGGCTGCAGATGGGCATTGGACTCAACACTGTTTTCTGCTCCATGACTAACGGCATGAGTTCCACAAGCATATTGCATACCCATCTTCTAAAGTCCGTTTTAGGCGCAGTTCTAAGCAATATTATGGGACCATTTATCCAAAGCGGCATCAACACTGGCGTCGGCCTATATGCATATCTTCCAAGTTATGCATTTTTAGTGGTTTTGATCATTCCAGTGCTATTCGCCACAATAGTTCTTTCAATGCAGAATTGCCCATGGCCTTCCAACTTCCTTATGGCATTCGTTTCCAGTTGCCTGTTTATAGGAATCCTTGATGGAGGAATGTTTGCAACACCATCCTATTTCGGAATAGTTGGACTTTACTTCGTCTACCTGGATGGAAAGTACTTAAATTACTATATAGGGTTTCACTTAAATGATGAAAAGTTATGCAAAAGCGACAAGTCCATAGCGCCACCCCCATTGCCTCAGGCATTCAAGGATTACGGATACATGATTAAGCACTTATTGATATTGTCTGTAGTCGTGGCAATGATATATCTAAGGTTCACAATCGCATTTGCGGGAGCGGAACCCGACTATTTCACTGTTGATGTTGCAAATCCAACCCATGAAATCGACTTGGGAAACGTGAGCACTGAAGTCATCAGCCAGGAGCATGATGCCGGTTTGAATAAGACCACTTATCATATAGACCCTAGTTATAATGAAATGCAGCTAATTAATGACTTGAAGTATCCATTGAACAATTCGTGTGAATATTACACAGTCTCATGGAACATCTACTCTTATTAGGACGATATTATGAAAAAATTATACATGATTTTACCTATTCTAGCCGGATTGATGTTTGGGTCCAGCGGAATATTCGTGAGAACATTGACTGAAAACGGAATTGACTCCACAACATTGCTATTCCTAAGGTTTTCAATAGCAATCATTCCTCTTCTAATAGCCATCATCCTTACCGACAGGGAATTGTTGAAGATAAACTTAAGAGACATTCCACTGATTATTGCTTGTGCAATCTGCATTGTCGGACTCAATCTATGCTATAACGAGTCAATGAATACTGTGCCGTTGTCCCTTGCAGCAACCCTGCTATCCACCGCACCCATTTTCGTTCTGATTTTTGCATATGTCATGTTTAGGGAGAAAATCACATCAAGAAAGATTGTTTGCATGATTCTTGCAATCATAGGATGTTTGCTTATGACCGGATTTCTTGAAAGCGACATGGTTCACATTCCACCATTGGGAATCATTGCAGGAGTCGGCGCAGCATTGTTCTGGGCAGTTTACCTGATGTCCTCTAAAAAGTCAATTGAAAGCGGGAAGCACACTTTCACAATACTCATTTACTCAATAATATTCATATCAATTGCACTGTTGCCGTTCACTGACTTCAGCCAGATTAACGGCTTCATTTCAATCAACCCTTCAATGACAATAATATTCCTGATTATTCATTCCACATTTTCATTCGCCCTGCCTTATATCTTCTCAACACTCAGCCTGAATTATATTGACTCCGGAGTCTCATCAATAATTTTATCAGGCGCAGAGCCTTTTGCAGCATTAATGTTCGGCTTTTTGATCTATTCGGAGATTCCAACAGTGCTGATGTTTACAGGATTCATCCTAACAATCGTTGCAATGCTGATGCTGAGCAGACAAGACAATGTCAAAAATTAATTGCACCACGAATGAAAGGTATATTTCAACTGTAAACCCCTTAAATTACAAAACAAGAGAAAATGAGATTATTTTAATAAATCCAAGCCGAATTAACATTCAAACATTCAATCAAGATTAAAGACGCCGACAAATTGAAAACATATGAAAAATCCCAATTTACTGAGAAACAATCATTATACTGTAATTAACACATATTGATTGAAATCAAAAAAGCAATGATGAAAATTCCCTAATGCCAAAATTACACACATAAAATCACTATGCTAAAAATCCATTATGATTAATATCTGATCTTTCAAAAACAGCTCCTTTCAGTAACATCAAATCATGCGTGAAACATGTTACATCTAGAATGAGACCCGATTCAAGAAAACAACTGAAAACAAGTGAAAAACAAAATAACACCCAATATCAAAAAGATTTATTTATTTAGAAAATATATCTTAACATATGATTTTAAGCATTATCATACCCACATACAATGAAGAGGAATACCTCCCAGTCCTATTGGAAAGCATTAAGGAGCAAAGCTTCGACGACTATGAGGTAATCGTGGCCGATGCCAACTCAACCGACAAAACCAGAGAAATTGCAAAGGAGTACGGTTGCATAGTGGTTGATGGAGGGCTTCCAGCTGTGGGAAGGAACAATGGTGCGAAAGTGGCTAAGGGAGAATACTTGTTATTCCTCGATTCCGATTTGAAACTGACAGAGGATTATTTGAGAAATGTCATATATGAGTTCAGAATGGAGAAGCTTGGAATAGCAATCACTCAAATGCTGCCACTATCCAATAAGATAGAAGACAAATTGTTCCACGATTTTGCAAATTACTTCATGATAAGCGTCGAACACATCAAGCCTCATGGTGCGGGATGTTACGGAATCATCGTTAAAAAGGATCTGCATGATAAAAACGATGGATTCGACGAATCCCTGACTTTTGGAGAAGACACTGATTATATTGAAAGACTTGCAAAACAAGAACCGTTCAAAGTGCTAAGAAATGCAAAGATTGGCGTTTCAACCAGGAGGCTTGAGGAAGAGGGCATTCAAACCCTCATAAGACAATACGGCAAAAGCACCGTGAATGATTTCTTGGGAAAAAGAACTGATGCCGCTGAACTCAACTACAACTTTGACCATGGACATGAAAGGCTACCTGCATCACGATTTAAAGCATTGGAAAAGCATGCTGAGAGAATAAACCGCATCAAATCAAGTTATGATGAATCCATTCAAAAAATCAACTCCAACCGGTCACACTTTAGGGTGAGGAAAAACAGGAAGAAAAAGGTAGTTTTCTATTGTGTCTGCGGTGAAGGAATGGGCCATGCCATCAGGAGCGGAGTAATCCTTGAAAGGATTAAGGAGCATTATGACATTCACATCTTCTCAAGCGACAGGGCCTACAGTTACCTGAATTCCAAATTCGACAACGTCTATGAGATTGGTGGATTCAATACCGTCTACATCAACAATAAGGTCAACAACTTAAAAACACTGTCCAATGCATTGAAGAGAAATCCAACCAACATCAAGGTGGGATATGAAAAACTATACAAAAAAGCGCGTGAGCTTCGACCAGACGTCATTGTTACTGATTTTGAGATATACGCCACAATGGTATCAAAAATGTTGCATATTCCATTGATCAGCCTGGACAATATCCATATGATTACCCAGACTAAAATCCATTATCCTCCAGACAAGAGGATGGAAATGCTTAAGGCCAAAGGCGTTATAAAAACCTATGTCGTCAAGCCAAAAATTCATATCCTGACAAGTTTCTTCTATCCGAAAGTCCGCCCGAGAAAGCATGCGGTCATCTACCCGCCAGTCATCCGCGAGGACATCCTTAGATTAGAACCAAGTAATGAAGACCACGTGATTGTTTATCAAACCAGTCGTGAAAGCGTTAAACTTATCAATAAGCTAAAAACATTAAGCGATGAGAAATTTATCGTTTACGGGTTCAACAAGAATGAGGTTGACGGCAATTTAACTTTCAAGACATTTAATGAGGATGAGTTCTATGATGACTTTGCATCCTCCAAAGCGGTGATATGTAATGGAGGATTCACATTTATTTCAGAGGCGATTTGCCTTAAAAAACCTATTTACTCAGTTCCTGCACAAGGCAATTTCGAACAGACCCTGAACGGATACTATGTCCAGCGTTTAGGGTATGGGGAGTATCATGAGTCCATGAATGCCCGAAAGATTAAAAGCTTTTTAGACAACCTGCAGAAATACCAGGATAAACTTGACACCGTTAAAAAAACCGATAACGAGGGAATAATTAAGGAGCTGATGTATAGGATAGAACAATATTCCAGAACCCCTTAATCCAGAATCTCCTTTTTGATTATTTTGAATGCTTTTTTAGCTTCCGGAATCGGAAACAATGGGTAAATGTGGAATAATCCCTTGCCCGTGATGAATTTTACATTCACATTATCCTCTTCAAGCCTTTCAACATATCTTTTAATGTCCTTATAGAATATCTCATTGGTTCCTGCGAAAACCAGAGTGTCGGCTAAACCCCTATTGTCACCATATAACGGACTTACCTTAAAATCTTTAGCATCCAAATGCCCTGCCCATCTTTTGCCGATTTCCTTCAAGCCCACTTCCCCCAAAATGGGGTCATCATCATTGTCATATGGAGGATTATCCATTGAAATATCAACCCATGGGGAAAACGTGACGATATGGTCAGGTTGCGGCAAGTCGATTGTATTTAAATATTGGCAAAAACCCAATACAAAGCCTCCGCCTGCCGAATCGCCCATTAAAGTCAGATCATTATCATTCTCAATCAGGATTTTATACAATTCAGTGATTAGATCATATGTTTCCATTGCATGATGTGACGGGGCTAACGGATAAACCGGACATAACACCTTGGCGTTTAGATTGCGGGCCAGCTTGTAGCAGTACAAATGGTGCTGATAGTTGATATCATTGACGTATGCTCCTCCATGCATGAACAAAATAGTGTTTTTGGAATTTTCGCCACCATAATGAAATACCTGCATGCAATTGAAGTCAAAGCTTTTGAAAACACTCTTTACAGGATTAGCATCATCAGTTTTTTCTTTTAAAAATTCTAAAACCTTTTCAGAAGAATCCATATAATCCGGTTTGGTGGATTTTAAAATAGAAGTTGCCATTCTTGCTATGAAAGATATTTCTGCCATTATTGATCCTTAATAATTTAAAAAAAAATAAGTGAATTGATTAACCAGTACTTGTACTAGATTAATCAAAAAAAAAGGGATTAACTATAAGGTTACTCCCATTTCCAGTTGTTCAGTCAATTCCTTGTACCTGTTACGGATGGTCACTTCAGTGACCCCGGCAATGTCTGCAACATCCCTTTGTGTTTTTCTCTCACCGAGTAAAACGGATGCAATGTATAATGCAGCTGCTGCCACACCTGTTGGTCCTCTACCGGAAGTCAATCCTTTTTCCATTGCTTTTTCAATGATTTCAATAGCTTTGGATTGCGCTTCACCGGATAAGCCTAACTCTGATGCGAATCTTGGCACATAATCAACTGGTGAAGTTGGCGGCAATTTGATATTTAGCTCACGGGTCAGGAACCTGTATGTTCTTCCAACTTCCTTTTTGGTTACACGGGAAACTTCTGCAATCTCATCCAGGGTACGCGGTACATTACAACGTCTGCATGCAGCGTATAATGATGCTGCAACTACGCCCTCAATACTTCTTCCCCTGATCAGTTTATTGTCCACTGCACTTCTGTATACTACACTTGCAGCTTCCCTTACGCTTCTAGGAAGTCCGAGTCTTGAGGAGTCACGGTCCAATTCGCTTAATGCGAATGCAAGGTTTCTTTCAGTTGCACCGGAAATCCTGATTTTTCTTTGCCATTTCCTTAACCTATACCATTGAGCCCTGTTTCTTGCAGGAATGTCACGACCGTAGATGGTACTTAGACCTTTATCGTGAATAGTGTAAGTAATTGGAGCTCCAACACGTGTACGTTTGTCTCTTTGTTCGTGGTCAAATGCTCTCCATTCTGGACCCATATCTACAAGGTTTTCATCGATTACTAAACCGCAGCGAGCACATACTACTTCTGCTCTTTCGTAGTCCCCGATTAATTCTTCAGAACCACATTCAGGACATACTGTCTGTTTAGTGTCGTCATAAACATCCCTTTGTCTTTTGTCCCCAATTACTGATTTGCGTCCTCTTTTAGGAGCCTCTTTTACTTTTTGTGTCGTGGTTTCATCCTCCTTTTTCTAGGTTTTTTGGATTTTGGTTTTGATACAAATAGTTTTTCACCACAATTTTTTTCTATCTTGTCCCTATTGGCTGACCTGAATAGGCGAATAGAGACATATGGATTTTTTGTAGGTCCGAAAACATAACTTACCTTGCCTATCTTGTTTTTGTTACTGTCAAAAACTATTCCGCCTGGTGAAGGTGTTTTATTTGACCTAGCTATCAATTTTCCTGAATTTGCTATGTGCAAACTTTTTCCTAAAACTTTCATAAAATCAAACTTAAAATCAAATCTGTATCATTTATATAATTAGAAATAGGTTATATATAAAGGTATCGATATCTTTATATATAAATATTGATTTGTATTTAAATGTTTTACTGTTTTTTCGCAAGTCCCACAATCTCGGCCAGACCCACTCCATCATTGATCAAATCGATGATGTTGGATTCCTTAACCTTGACCGCCAGGGTTGCAATCATGGTTTGTGTGAACATTTTCTTGGGAATGACAACGATGCCGCTTTCATCGCCGAAGAGGAAGTCTCCGGGATTCACCTCAACGCCGTCCACAACGATTGTATCATTCAAGGTGCCCAGACCCAAGGCCAAACCGGCATTCGGACAGAAGTTGCTTGCAAAAACTGGATAATCGATATACAGCAATGCATCCAGGTCACGTGCTGAACCGTAGATGACGGTTGCCTTGATGCCGTTGTCCTGAGCGCACCTGGATGCCAACTCGCCCCATATCGCCATGTCTTCAGAGTCCACCTTGAAAAACAATATGTCCCCTTCACAGGCACCATCTATTGCAAGGGCGGAGGTTCCCCAATCGTCGCAGGATGTTTCGGCAGTGTAGATTGATCCCCAAACCTTCTTGTTGTTGACGGGTTTGATTGACGGAATTACGCCTGATCTTCTTGATATTCCATTGTAAGCATCTGAAATCTGGCATGCAGACACGTTTTCAAGCAATGACTGCAGATTGACATATTCCTCATAGTTATTGCCGTTGAACTTTAAATCATCAATAGTAACATTATCTAAATTGATTTTATCGATACCAATGCGTTTATTCAAATTCTTATTTTTATTCAAAACATCTTTTGGACTAATTGACATAAATTCACCACTGTAATATAATTTATCGCAATGGGTTAAAAAACATTTCACATATTTTATATATTAGTTTAAACTAAATATTAATTGGAGTATTGAAAAAAATACTTAAAATCATTATATGCTCATAGAGTTTATTTACATTTATTCATTATTATTAATTATCATTTAATTGAAAGACAGGAGAAAAACTATTATTAAGGGAAAAATTAAAGAGAAGAGATTTATCAATCAATAAAAACAGAAAATAAAGTAATTCCTTAATAGTAACCCGCTCCAAATGTATTAACTCTTTTTAGTGTATAAAAGGTCAAAAGACCGAAATTATCGTATAATTTATGCAAATTACTCGCCTAAAAATAATTTATATTTTTAGTTTCATTACATAAATTATCCCGATTGAATTAAGCTCAGGAGGCTTAAAAATGGGAAAAGGTGAAGAATTAACAACAACAAAATATTTAATCCATGCCCAAATCACAGCTAATGGTATTGTTGAAAAACCAGATGTCGTAGGTGCTGTATTCGGGCAAACTGAAGGTTTATTAAGTAACGATTTAGATTTAAGAGAACTCCAAAGAACTGGAAGAATAGGAAGAATCCAAGTGAACATCCATTCAAATAGTGGAAGGGCAAAGGGAGAAATTGTAATTCCTTCCAGTTTAGACAGGGTTGAAACCGCCATACTCGCTGCATCACTCGAAACAATCAACAGGGTTGGTCCTTGTGAAGCAGAAATTCAAACCTTAAAAGTTGAAGACGTAAGGGCAGTCAAAAGGGAGCAAGTCGTCAACCGTGCAAAAGAAATCTACAAGAACATGGTTGAAAGCGTTGGTCCTACCAGCATGAAAATGATTGAGGAAGTAAGGGAGGCCATGAGGGTTCATGAAATCTCAGAGTACGGTTCAGACCGCCTGCCAGCAGGCCCTAGCATCCACACATCCGATGCGATCATCGTGGTTGAAGGACGCAGCGACGTTTTAAACCTGCTCAAGTACGGAATCAAAAATACCGTGGCTGTTGAAGGAGTGAGCGTTCCTAAATCCATTGGAGAGTTAAGTAAAAAAAGAACCACAACCGCATTTGTTGACGGTGACAGGGGTGGAGAATTGATCCTGAAAGAGTTGCTCCAAATTGGTGAAGTCGACTACATTACCCGTGCACCAAAAGGCAAGGAAGTTGAAGACCTGGAAAAAGATGAGGTCCTGGTTGCACTCAGGGACAAGGTTCCGACCGCACAATTCCTGGCCACCTCAAATATCTTAAACGATTCAAATAGCAGCCATAAGAAAGACAACAACAGGCACAACAAAAAACATCAAAGATACAACCGCAACGAAAAGCAGCAAGCTGTAAAAGAACCTGAAATCGAAGACGATGAAGTCAGCCTCATGAAGGACATGCTGAAAGAATTTGAAGGATCAGGTTGCGGAGCCATCTTGGATGAAGCATTGAATATGACCAAGGAAGTTGAAGTCGAAAATATTTACGAGGAAATCAAGAATATTGAAGGCACAGCAGATACAGTGATATTCGATGGTGTCATCTCCCAAAGGTTAGTGGATGTTGCATCCGAAAAAGGAATCAAGAAACTGGTTGCATTCAAGTCCATGAACATCGTTAAAAAACCTCAAAATGTCAAGCTAATAACAGTTCACTGATTGCTGAACTATACGAAATAATAAATATCATTACCCATAAATTAAATTTGGGATTCGAAAAATTGGAGGATATATAATGAATATAAATATGGAAAATTATTATAGTACTAGGAAAAATGTTTTTGAAAGAATACAAGATGCTAGTACTGCAACTAAGGTACTCATGTCTTTATTGATGGCATGCTTTACTGGTATAATGGCGCAAATAATTATCCCACTTCCATGGACTCCAGTCCCTATTACTGCTCAAACATTTGCAGTATTGTGTTCTGGTTTATTCTTAGGTAAAAAATACGGATGCCTAAGCCAAATCTTTTACGTGATTTTAGGTGTAGCATTTATCCCATGGTTTGGTGGAATGACCGGAGGACTTGAAATCTTATTAGGTTCCACTGGAGGATTCTTAATTGGTTTCATCATTGCATCTTACTTTATCGGATACATTACCGAAAAATATGCAAATGCACGTAACTTCACTAGAATGACTGCAGTTATCGGAATCGCTAACTTTGCATTAATTTATATTCCAGGTTTAGCAGGCCTTGCACTATTCCTAACTTCACAAGGAACCTCATTCGGAGTTATGGATCTTTTAATGATGGGACTCATTCCATTCATTGCAGGAGACATCGTGAAAATATTAGGTGCAGCAACTGTATCCAAGGTATTTTTACCAAAAGACTAAAAAAAAAAAGTTTTTAAACTTTTTTTCTTTTTTTATTTTATTTTTGATTATAATGAAGCTTATTTTAAGAGGACATCACCTATTGTGCCTTAAGGGTTTTCAGGGCTATGGCTATGATGAGTCATTCACCGAGAACATGACTGATGTCAACGTGAAAAGAAAGCAACCAGGCACCGCCGTGACACTGGTGTCATCACCAGATGACATATGCAGGTCCTGTCCCAACTTGATCAACAACATGTGCGAAAACGAAAAGCAGAACGCAAGAATTGTCAACATGGACAATGCAGTGCTTAAAAACTTTGACACTTCAATCGAACATGATTCCGTTGAGTTGTTTGATAGGATTGATGATATTTTCAGCACGAAAGAGAGCGTTTGTGAAATTTGCTTTAATTGCATATGGCATGAAAAATGCTTATTTTATCAAAATTTATCGGATAACCGATAGATTTAAATACTACATGATAAATATATATTAAATGTTGTACACAGTACAATACATTGATTAGTCCCGTAGGGTAGTGGTAATCCTTCTAGGCTTTGGACCCGGAGACGGCGGTTCGACTCCGCTCGGGACTACTAATAACTTTTTTTACGGATATTTTTTTATGGAAAAGCTTTTACTTATTGGAATTGATACAAGAAGTATGCTTAACAGTGCATTGAAATTAGATTATGACATTTATTCCACCAGCTATTTTTCAACTTCAGACACTCCATGCATCAAAAATCAGAAGATCATCCTGAATGAAAGCGAGGATGAAAGCTGCGGCATCTTTGAAGAGAATTTTGACAGCAGGCACATTCTTGAAATATCCTCTGACTTTATCGATGAAGTCGACCACATCATACCGATTTCAGGCGTTTCGCCGTCTGACTTTAGGAAAAAAGATCAAAAGAAGATTTTAGGAAATGTGGATGTTAAGGATATTGAGAACAAGAATAATTTTTACAAAAGAATCAAGAATGAATTCTTAACTCCCATGACTTTTAGTGTAAGTGATATAGGTGAAGCTTTTGAAATAAGTGAAAATTATCCGAAGAATCAATTTATTTTAAAACCCGTTCAAGGAAGTGGAGGGTATGACATCAACCTATTGAATAATGATACAGATGTCGAATTTAATGATAATGAATTCATCCTCCAGGAATATGTCACAGGAATAAGCCTAAGCTCATCAGTGCTTGCAACAGGAAACAATGCAAAAACACTAACCAACACCAGACTGCTCACCATGAATGACTTTGAAAAAAACAACAGCTTCATTTATGTGGGAAACATTCTGCCACTAACAGAAGAATCCATTCTCGCAGAAATTGACAACATCAATGAAATCACATCAGAAATGAATGAAACCTCAGAAAAGCTAGCGCATGAATTCAAGCTGAAGGGGTCAAACGGCATAGACTATATCCTAAATGAAAACGGATTATATGTCATTGAAATAAATGCAAGGTTGCAGGGAACATTCGAATGCGTTGAAAAGGCATATGGAATCAACATGCTTGACGCACATATAAGGGCATGCCAGGGCGAGATCATAAAAATCCCAAAGGCAAGAAAGTATGCCTATAAAAAAATAATCTACTCACCAACAAGAATGAAATATTCAAAAATTAACCTGGACAACATATATGACCTTCCCCACATCGGGTCAATCACAGAAAAAGACGAGCCGTTGCTGACAATTATAGACTCAGACGCTGATTTTAGAAAATTATGTGAAAAAATAGAATTTACCACTAAAATAGTTAATAGAACATCTAGAAGAAACCAACTAGATGAAGAATAAATAATATTACTCCAATTGTTATCATAAAAGTAGTGATAATCATTGCACGAGTCATCCAGATAAATACTTTAGCCTTATTATCCGGGTCCTTCATAAACTGGTCTATTGGATTTCTTTTCATATTTAACACGCTTTCTGAAATTTTCTAGTAAAAAAAATTTTTACAGTAACTAATTAAAAAATATTCTTTATTAAAATCAAATGATAATATTGGTTTATTTAAAAAAATAATAAAAAATAAAAGAAAATGAAGAATATTAAGAAAAATTTAAGCTTCTGCATTTTGAGCTGCTTCAGCTGCAGCAGCCGCTTTTTCATTTTTCTCAATAGTGGATCTAATCATTTTCAATCTTACAAAGTTTTCCCTTTCCATTTCTTGGAGTCTCATATCAATATACTTTTCAGTATTTTGGAATCTTGGAATCATAATGTGCTCTAAAGCATTTACCCTACGTTTAGTAGCTTCGATTTCCTCAGCAAGCAGGAAAATAGTTTTCTCCACTTCACCAAGTTCGATTAAATACTTAAGAGATTCCTCAAATTTCTTTGCAGCTTCGTCTAATTGGATAGTGGTGTCAGAGAAACCGTAACCCCTGTCGATAATGGACCTTTCTTCCATTTTAACATTGGTCACAGGCACTGCTACACCCATAACGCTTCTTGATGTGATTTCCACATCAATAGATTCTTTAACTGATAAGGAAGCTTTCCTTACAGCTAAATCACCCATAGCAATTTGAGCTTCGACTAAAGCTTCATTTGCTTCTTTTAGACTTTTTTCTGCGTTTTCACGAATACCTTTGACACGATCCAAGATATCAAAAAACTCTTTGATTAAAGCATCCCTTTTTTCCTTGAGTAAACCATGCCCTTTAACAGCTAGTTTAGTCCTGTTTTTAAGAGATAATAATTCCATACGAGTTGGATTAATTCCATCTATAATATCTTGTGCCATTTAATCACCTACATTAACTGTAATGAGATTAGTCATCTTTTGGAAGGTATTGTTCAATAAATTCTTCTTTAACCCTTTTGAGTTCAGATTTAGGTAAGATTTTGAGTAAGTTCCAACCAAGATCTAATGTTTCGAAGATAGTCCTGTCTTCATCTTTACTTTGAGTAATGAATTGGTCTTCGAATGCTTGAGCAAACTCTAAGAATTTTTGGTCCCTTTCGGTAAGTGCTTCTTCCCCTACAACCGCTACGAGGTCTCTTAATTCACGACCTTCAGCATATGCGGAATAGAGTTGGTCAGATACACCACTGTGGTCATCACGAGTCTTGTCTCCTCCGATACCACCACTCATCAAACGAGAAAGTGAAGGAAGTACGTCTACAGGAGGGTAAATACCTTTCCTTGAGATTTCCCTACTTAATACGATTTGTCCTTCTGTAATATAACCGGTTAAGTCCGGAATTGGGTGAGTAATATCGTCTTGAGGCATAACTAAGATAGGCATCTGTGTAATTGAACCTTCTTTACCGTCAATACGTCCTGCCCTTTCATAAATACCAGCAAGGTCAGTGTACATGTAACCAGGGTAACCTCTTCTTCCAGGCACTTCTTCCCTAGCTGCGGAAATTTCCCTTAAAGCTTCACAGTAGTTGGTCATATCTGTTAAGATAACCAATACTTGCATGCCTAAGGTGAATGCGTAATATTCAGCAGTGGTTAATGCCATTTTTGGAGTTAAGATCCTTTCGATAGCAGGGTCGTCTGCTAAGTTCATGAATACTGTTAATTTTTCTAATGCTCCGGTACGTTCGAAGTCTCTCATAAAGAAGTTTGCTTCTTCGTTTGTAATACCCATAGCAGCGAAAATTACTGCAAACTCATCGTCTGCACCTAATACTTTAGCTTGTCTTGCGATTTGTACAGCTAAATCGTTGTGAGGTAAACCAGATCCTGAGAAAATAGGAAGTTTTTGTCCTCTTACTAATGTGTTCATTCCGTCAATGGTAGAGATACCAGTTTGAATAAATTCTTCAGGGAATTCACGAGAAGCAGGGTTCATTGGTGACCCGTTAATGTCTAACTCTTCATCAGGTATGATTTCTGGTCCGCCGTCGATAGGTTTACCGATACCGTTGAAGATACGACCCATCATGTCTCTGGATACACCGATTTTTGCGGTTTGACCGGTGAATCTTGTTTTAGTATCTTTTGTGTTTAAGTCACTAGTTCCTTCGAACACCTGAATAACAGCAACATCTTTAGTTACTTCAAGAACTTGACCACTTCTTTTTTCACCAGTAGGTGTTTCAATATCTACAATTTCATTGTAACCAACGCCTTCTACTCCTTCAACAACCATTAAAGGACCTGAGACTTCAGATACAGTAGTATATTCTCTTGTTTTAATATTTGTATTCATTTTTAAGCCTCACTGCATTGTTTAGTAATTGCGGATTGAATTTCTTCAATTTTTGCATCAAATTCCTCTTGTGGGATGTATTTCATTTTACCGATGTCTTCTTTAACAGGTAATGCTACAATGTTTGCGATTGGAGCTCCTCTGTTAACTGCTGCAAGAGATTCTTTGTAGAATAATAAAATGGTTTTTAACATTTTGTACTGTTTATCTGGTGCACAGTATGTATCTACATCATCAAATGCGTTTTGTTGCAAGAAGTCTTCTCTTAACATACGGGTAGTTTCTAAAGTAGCTTGGTCAGTTTCTGGTAATGCATCAGGACCTACTAATTGTACAATTTCTTGTAACTCGGATTCTTTTTGCAGTAATCCCATAGCTTGGTCACGGGTTGCTCTCCAATCTGGAGCTACGTTTTCAGCCCACCATCCTTCGATACTGTCTACGTATAATGAGTAACTTTGTAGCCAGTCGATTGAAGGGAAGTGACGTTTATCTGCAAGGGATGCATCTAACGCCCAGAACACTTTACAGATACGTAAGGTGTTTTGTGTAACAGGTTCGGATAAGTCCCCACCAGGAGGTGATACTGCACCAACTACGGAAATTGAAGCCACATGAGGTTCGGTTCCGATAGTTTTTACCCTTCCAGCTCTTTCGTAGAATTGTGCTAATCTGGATGCTAAGTATGCTGGGTAACCTTCTTCCCCAGGCATTTCTTCTAACCTACCAGAAATTTCCCTCATAGCTTCAGCCCATCTTGAGGTTGAGTCTGCCATGAGCGCTACGTCGTAACCTTGGTCACGGTAGTATTCTGCGATTGTAATACCAGTGTATACGCATGCTTCACGAGCTGCTACCGGCATGTTGGAAGTGTTTGCAATAAGAACTGTTCTGTCCATCAATGGGTTTCCAGTTTTAGGGTCGTCGAGGAATGGGAATTCGGTAAGTACTTCTGTCATTTCGTTACCACGTTCTCCACATCCGATATATACCACAATGTCTGCGTCTGCCCATTTAGCTAATTGTTGTTGTGTAACTGTTTTACCTGATCCGAAAGGACCTGGAATAGCAGCTGCTCCTCCTTTTGCTACGGAGAAGAAAGTGTCTTGTGCCCTTTGACCAGTTACTAATGGTACATCTGGATCTAATTTTTCAATGTATGGACGACTTCTTTTTACAGGCCATTTTTGGAGCATTTGGATTTTTTCACCGTCAACTGCTGCAATGTCTTCTAATACAGTGTATTCGCCTTCTGCTGCGATTTCTGTAACTTCTCCCTCCATTGTTGGAGGAACCATGATTTTGTGTAAAACTGCAGTTGTTTCCTGTACTTCACCAAGTACGTCTCCGCCTTTTACTTTGTCTCCTACTTTAGCTACTGGTTTGAATGCCCATTTTTTCTCTTTGTTGATTGAGTCTACATCAATACCTCTTGCAATGAAGTCACCAGATTCTTCTCTGATGATTCTTAAAGGCCTTTGAATTCCGTCGAAAATAGAACTCATTACACCAGGACCGAGTTCTACTGACAATGGACCTCCAGTACATTCAACTACTTCACCCGGTTGAATACCGGCTGTTTCTTCGTATACTTGGATAGTTGCGGTGTCACCTTCTAATTCGATGATCTCCCCGATAAGCTTTTCGTCACCTACCCTAACCATCTCAAGCATCTGAGCCCCTCTCATACCATCTGCAATAATAACAGGCCCAGCAATCTTAATAATATTTCCTTCAATAATCATTTAACCATCTCTACCCCAATAACTCTTTTAATAAGGTCATTTATTTGATCAGATGAACCTTCTGAGGACCCATCTTTATCTGGTATTTCAATTATCATTGGTAAAACACTAGAACCAATTTTCCTATTAATATGATTTCTTATTTCATTAGCCATTAATTGGGTAATGATAATAATTGAAATTTCATCATCTAAAAATTTATCAAAAGCTGCGATAGCTTCTTCAGGAGTATTAACTACTTCCGCTTGTTTGACACCACCTAATCTAAATCCTGAAACAGTGTCAATATCACCTATAATTGCTACTGAACTCATATTAACATCTCCATGATTTTAGAATTAGGGAAGTCTGCTTCTCTTTTTGCTCTTGCAATAATTTTTAAATTCTTAATTTCATTTTCTTTTTGACTTAAATAACCAATAATTGGACCAATTCCTAATGGTTTTTTAGAAGCTAAAGATTTTGAGTAATCAGAAGCGTATGTGTCTAAAGCCTTTTCGAACACTGCAACTGAACCGGTATCGTTGTATACTGGCATCACGTCAGTTAAAGCTTCAGCATATTTTGTTCCTTCTAATCCAGAAACTACGTTTGTAACGTCCGGGGATTCCATTAAATCTTTGAGTTTCCATTCACGTAATTGGTATCCTTCTTCTAATATATAAGGAGAGATTGCATCATAATCAAGGCCATCTTCTTTTGCCCTTATAATTAGTTTTAGATTAGCTACATCGACTTGTGTTCCCACATATGAGTATAATATCTGTTTGTTTTCATCGGAAGGAACATCAGTAGAACGTAATAATTTGCCTAAGTAATATTTATCTAAAGCTGATTCTAATGGAAGAATCATTTTAGTATCTTCATATTGTGGAAGAGCATCTTCTAGTGCTGTTGAATATTCAGTGTTGTCTAAACTTGTTACAATGTCAGTCACGCTTTCGGAGTCTGCCAAGGAATCCAGGTCTTCGTACAGTGATCCGCAAGGAATTAATAATTCTCTTGTTTCGTCAGCTGTAAGGCCTACTTCTTTAGCTGTTAAAAGGCTTTTTATGTTGTCGATGTCTGCTTTTTTAGACATGACATCAAAAGGCTTTTTAATGTCCTTTGGAGCTAATCTTGCAACGAAGTCGTAGGTATTAGCACGTTCAACGTCTAATGCCTTGTCGAGTGGATATTCATCTAACACGTCAGCATAGTCAGGAGTATTTTTGAGGTAATTCTCAACTTCTTCAACGTTGTTGGTTTCAACAAGTTCAGAAATTTGTTTTTCATCAAATAATCTTCCTTTTCTTGCTCTTACTCTTGCACTTGGGTTAAGATAAGGATAAATGTCCAAAATTGGTCTGGATGTAATGATTACAACTACTGCACCAACAACAAGTATTGCGATTACACAGAACACTAGGAATGTTTCTTGTGTAAGCCCAACAGAACTTATTAATGTTGCAATTCCATCTGCCATAATTTATCCTCCTAATTATTTAAATAATATTTCAGCAACTTCACTACGTAAGATACTTTTAAATCTTTCTAATCTAGCTTCAATTGTATTATTTACTTCAATATCTCCATTAACGGTTTTTAAAATAGCTCCGCCCATAGCGTCAATTGGTTCACCTAATGTGAAAGTGACATCTTCTAACTGGAAGGAGTCTGAACCATTTGCAGATAATTCGCTTTTAAGTTGATTTGTATCAGCTTCATTTAATTGGATAATTAAATCTTTACTACCAATTTCATCAGCAGCTTCTTTAATCATTTTACTTAAAGAATCTTCATATTCTTCATCACCAGAAGAAGCTTTAACTTTTAATTCTCCAATAGCTTGATTGAAAGCAGCTTCTATAACTTCTTCTTTAGCGCCTAATTCTGCTCTACGAGCATTCATCTTAGCTTCAGAGATAATTTGCTGATATCTCATATCAGATTGTTTTTTACCATTTTCTAAAATTTTAGTTTTTTCGGCTTCTGCAGTTTTTTCAGCATTTGCTTGAATTGCTGTAACTTCAGCGTTGGCATCTTGAATGATTACATCAGCTTTCTCTTGGGCTACAGACATTATACTTTCAACAATTTTGCTTGTGCCTGCGCTCATATAAATTGCCTCCTTAACCTAAGATTCCACCGAATACCATGAGTAAAATAGCAATCAAGAAACCGTAAATAGCCTGAGTTTCTGGTAAAGCGGAGAAAATAATACCACGAGCAAACATATCATTGTCTTCTACAATTGCTCCTACAGAGGATGCTGCTGCCATACCTTGTCCCATACCGGAACCTAAACCAGCAAATCCGATGGATGCACCTACACCGATAGCAACAATACCTGCTTCGGTAGGTAATCCTTGTCCTCCTCCTAATAATCCGGAGAATACTAATAATAAGATTGCAACCAAGAAACCGTAAATAGCCTGAGTTTCTGGTAATGCAGAGAAAATAATACCTCTTGCAAACATGTCATTGTCTTCTGCTACTGCACCGACAGATCCAGCAGCTGCCATACCTTGCCCTAAACCGGAACCTAATCCAGCAAAACCAATTGCTACTCCAGCACCAATAGCTGCTAAAGCAGTACCTAAAGCAATTTCTACCATATTTATTCACCTTTGAAATAATATTGATTTTTTTAAATTTTATTTTAAGATATTAAATGAAAAATTTTTAATTATTTAATTTTAGTAAATGTTCTTTTTGCTTTGAAAGCTTCGAATTTACCTTTACCTTCCATGAAGAATTGTGAGAAGAACTCTACATAGTTAAGACGTAAAGCGTTAATAAATGCACCTAATACTTGGAAAGCGAAGTTTGCAATATGACCAAATATGAATACGAATACTGCAAGCACAACACCTGCAAATGGAATCATTTGATCTAACATTTGTGCTAAGATGTTTACTGTCATAGCAATACCACCAGTAGCTAAACATAATGCTAAAAGACGAGCGTAGGACAATACATCACCCATGTAACCGAAGATATCCATTACACCGTATGCACCGTTAGCCCATACTAACATTCCAATAGTTGCAATTACTAAAATTCCTCCAAGGACCATTCCAATCATGCCTATTGCAGGCATCATGAATCCTAAGGCAAGTAAGATAATACCAGCTTCAAATACAAACCAACAAATTTGAGAACCGATAGCTTCTTTCTTGTTTCCGTATCTTAAGTTGTTGATAGCACCTAATATGAATCCTATATTGGTGTAGATAAGACCTACAATGATAGCGATTATCAAGATAGTGTCTGGGTGTACGAACGCTTCAACTGCAGGGATTACAGTTGGTAAACGGAAACCAGCTATTCTTTCTGGGAAGTCCCCAATAAAACCATTGGTTATCAAACCTAGTACAACGGCCCACAGACCTGACCAGATTAAGATCCAACCGAATGAATGCATTGATTCTTTAACTTTACCCATACCTCTTAACAGGACTACACCAATAGCTGCTACAACTAAACCGTAAACTGCATCGGTTAAACAGAAACCGAAGAAGAATGGGAATGTGATTGCAACAAATATTGTTGGGTCCATTGCATTGTAACGTACCGGAGAGTACATATCAACAAGGTATTCGAAAGGTTTTGCATACCATCCGTTTTGTTGTAGAACTGGAACATTTTCATCATCAGTACCTTCAACCTCTATTGTTTCAAAGGCACAATGTCCGTCAGAACTTTTTTCAACCAATTGTTCAACCTTTTCGGTATCCTTTACAGGCACCCATGCTTCAAGAACGTAAGCGTCTTTGGTTTGAACAAAAGAGGAAAGGATTTCGTTCTTTTCTTTTTCATTTTCTAATTGTTCTTTGAGTGCTAATATATCATCGTCCCATTGTTCCGCAACTGCCCTTAATTCTGATTTGACAGATGCTCTTTCGGATTCAATGGTTAAGAGTCTTGAATCAGCATTTGAAATGATTTGTTGAGGGGTTCCTTCAACGTCACCTACTTCAATTTTCTCAAAGTCAAACTTACGAAGTGTTGAATAAACATCATCACTATATTCATTTAATGTTACCACTACGATGATTTCTCCCTCTTTATCATCGCTTGGAACAGTAAATATTTCTAATTCATCAGTCAAGTTACTTAATTCATTTTTGATTTCTGAAGCAGATCCAGCATTAATCCTTCCAACAGTAGTAGAAGTGTACTTAGAATCTTTTAAGTCAGCTAAATTCATGTCAAAATTGGATAAGCGATTAGCCAAACTTTTATTAGACTGTAGTTCACTTGTTTCAGCGTCGAGTGCGGCCAGTTTTCCTTCAATCACGCTTGTTTTAGCTTCTACCTGGGATAAAGTGTCTTCAGCTTTTGCAATAAAAGCTTCAGTGTCTAGTTTCTCTACTTCTTTTTGAACAGGTAAATCTGGACTAATAAAAGACATTAAAGTGTCCTTTAACCCATGGCCTTCTGATAAAGAATTTCCTAATAGTTCAGATATACCGTTTGTTTTCATGAGAAGTGAAGATAACTTACCAGTGTAGGGAGTGGCTTTTGAAGGAGTTACTAACTCCGCTAATTCAGGATCTTGCTGAATGCTGTCAGAAATATCACTGATTTGTATGAGTCCTGACTCGTGGAGAGCGTCCACTGTAGGTGCTACATACTTATCCAGTGTAACAATTCTAATTTTACGCATTCTAGCTGTCTTGAACATATAATCTCACACTACAAAATATTTTTGACAATTATTGAAGCAGCTTCATCTACATTTGCCATAGCCTTGTCCTTTAAAGCTTGAACATCTTTTTTGGACTGCGCAGCAATAGATTGAGCCTCTTTTTTAGCTTTATCTTCTGCATCAAAAACAGTATCTTTCGCGTCGTCTTCTGCTGCTAGCTTAGCTTGGGAAATAATTTCTTCAGCTTTAACTTGTGATTCAGCGATTAAGTCCTTGGATTGGGACTCTGAATCAATAATGAGTTGTTCAGCATCAGATTCAGCTTTTTTTATCATTGCGATTGCGTCTGATATCTCTGCCATAATTAATCACCATGGTGTACTTATTTTTGTTGTGTAATATATATATCTTTTACTATTCAATTTTGATTAGACTTCGTAAAATTGTATTTTGAATTAAAAAAAGTATTTAAAAAATAATAATTACATGAAAAAATTTTATAAAAAAAAGAATAAAAGATAAATAAATTATCTATAGAACCATTTCAATATACTAGGAGGTAATTTCTGCAAATAAGCAAGGATAGCAATGATAACTATAATTAGACCCACAATAACAAAGCCTAAATTGTATGGATGAGCCAGTAGCATATACCCACTTACACCTATGACGATACCTTCAAAGAAAAACACTGCCTTGGTCCATCCGGGATTGAACAGTATGATGAAGTATGCGATTGCAATCAGAATCAGTATAATTGCGGTGGCCATGACATCATTGGTTATTGGCTGGTGCCTTAGGAATGGTGCTATCGCCCATACTATCAGCATTAACGCCAACATTACACCTAGCAATTTAAACATTTTAATGTTCGCCATAATGAAAAGTTAGTCATTCATAATATTTATATCATTTTGTATAAACTATTAAATATGGAAAGAGCAGTTTGGATTATTTTAAATAAGAATTTTTCACTTACCCTTGACGGCGAAATGCTGAACGGCAAGGTGGTCGACATGAAATTCTCACCTGGCAATGACTTGTGGACCGGTGAACTTCCGCGCTTGGGTTTCAGCGATGAGAATGTTCAAAACGATTATGATGAGTTCATCACTGACATATCGACACTGTTTTCAGAGCCGACTGTTGACGAGGTCTTGATTAATGCGAAACTCGGTGAGGAATCCGAGTACCTCAACTGTGAAAACCCATTGCTGATAAGGAAAATTGAAGAATACAGCGTTGATGAAATCATAGGATAGCTGTCGCCTTCATCATGACCTCATCCATTGTGTTGAACTGCAAATCCTCACCGTCCTCCCCTTTTGTTTCAGTCGTAATCAAAACATTTGGAGATGCCCACAGGAAGGAATATGTGAAATAGATTACATTTATGAATATCGCAACGGAGAGAAACATCAGCGCGACAATCAAGCATACCACATGAATCAAGACATTGCCGTATCTTCTGCGCTTCATCAATATGAAGTTATCCTGTTTTTCTATTGTTTTAAATTTATTTTCTAACAATTCCGCAGATATCCTATCCATATCCTCAGAATCGTTAGCCTTTAAGATAAATAAACTCATTTTCTAATCCATGTATACAACGAATTCATCCAATTCTTTTCTAGGAGTGTCCCTAGGCTCGGCATTTCCGTAACCTAACGGTGTGAACAATACAACTTCCTCGTTCTCATCAAGGTTGAGGAATTCATGAGCCCTGTACTTTTTGAAGGCCCCAATATAGCATGTTCCAAGCCCAACGTCTGCGGCTGCAAGAATCATGTGGTCCATCACAATAGTTGCATCAATGTCTGCAATGTTCTTCTGGTCCCATGGCCTGGTCCATGCCTTATTCTTTATTCCAACAACTGCCAGGACCAATGGCGCTTCCACGAACCATTTTGCAGAGTAGATTTCAGACAATTCGTCTTTATACTTTTTAGTGTCAATCACATAAACTTTAAAAGGCTGTGCGTTAACGCCTGTTGGCGCTATGGTTGCCGCTTTTAAAACGTATTCCAATTTTTCCTTTTCAACTTCCTTGTCAAGGTATCCCCTTACACTGTATCTTTCATTTATCACGTCAATGAATTCCATTTTATTTTCCTCCCATGTACTCTATGTCATCAAGGTCGCAGAATCTTCGAAATTCCTCTTCATCCATATGTTCCTCATGAATATGGGCGATTATTCCAGGCACCCTTCCTATGATGAACACTCCCAATCCCAATTCAGGGTCAAAACCCAGATCAGACAGGATTGCTGCGTTTGCACCATCCACATTCAGCCTTACGCCTTTTTTCTCATGCACCAAGTCTTGCAAAGCCAATGCCAGTTTAATATGAGGGCCTATGAAACCTTCTTTGATTGCAACCTCTATCAGTTTATCGGCTCTCGGGTCGGTACTGTGATACCTGTGGCCGAAACCAGGAACCTTCTTTCCCTTAATGACATAATCCTTATAGATGTCTATGGCCAAGCTTGCGATTTGCTTATTGTCAATGTCCGGATCATCAATTAAGCGTGCGGAGTTAATGCTTGATTGGTATAGCTCCATTGCCTTTTCAATGGCGCCGGCATGCTTATGGCCAAATGACAATAATGCCCCGGCCACGGCTGAATTTACTGGAGAGCCTGATGAGGCAATCAATCGTGCAGTCTGAGTGCTTGGAGGGGTTACGCCATGGTCGCAGAATGAAACCAGGACATGATTGAAAATCCTGCTTTGCTTGACTGACGGCAATTTACCCTTCAATAAAAGGTAAACCATGTCACTATAGCGGATTTTTTCAATTAAATTCCTTTGATTGTAACCTCTGGTAACCAGCTTATCCTTTTCAACTTTTGTTATGGCAGTTTTTAAAGACTTTGGATTGACTTTAAAATTATTTTCTTGCATTTCTAAAACCTTTAACCTTAATCTTAAATACTTTTATAATACTATATAAACTTTATAACTTTATTGTAGCAACGCGGGGCTCCACAAAACATGACGGCCTGATTGACACTATCCTAACGCCGCTTGCCCTTTGATTGCCAATATTCAAATAAGTGCCTAAGACAGTAGTCCTGCCGCCGAAGCCTAACGGCCCGATATTGGTGTTGTTTAACCTTTCAGTAATTTCCTTTTCAACGCTGCTTTGATTATCAAGGCTTCCATAAGCAATCGATTTGAGCAGTAGTGAAGTGGCCTCGTAATGTGTTCTTCCAATGCCTATCGAAGGTATCGATGGAGTGCAGCCCAACATTTTAAGGGATGATTCCAGCCATTCGCAGGCAGTGCCTATCACATTATCGAATGAACGCTGATGGTAAACCCTATATGTCTTGGACCTGATTTCAGGACCTCCCCCTTCAAGCAGAAGATGAACGTTCAGCGTGTCCTCGGAAATATCTCTCTTATAGGTGGATTCGTCATTGGCATTGTCGATTAGCACTGATGCGGGGCGAAGCATTCCTGGCTTTTCATATAATCCTTGGCTTTGCTCTATTCTTTCAACGGCATTTCCTTTAACTGCCATTGGGCGTGCGGGAAGATTGTTCAATCCGTCATATATCCCCTCATGAATCTGGTTCAGCATTTCACCGGTGATTTGTCTTTTCGAACCGATTTCAATTATCACATGAGGAATTCCAGTGTCATCACATAATGGGAATCTGTTTTTCTCTGCGACTTGATAGTTTTCCAGAATTATTTCCAATGCCCATTTAGCATTCTCATCTTCCTCTCTTGATATGGCATCTTTTAAAGCTTTATGCTTGTCTTCGGATAGTGTGGTTGAAGCTTTAATGATTGTTTCGCTAACTTCTTCGGATATGCTCATATGATCACTCTGGAGTTGCCAGATCACTTGATTTGTCTGGTGATGCGATAGCTTCTGGATAGTATTCATCAATCATTCTTTTAACAAGTTTAACCTGTTTTATGCGTGCAACCGCTTCTGCTTCGGTAGTGTCCCAATTATGATTGGCGGCGACTGACCCTCCGGTTTTAAGATAGACTGGAGAAGCCACCTTAATGAAGCTTGGCACCTCATAATGTCTTATGAATCCTCCTGTTGATTTCGGGTTTTCAGTATGCAAGTCCAATGACATGTCAGTTGCTTTCCTGATTGCCGCAATCATTGGTATCTGAAGGTCTCGAACAGGGTTTAAAGAGTTTAAACCATTGGCCTCCAATAGCTTTGCTGATGCCGGATTGGAATGGCCTGCATGTGCGGATAATTTGAAATGGGCATTTTGTGGAATTTCGCCTTCACTTCTCATTTGGTTTAAAACCCATAGCAATCCCTCATCATACAATAATATTCCGCGAACGCCAAGCCTGCATGCTCTTTTAACATCCTCTATTGCATAGACCAGATTATCATAGCCTCTAAGGCGATAACCGATCCTGCTTCCTTCCTTGGTGTGAACTGTAGCGGAAGTGTCGTATGTTGCTCTTGGACCTACTGAAAGGAACAATTCGCATCCGTAATCCTTTGCAAGCATGACCATTTCAGTGATTTCCTCATCAGTGAGCATCATTATTCCCTTTGTCTGGGTTACCCTGTGAATGAACACGTCATTTTCCTTGGATGCCTCAAGCAATGCCCTCATTGTCTTTGGAGACTGTATTCCTGGAACTTCAAAACGATACTGTCCGCCATCAGCGAATCGCTTAGGTGAATTGTAATCTTTTGAAGCATCTTCAATACCAATTTTTTTAAGGAATTCCATTGTATCATCCATGAATCTCATCTCCTAACCGTTTAATTTTCGAACGACATATTTCATCGTATACTCTTCAAGTGAATCGATCACTGTCAAATTGTTGATGTCATATTGAGGGTTCAGTCCCTTGAACTTGTCAATGAGGTCGCGCAGCTGGAACGGGTTTTCGAAATCGCCCTTTGGAAGCAGGGTGATGTTCTGGAACACTCCGTTTCTGAAGTGCTCATCCAGTTTTATAATGACGTTTGAAGGTCTCTTGTCCGGATAGAGTTCGTTTAACTTATCATCAGATAATAACAGCATGTTATTGACGAGGTTCTTGATGCTGTTAACCTTATCGACAGTCGAGTAGTTATCCAAAAGGCCGAATTCTATCAGTTGATTAATCTCATCTACACTGACTTCCCCGACAACCAGCGCTATTGCCACTGCATACGGGAGGCTTTGCTTGAGTTCCTCGAGGTTTTTGGGATTGAAGTTATTGTGGTCAGCGGCGATTGCATAAGTCTTGACTGCCACATTCTTGATATGGTCATATTCCTCTCCAATGCTTGCCTTCAGCTTCAGTGCAGTGTCTATTGAGGAGTGCAGGTGCCTGCAGAATGGGTATTTCTTAAAGTATATGTCTCTCACGCGCACTTTGCCAACGTCTTTAAGTGCATCTTCAAGTGAGAAGCTTTCTGCATCATAATCATCATCATAGACCATTGTTTTAAGAAATCCTTCTTTTCCTTCAAATATTGTTCCGCTTCCTGTGAAGCCGTTTCTTGCAAGGAATGCTGATAGCAATCCATTATACACTGCTTTTCCTGCATGCAATGATTTGCCCATAGATCCGCCATGGTCTGATTCGAGAAGTCCGGCCGCTTGTGTTCCGCATAATCCCAATGCATTTAATATTTGAGTTTCATCAAGCTTAAGGAGTTTGGATGCAACCACTCCAGAAACGAAAGTACCTACTGTTCCGGTCGTGTGGAATCCCTTGTTTCTGTGTTCGGGATTGACTATTTTGCCCAGAAGTATTCCCACTTCATAACCTACCATGACTCCCTCCAGGAATTCCTTTCCGCTTAAATCATAGCTTTCGGCAATGGCAAGTGCGGTTGGGAAAATCACCGCTCCCAAATGGATTTGAGCTCCCCTGTGACCATCATCCAATTCCAGCGTGTGAGCAGCCACACCATTTACGAATGCTGCATTCAAAACATCTGTTTTTATCCCCGTTCCAATAACAGTTGCCTTTAAATTAGAATTCTCGTTAGTTGAAAATATTTCTCCAATGGTGTTTAATGCTATTTTTGAAGCATCCTCCTTGATTCCGCGATAGGTTACTCCAAAAAAGTCCAGGAATGCTGCTTTTACAGTAGTGATGGATTCCACAGTTGCCTGTTCATAGCGATAGTTTGATATAAATTTAGAAATATTTTGTAAAAACATAAAACACCCACTAATAGTATTATGTAATAGGTAGTATTAAAATAGTTAAGTTATGAGTTGAAACAATATTCAATGCCCAATTCAATTATGCGATTGGAACCCCTGTTAAAACTAGAACGATGTGCGCTACAATTGCCGCTCCATAGTATGTTGATGCAATAACAAGCACTGTTATTACGATTGCTCTCCATCCCAATGCCTTGAATTCATTCCAGCTTTTGCCCATTCCAATACCAACGTATGCCAGAAATACGGTCACTATTGACAAAAGTTCAACTTGAGACACATACTTCAAAACGAATTCTGATGTCGGCATGCCTGGAAAAGCCAAGATAATGCCGATTACGCTTATGTAAAGGATTGATGAAATGTTGAATGGCAGGTACCTCTCCATCC
>NZ_CACYJE010000031.1 GCF_902774605.1 uncultured Methanobrevibacter sp.
CATATATTGAGCAAATCTAAGAAATACTAATTTTACATCAAGAAATCACATCGATGTGAAATTTCAAGTGAAAAAAATTTTAGGATTTCAACATTGCCGAATCTTATATTGAATTCATCCACAAACTTGGAAATATTTTCACCAACGTACTTTTCAAAAAATTTCTGAAATTCCTCATCGGAATACTCGTCATTGTAAAATTTAAATACCTCATTAGGACAATCATTTGCTAAACAAAACATTATATATTCTTTATAAGATTTCCAATTATTTTTAAAATCAATTTTTTCAAATTTAGAAAAATTATTGAATTTTTCACCTAATTCATTAACTATTATACCAATGTGATTTTCAGAAACAATAATGGTGAATTTAATCTTAGGCAACATGGCATTTTTAAAATCATTTGAAGATGGAATTATCGCTTTTTGAAAATGATTATGACATGTTAAAAAAATATTATTAACCGGTTCTTTTTTTTACATGATTAGGAATTTCCACATCTCCTTCAACTCCTTCGACCAAATCACATATCAATCTTAAATCTTTTGTCAATATTGTCAGGTATTCCTTATTAGCATTTTGAGTATTGATCAAATGATATATTGCTATTAGAATGACTTTTTCAAAATTAACATATTTAGCAACAGCATTTGTTAATAACTCATCTGATGTTGGAACTTTCTCAATTTCAACATTTATATCATCCAAATCAAACGAACTTAATGAGTTTAATCTGCTGAAAAAATTTTTTAAAATTGAAGATGCCCTTAATTTAATCATACTTAATGCACCGAATATAGTTTTATAATTCAAATTATATAAAACGTCTAGTTATAAATCGGAGCAATATTTCAGGGTTAAAACAATTTTTCATGGTGAAGGCAATATTTCACTGTGGCAACAATGCTTGATAGTTAACTATATTATATAATAAAATCATATTATTAATATTATCAATTAATAAGAGGACTGTTAGATTATGAACTTAATATGGTTTTATGTTGCTGTCGTATTGGCCATTAGTGACATACTGCACACTACACTGATGTGGAAGGTGTTGAACAACTTCTACATTCTGCTCGGAGGCTTGATTCAGCAATCAACCCATTCCACATGGCAGACATGGCTTACCCATGAGATTATGGAGGCAGGATTCCATTTCGTAATACTGTCAATAGTTTTCCTAAACCCTATTATTGGAATACTAGCGGCCCTTGTTCATTTTGCAATAGACGTGACCCATACAATATTCATTCGAGATATGGGTGAGCTGGAACATAGAGCGTTGCATTTTGTAATTGAGTCTCTGTTCTTTATTTTAGTTTATGGATTATAGAAATTAAATGGAGTTATTAAATGCCAGTTATAACATTTAAATATGAGGATTTAAAAGATTTAGGAATCGATATGGAAAAAGACGAATTAATAGACACCCTGCCGATGATGTCCAGTGACATTGAGGATTATGATGATGAGGAAATCAAAGTGGAATTTTTCCCAAACCGTCCGGACAACCTATCCGTCGAGGGAGTGGCTAGATCTTTTAAAGGCTTCATAGGCCAGGAAGTGGGATTGCCTGACTATAAGGTGGTTCCTTCCAATGAGGAAGTCATCGTTGAGGCTGATGTGGCAGCCATTAGGCCATATATCGCATTTGCCAAAATCGATAACGTTGATTTCACTGGCGACAAGCTGAAATACATTATGGATTTCCAGGAAAACCTCCATTGGGTTATCGGAAGGGATAGGAAAAAGGTAGCTATCGGTATCCATAACGCCGATGTTGTCAACGCTCCATTCAAGTATATTGCAACCCCTAAAGATGAAAATGCTTTTGTCCCACTGGAAAAGGACATTGAAATGACTCCAGATGAAATTTTAACCGAACATGACAAGGGCAAGGATTATGCTCATTTGATTGAGGATTTCGACAAGTACCCGTTGATTCTTGACAAGGACAATCAGGTACTGTCCATGCCCCCTATCATCAACGGCGAGTTGACCAAAATCAAGGAAGACACTCACAACATCATAGTTGACGTCACAGGCACTGATGAGCGTGCAGTAAACCAGGCATTGAACATCATCTGCTCCTCCTTTGCAGAGGTCGGAGGTCAAATCAAAAGCATGGAAGTCAAGTACGAGGACAAGACCATTGTCAGTCCGGATTTGACACCGCAGGAAATGAATGTTCATGTTGACACTGCAAACAGCCTTATCGGAGGAACCGAATTGACCGCCAAGGACATTAAGGAACTGTTGTACAAGGCACGTTTCGATGCTGAAATCATTGATGACAATGAGGTCAAGGCAATCATTCCGGCTTATCGTGTTGACATTCTTCATGAAGTGGATATTGTTGAAAACATTGCCGTACAGTACCATATCAATTCTGTTGAGGCGAAATTGCCTGAAATCAACACTGTAGCTTATGAGAATGATTGGTTTAAGGCTGAATCAACAATCCGTGAAGTCATGGTTGGTTTAGGATTCCAGGAAGTTATGAGCCTGATGCTAACCAGTGAAGATGCCCATTACACTAAAATGAATCAGGAAGAAAAGCCTCATGTGCAGGTTGCAAGGCCCATTACCATTGACAGGACAATGATTAGGACCAGCTTGATTAATAGCCTCATGGAATTCTTAGAAGACAACAAGCATGAGGACTTGCCTCAGAAGATATTTGAGATTGGTGATGTCTTATATTTAGATGAAAGTAAAGAAAATAAGACCGTTTCATCCAAAAAATTAGCTGGCGTAATCTGCCATTCACATGCAAACTTTACCGAGATAAAATCCGTTGTAACCAGTGTTTTATCCAATCTTGGATACACTATGGAGATTGGTGACAGTGAAAACAGGACTTTCATTGAAGGTAGGGTTGCTGATGTTACCGGTGAGGCTCAAAAAGGTAGGATTGAAGGGTTCTTTGGTGAGGTTTCCCCTGAAGTTATTACAAATTTCACCTTGGATTATCCGGTAATCGCTTTTGAAATCGAATTTATCAATAAATAGATTCGCTTTCAATACCATAATTTTCTCATTTGGGTTTCCATTTGGGAGTAGTTGCTCACCGCTGGTGTGGCATCATAATTATTGAAAACTAGTATGAAAATCAACAATAATACAATTACAAGTACTAGAATTATTGTCCATTTTCTCAATTTAAAACCACCATCATCATGAAATTATTTTTTTAAATGGATTAACCTATAAGTTCGGCTATATCTTCGCCTTTTGGTGTTAATCTGTAGATTCTGTTCTTGCGCTTTTCCTCATTGATGCATTCAGCAACGCCGCAATCCTTGAGTTCACGCAAAACCTTGGATATATGGTTTGACCTAACTCCAATATCTTCCGCCAAGTCAGTTGGTATCTTATTTGACTCATTCAGTGATTTGACGGATTTTTCACGGTAAGAGGAGCTTATAACATAACCATAAACCTTAAGTGTTTCATCATCCATAATTTTTTCCTCCATTTATCCACATTTTAATAATATATTATTCCCCCATCATTGTTAAACTTATTTGTCTATTATGCCTTGGCCCGTCAAGCTCGATGAAGAAAACTGACTGCCATGTGCCCAAGTCAAGTCTTGAATTCCGGATCGGCAGGCACTCGCTGGATGATAATATGAATGATTTCAAGTGTGAGCGGGCATTGTCATCGATACGGTCATGCTGATAGGTGAACTTATCGCCAATCAGATTGTCCAAGGTGAATTCCAAATCCCTCAACAATCCCGCTTCATTCTCATTGACCACAATGGCTGTTGTGGAGTGTCTTGAAAATATGGAGATGATTCCATTGTCGATATCAATCAGGTCATTGATTTGGGATGTGATGTCTATTATTTCAAAGTTCTTAATAGTGTTTAATATAATTGTTTTTTGAGATAACATTAGTTAATGATTTGTAAATCCAAGTATAAATAAAAGAAAAAAAGAAAAGGAAAATCTATTCTTCGAATTCATCTTTACGCCAATACCCATAAATAAGGCATCCCATTATGGACAGGATAGCCAACACGACAAGACCTGATGTATTTGTCAGCTCTTTTGATGTTGTAACTGGAGGAATTAATTGGTATGCTTTTCCCTCTTGAGATGAATCGCCACTTCCTGAGTCACCTGCATTCAAATCCCCATTGGATAATGCATCCTGACCGTTATCAGAAGTGTCCTGTGAGGGAATTGTGGAACTGTTTGTTCCATAATTTCCGGATTTGTCGGAATTGGATACGTGTGATCCTGAAGAGTTTCCACCGGAAGAGCTTCCCTGATAGTTTGAATTTCCTTGAACTTCAGAAGTCCCATCATGTCCCTCTGAATTAGATCCCTTTTGCCCATCATTTGATGAAGTTTGCGAATCTTGGGATTCACCCTCATCACCAGAGGCTTTTCTAACAGGATATTTATAAAATTCATTAGCTATTTCCACTTCAACATCATGGTCAACGTTAGGGTCCAATCCTTCGACTGTTGCTTTACCGTTAGTGAATGTTACAGTATATTGATTTCCGTCCACATTGACTCTTGTCTGGAATGTTGCAAAATCATTCACTGCCCTGCCGGATGAATCCCTTAATTGGAATGTTAAGGTATTGCTTACTGAAAAGGAATCCAATCTCATTAGTGATGCTAAAAGCCTTGGACATACAAATGTATTTGAGGGATCGTTTGAATTATACCAGTTCTGACCCAGTTCAAAATTTTCATTTTCCCAATAGTTTTTAGCTTGATAAAATTCGTTATGGGCAAGGTAGTTGTGCTCGACTTGAAGTATTGAGTTACCTTTGCTTTTGAATCCTGCACCGAATAAAAGGCCGTTTCCTGTTTCAAATCCTCCCATTATTGAACGTGGATTTTTCCGGTTATGTGTTAATGAATTCTTTTCAACTACATCATTTGTGGATGTTGAGTTGAGGTATAATCCGTTTGTATTTTCATAAATGTTGTTGCCGTCGATTAATGTGTGTGAGGATTTGTTGAATGTTGAAATACCATTCAATCCATTATGATGTATCGCATTGTTTGTGATATTGCAGTAAGCTATGTTTGATGTTTCAATCCCTGACAATCCGTTGTATGATATTTCATTGCTTTTGATTAAGCAGCTTTTAGAGTCTTGGAGCTGCACCCCGTTATTGGCGGCTTTTGAAATGTCATTGTTCAACAGTGAAATCCTTTCTGAGTTTTTGATTAAAACACAATTTCCCCCGTTAGTGACATTGTTGTTATTGATTCTGACATTTTTGGTGTTGTCTACAACAATTCCATAATCACTTTTGGAAGCAATGATAGTTATTCCTGACAGAACACTTCCTGCCGCTTTTGATGTAAAGTAAAATCCGAAAGTTTTGTCTATTCCTAAATTCTTAGCCTTATAAGTTATCTTATCTGATGCATGAATTATGCTGTTATGCTTTGAGACAATGTTTAATTTTTTGTCCACGACTAATGAAATATCCTGATATTCATCATCTATAAATTGGAATGTGTCTCCATCTTTGGCATTGTCAAATTTTGACTGGATATCGTCGTTTGACAATTCTGAAGTGATTGTAATCGGATTGTTTCCACTAGAACTAACAGTCATATTGTCATCTTGATTATCCATAGCACTAACTGATGAAAGCAATAATAAGAATAGTAATGATATGAAAAAAAGATTAAATGCTTTTTTATTCATATTTTAAACTTCCTAACCATTATTTTTATAATCAACCATTAATTTGAATATTTTTCTTTTTGAATTAAAAGAATTATCAAAATGAATTAAATTGATTATCGATTATTATTTTGATATTGAATATATATAAATCTAACCAATATAACAGTATTATATTCAAGGATCATAGCGTTATAAAACTAATTACAATAAATAAAATATGATTAACAGAGTTATATTAAAAATTTAAGACATTTCCATTTAAATAATATAAAAATCAAACTATACTTTGTTACTTATCGAGTGAAATTTTAATATTATTAAGTTAAGTAATCAAACTAAACTAATTAAAAGAGGATAAAAATGCATAAAAAGACTTTAATATTAACTATATTCTTAGTATTAATTGTATTCTTAAGTGCAAGCATTGTATCAGCAGAAACAATCACTGAAGACGATGATACAACAAATGACATTCTAGAAATAGAAGATTCAAATACTCTGACTGCAAAAGAGGTTACAATTGAGACTACAGACACTAATGAGCAAATTCAAGAAAAAATAAACATGCTCGAAGATGGAGACACATTGAATTTCCAAAAAGGAGAATATAAGGACATTTGCATCTATGTGAATAAAAGCGTGACCATCAATGGTAACGGATCAACATTATACGGTTACGACAGACCATCCGAAAACACTACTCCAGACATAATCAGAAACACCACAAGCACTGGAGGATACGCGATCACAAACTTCGCAACATTATACATTCTTGAAACAAAAGGATTAGTCTTAAAAGACATTAGCATTGTTGCCGGTGAAAACAGCGGAACTGACAAAGGAGGAGATGCAAGATACAGCAACTGCGTAATTTATAATTACAAATCCAATCAAACAACAATAACCAACACAACAATTGACGGATGCTCCTGGGGTATCTGGTTCCAGAACTGTGCAGACGGAATAATAGAGAAGAATACTGTTAAAAATCAGTTGATTACAGGAATCTTCAACTTCCAATCACCAAGAACAATAATAAGAAACAATACAGTAACAAATGCTAAAAACCATGGAATAGATGTAAGACACGGTCTTGGACCTGCAGTGAAAGTTTTAAACAATACTGTAATCGGTTCAAAAGAAGGAATTTATCTGTTGCACTCTGCAAAACACACAGTAACCGGAAATACAATAATCAACTGTACATTAAGCTCAATCACCTGTTGCGGTGCAAGCCACATCACTATAGAAAACAATAAATTACACAATTCAAGAATAGGAATCCTTCTAGGAGGAGGCCAGCCAGTCGGAGGAACCTATACCGGATACAATAACGTCACAATTGGTAAAAACGAATGGAAAATTGATGAACTCCCATTCCCACCATCATTCCAATATTATGTTGCTGAAGCAAAAGGAGATTATGCAAGTATGGATTCCATGATGGGCACACACACTGACAGCAGCATATCTAATGTAACCTACACCGAATACAGTGAAATTGAAGTTCCAGGACCAATCGTTATCGATTACGATAATATTTTAACCCCAACCGGTAAAAATACTACAATAAAAGCTGGAATGACCAATGATGAAATCCAAAAGGCAATCAATGCTTTAGAAGATGGGGACACATTATTCTTTGAAAAAAATGCAGTATTTGAAAACATTTCTATTTATATTGATAAAAATATTAAAATAATCGGAAATAATGCGACATTAATCAGTTATGACTCAGCAAATTTAAGCTTAGTTCCAGAAAAAATCAATAAAAAAACTAATGAGGGAGGATATGGAATTTCCTATCTAGCAGTGTTATACTCTGTAAATAACACAAATGCGCTAATAAGCGACTTGAATATACTATGCAAATATCCTGGATATAATCCTACCGAAATAACTGGAAATACAAGAGAGTATTGCACTGCAGGAATTTATTCCATCCTCAGTGAAGATTTGACAATTACCCACTGTAATATTGAAGGAGCATCATGGGGAATGTATATTGGGGAAAGACAAAACGGTCGCCCTAATGCAATAATCACCAATAATAGATTAAGCAACCAATTTACAACAGGAATATTATGCTTTGGGTCTAAAAATTCAATAATTGCAAATAATACACTCACCAATGCATACAACCATGGTATTGATGTAAGATTCACTCAAGGAACAAACGTTACAGTATTCAACAACACCGTTTCCGGTTCAAAAGAAGGAATTTTCCTCCTGCACTCCTCAGGACACAAAGTTTATGGAAACACTATACTGAACTCAAAAATCAGTTCAATAACATGTTACGGATCAGGTAATGAATACATATTTGACAATGCTTTAAGCGGAAGCAGAATCGCAATCATTCTTGGAGGAGGATACTACAATGTCACAATCGGCAAAAATACCTACAAGCCTGACAAATTGCCTTTCCCACCTACATTTGAATTCTTCCTTGTGAAATCAGAAAACAAGTATTATGATAAAGTCGGAGTGAAAGTGCAAGGAACCTACAGCGATTCCAAAGCAGTGAACTTAACCGCAAAAGCAGTGAATGTCGGATACAAAAAGGGCAGTTTAGAAATTACTTTAAAAGACATTACCGGTAAAGCAATAGCAAACAAAGCTGGAACTGTTACCATTAATGGAGAAGTTAAAGAATTCACTACAGATGAAAACGGTACTGCATCAATTGACCTAATGTTAACCTCAGGAACCTACGAGGCCAGCATACATACAGCGAGCAACTACAACTATAAAGCTGGAAACGCAGTTGCTGCAATTAACGTTACTGATGATAGACTTGACACTGCATTAACAGCATCCAATCCTACCTTATACCTGCAAGCTATCGCTAAAGGTTCATCATACCAAATAACCCTTAAGGATGCTAATGGCAAAGTCATTTCAGGTAAAGAAATCATTGTTGATTTCAATGGCCAAACCTTAAAAGCATCAACCAATGACAAAGGTATTGCAACCTTAACTTTAAAAGCTTCAAAAACAGGTTCCCTAAAAGCAACAATCAGCTTTGCAGGAGATAATGCATACAAGGCATCAACTAAGACCGCAACAATTAAAGTGACCAAGGAAGCAGCCAAGATTACTGCTAAAAAGAAAACCTTCAAAGTCAAAAAGTCTAAAAAATACAGCATCACATTGAAATCCAAATCAGGCAAGGCAATATCCAAAGCTAAAGTTATCCTTAAAGTTAAAGGCAAGAAATACACTGCTAAAACAAATGCTAAAGGTAAGGCAACATTCAACCTTAAGAAATTAACCAAAAAGGGCAAACACACTGCCGCCATTACATTTGCAGGCGACAAATTCTTTAACAAGGCAACTAAAAAAGTGAAATTGACAGTTAAAAAATAGAAGAGATTAATTATAATCTCTTTTTAATTCTTTTTTTGAAATAATTTAATAATGATTGTTTCTGCGGTCGATTGCAGTGTAGATTATGAACAATCCTATGATTATTATAACCACCTGTGGGAACAATGCCGCTACCAAAGCAGGTATCAGTCCAAGAGTCACAAGCAGCCACAGCACACCATAGATAACTATTATAACCCCAAATATGAGGAGTATCTTATATAGCAGGTCCTTCAATTCAGGAGGTATGAACATGTTCATTTTTATCACTACAATTCCTTGGTTCCGTCATCGGTTCCGATGATTACCTTGTCAACCATCTGTGAGAATATTCCGTTCTCGACCACTCCCGGTATTGAGTTCAGGTCGATTTCAAGGTGTGCAGGGGATTCTATATTGTCGAATTTTGCATCTATGACAAAGTTTCCGTTGTCGGTGATTACAGGCCCGTCCTTTCTTTGAGCCATCCTTATCTCACATGTTGCACCCATATCCTCAAGGGTTTTGATTACCATGCGTGATGCGTCAGGAAGCACTTCCACCGGAACAGGGAAAGTTCCCAACTCTTCAACGACCTTGGACTCATCGACGATGACGATGAATTTGTCCGCAGCATAATCAACGATTTTCTCCTTTGTGTGAGCTGCCCCTCCCCCTTTGATCAGGTTGAAATCGCAGTCCACTTCATCTGCCCCGTCAACTGACAGGTCAATGTCATGTTCCTCGAGAGTAGTGATTGGAATGTTCCATTCCTTTGCAATTAATAATGATTGGAATGATGTTGGTATGCCCATTACTTTGATTCCTTCGTCACGGATTCTCATTCCCACTTTTTCAATGAAGAAATGGGTTGTTGAGCCGGTTCCTAATCCTAAAACCATTCCGTCTTCCACGTATTCTGCAGCCTTATAACCGGCATTCTTCTTGCTGGAACTGTTACCGCTAGTATTTTTCATTTAAATCACGAATCCTAATGTTAATTTATTAAGTCTATAACCTTTTTTACATTCTTCCTTGTGTTTTCCACCATTATCCAACACTATGCACTTATCATTTTCGATTAATCCATCTGGGAAGCACAAGTCGTGGAAATCACAGTTTTCATCACAATCAGGAGCATTATAGGTGAATGTTGATCCTTCAAAAATGTTTTTTGAAGCGGTCAACAAGTCGATTTGCGCCAATTCAACCTCCACTGGTATTACTGTACCTTCCGCGTGTATTGGGCATTTCTGTTCGTTTTCCTTAACTTCTTTTACTACGTATTTGCGGTTTAGCTCCAAGTTTCCAATACAAGATGATTTGAATCTACAGTTTTCACAATCATCAGCAGGACCTAGAAATACGAATTCCTGACCTTCTTTTGCCAAATCTTTTCCTATCAATGTAATCATCCAATCACTCCTGTTTTCTGAGCCAGTTCATATGCTGCATCTTTTGAAATACCATTGTCTCCCAGTATTGTGTATCTTTCAGGTCTGATTTTATGAGCCATCATCAACGCTTCAATAATGTCCTCGTCAGCTATTCCAACTTCTTTAGCTGTGGTTGGTGCTTGAACGGCTTCAAGAGCATTCCTTATTGCCTTCCAGTCACCGCCGTGAAGGTACATCATTAGTATTGTGCCTATTCCGCACTGCTCACCATGCAATGCCGGCTTGTCAAGGATCTTGTCAAGGGCATGTGAGAAGAGATGCTCTGATCCGCTTGCCGGACGTGATGAGCCTGCAATGCTTATTGCCATTCCTCCGCTGAAGAGGGATTTCATAACTATCCTTGCGCTTGCCTCAAGGTTCGGCTTGATGTTTGCCACATTGTCGGTGATTAGATGGGCTGACATTATGGACAGTGCCGCTGCTGACTCGCTTATAGGCTCATGTTTTAGCCTATGGGCCAATTCCCAATCCTTGATTGCAGTGAAGTTGGCTATCAAATCGGCACAACCTGCAGACAATAGTCTGAATGGGGATTGCGCAATGATTTCAGTGTCGGCTATCACCGCTATTGGAGACTGTGCCTTGGCGGATGTTGAAGTGTTAGGGTCTTTAATTGAAGCTAAAGGAGATACAATACCATCATGTGAAGCGGTTGTCGGCATGGATACGAAGTATACGCCCTGATTGTGTGAAGAGAGCTTGGCAACGTCAATCACCTTTCCGCCACCTATCCCTAAAACGGTAGTGTCGGGTGTGATCAATTCCTCAACTTCGGATATTGATTCATAGGTTGCCCTATCCACTTTTGTAACGTCGAAGGGAATGTCTGCTTTTTCAAGGCTTTCCATTACTGGCAGGGCACCTATATCATATGTGTGCTTGCCTGTAACGATTAAAATCTTTTTATCCAGGCGCAAAGTCTTGCATATTTCCGCAGTATTTCTTATGATACCCGGATCGATGTAAACTTCACGAGGCATTTGTATTTTCCTGTCGCTCATAATATCTCCTAAAACAAATTATACAATATTATATTTGTATAAAATAATTATAAATAACTTTCTTTTGAATAGATTTAATACTAATTAAAAACAGATAATTAAACATTATAAAAAATTACATTTATAGGTGATATGGTGGAAAATTTTGATGAATGGTTTCATGACATTTTAGAGCAAGCAGACATTACCGATTCAAGATACCCGATTAAGGGAATGGCGGTTTGGAGACCATACGGTTTTCAGATAAGAAAGCACTCAATGAACATTATTAAAAACCTATTGGACAAGGACCATGATGAAGTCCTCTTTCCAATGCTTGTTCCTGAAAGCGAACTTGCAAAGGAAGGAATACACGTTAAGGGATTTGAGGATGAAGTTTACTGGGTAACCAAAGGTGGTCAAAGGGATTTGAACGAACAATTGGCATTGAGGCCAACCAGTGAAACCGCAATATACCCGATGTACTCATTATGGATCAGGACACACATTGACCTTCCAATCAAAATGTATCAGATTGTAAACACTTTCAGGTACGAGACAAAACACACCCGCCCATTGATAAGGGTTAGGGAAATCACAACATTCAAGGAAGCACATACCGCTCACGCCACTAAAGAGGAATCCGACGAGCAGGTTGAAGACTTCATTGAAATGTACAAGGAATTCTTCGATGACCTGGGACTGGCTTACCTGATTTCCAAAAGACCTGAATGGGACAAGTTCCCAGGTGCAGACTACACAATGGCTTTTGACGTGATAATGCCAAACGGCAAAACACTCCAGATTGGTACAATCCATAACTTAGGCCAGACCTTCGCTAAAACCTTCGACATAACCTTTGAAGACAAGGACGGAGAACATAAGCTTGTATATCAAACCTGTGCAGGATTGTCCGACAGGGTAATCGCATCAGTCATTGGAATGCATGGGGACGACAAGGGATTGAGACTGCCTCCAAAAGTATCACCGAAACAAGTGACAATCATACCTATACTCTTCAAGAAGGGAAAAGAGGAAGTCCTTGCAAAATGTGCAGAAATCAAGGAGCAACTGGAAGCAAAAGGATTGAGGGTCAACCTTGATGACCGTGACATCAGACCGGGCAAGAAATTCAACGACTGGGAGTTGAAGGGAACCCCAATCAAGCTCGAGCTTGGACCACGTGATTTGGAAAACAACATCACAATTGCAATGCAAAGGGACATCGAAGAGAAAATCGAATTGCCACTGGATGACACACTAGCCGACAAGGTGCTTGACTTGCTTGAAAAATCCTCCGAGAACCTATCCTCACAATCATGGGACTTCCAAGAAGAACATGTGAAATTCACAGAAAACATTGATGAGATTCCAGAACTAGTTGAAGCTGGAAATGTCGTTCGCTTCTACTGGTGCGGAGAAGAGGAAGTTGGACATGAAATTGAAGAGAAGACAGGTTATGATGTTTTAGGAATCCAGGAGGAAGTGTTCGAAGGCAAATGCATAGCCAGCGGCAAGGATGCGAAATACATTGCACTAATCGCTAAAACATACTAGTGATACCATGGATGACATCTACGCAATAATACCTGTGACAAAGTTCAAGAACGCTAAAACAAGATTGTCACCTTTCCTTTCAGAAGAGGAAAGGGAAAAACTCCTAAAGGCAATGCTTCATGATGTGACAGACACCCTGAAAAAACATGTCGACAAGATATTCATCATAAGCCGTGATGAGGATGTGTTGAGCTATGCGGAAAGCCTTAACGTCAACACAATCCTTGAAAACGACAATTCCAACCTTAACAAGGCACTGACACAGGCAATGAAACACTGCAAGGGCAAGGCTAAAAAAATCATCATCGTGCCATCTGACATTCCGCTAATCGGCAAAACCAATATTCAGATGCTTATTGACGCTTCCAAAAGCCTGGACTTCATCATAGTCCCTGCCAAAGGAGGCGGTACAAACATGATTATTATGAAGCCTATGGCCATACGCACAAGGTTTGAAGGCTTCAGCTATAAGGAGCATGTTCAAGCTGCCGAAAGGAAAAAGCTAAACCCTCAGGTTCATGATTCATTCTTCATGGCATTGGACGTTAACACCACTGAAGATCTTGGTGAAATCATGATTCATGGTGACAAGACCCATACAAGACGCTACCTGAAGGAATTGAAGGTGACTTTTGAACCATTCCGAGGATCTGAAAGGATTAAAGTCACAAGAGATGAATGATCATGATTGTGATGAGCATTGCAGGCGTCGACCCATCAGCCGGCGCAGGCGTTTTTGCGGATTTAAAGACTTTCCAGGCAATCGGTGTTTATGGAACAGGGATTGTGACTGCACTTACAGCGCAAAACCCTTACAGGTTCTTTTCCACCCAACCTGTCAGCAAGGAATATATCTCTGAACAGATTGATAGTGTGATGGATAGCTATGAGGTTGAATTCATCAAGACTGGAATGCTCTATTCACCCGAAATTATCAAGCTGGTTTCTCGAAAAATCAGGAAGTACGATTTGAAGGCTGTTGTTGACCCAGTCATGGTTGCCACTTCAGGAGGGGATTTGACCCGTGAGGATTTGGCTGATGCGTTAAATAGATATTTATTGCCTAATGCCATATTAGCCACACCAAACGTTAGTGAGGCTGAAAAATTAACCGGGTTTAAAATCAGCACCAAAGAAGATGCAATTAAAGCCACTGAAAACATCAAATGCGACAGCCTGATTACCGGAGGCCATCTCGACGGATTCAATACCATCAATATTGACGGGGAAACCTCAATTGTCAAGCAGGAACTAATTGACACGGATAACCTTCACGGTACCGGTTGTAATTTATCCGCAGCAATTACAGCTTATTTAGCAAAAGACAATGATTTGCATGATTCAATCTTAAAGGCATTGGATTATGTATATGAAGGAATAAAAAATGGGAATTATGGCACATTGATAGCCAAGTTATGATTGATATGAATGAAAAAACTGTTTTATGCGCTTGCAGCGGCATGAATCCCCGTGGAGAGGTGTCACGTGTTAGTGTTTTTGACTTATCCGTTGAGCATGATGACATTGAATACTGTTGCATTGTGGCAAGCGGAGGGAATTTCGGGAAGTTCATTGACCTTGCAAAAAACCATGATGTCATCGCAGTAAACGGGTGCGATAACTGCTGTCCTGAAAGTACCCTGAAAACCAAAAATGCTACAGTCGAATATAACCTTAACGTTAAAGAGTTATTAAAAAAGCACGGTTTAAAAGCTGAATGTACTGTTAGAATCAATGAAAATGATGAAAAATGTGTAAGTATTATTAAAAATGAAATTTTGAAAATAAAAAATGAGTTAGAAGATAGTTAATCCAACTAATCTCCCATATCCAAATCTTTAACAATTGTTTCCTGAAGGGCAATGAACTCTTCGGAATCTCTTTTTCTTGGCCTTTCAATATCGACATCAATGATGTTTGCAATTCTGCCAGGGTTCTTGTCGAGAATCACAATCTTGTCTGCAAGATACACTGCCTCGTCAACATCGTGTGTCACGAAAACTATTGTGTTTTCGAACCTTTTCCAAACACCGATAAGCTGTGATTGAAGCTTGTGCCTATTCTGCATATCCAATGCGGAAAACGGCTCATCCATCAGAAGTATAGGTGAATGGTTAAGCAATGACCTGATAATTGCAACCCTTTGCTTCATACCTCCTGACAATTCATGGGGATAGCTATCCTTAAAGTCTATTAAACCGACACTTGTAAGGTATCTTTCTGCAGCTGCAATGTTCTCCTCCTTGGATCCTTTTTTTGTCATCTCCAAACCGAAGGTAACGTTCTGCAAGACTGTGAGCCATGGGAACAAGGAATACTGCTGGAAGATTACTGCCCTGTCACCTGACGGTTTTGTAACCTTCTCGCCGTTGGCAATGATTTCACCGGAGGTAGGCTGGTCAAGACCTGCTATCAATCTTAAGAGTGTTGTCTTGCCGCAACCGGATGGTCCTAAAAGACATACCAGTTCACCATCATCAATTGTAAGATTAATGTTTTCCAAAACAGATAATTGATTAGTTTTCTTGCTTTTAAATGATTTATTAATATTTTTAACTTCAATTGACACGTTAACACCTACCAGAATATCCTTTCTTGTGCTTTGGTAAATACATAATCAAATATGATACCAATCAAACCAATGTCCAACATACCAACTACTGTTGTACCCGGATCGAACAGGCTGGTGGCTGTTAGAATCATGTAACCTAAACCGCTGCTTGAACCAACCATCTCAGCAGAGATGGTACACATCAAGGCAATACCAATACCCACTTTCAAACCGGACACCACATAAGGAACAGCTGACGGCAATATTACTCTTCTTAAAACATTCCAGTCGCTTGCCCCTAATGTTTGAGCGGATTCTATTAAAACCTTATCTGTTCTTTTTACCCCATCAATTGTATAAACAAGAATTGGGAATACGCAACCCATGAAAATGATGAATACTGCTGGAAACATTCCTATACCGAACCATAGGATTGAAAACGGAATCCATGCAACCGGAGGAATTGGTCTCAGCACACTGATGACGAGTGTGGCGATATCCTCAAGGGTCTTATACCATCCAAGCAGGATACCTAAAGGTATGGCGACAATGGATGCTAAAATCAAACCGCCGAATACCTTATATAATGTATCTAATGTGTTGGTTAAAAGCTTTCCAGACAATATTAAACTCCAGGCTGATTGACATACTGTAATCGGACCCGGGAGAATATAAGGATTGACCAATCCTAATCCTTCAGTAATCAAATACCAGAATATGATTATCAAGATTGGTAAAATCAATGGAATAAATTTATTATTATAATTTTTAAACATTACATCACTTAATAAAATTTTTATACACTATTAATTATTGATTTAATAATATAAAAACTTTAAAAAAATTCAAGAAAAAAAGAAAAAAAAATTATGAAGCATCGGCCACTTCAATGGCCTCCACTTCAATGTCATTGCCGAAATCATTCTCCTTCAAAACGGATTTAGTGCTCATCACACCAAACAGCATTGTGGACAAGTTATGTATCATTGAGGATGTTGACGGTGGAATAACACCCATCACACCTAAAACCAGGAGCGAACCGTTAACCGCAACGATATTGCGGTAGTTGGCGTTGATTTTATCCAACATTCCAGTGCTCAGCTTCCTTAATGTCACAAGGTCGTAGAGATTATCGGACAATAGCGAGATGTCGGCGACTTCACGGGCAATGTCGGATGAATTCTTCATTGAAACTGACACATCAGCCTCAGCCAGCGCAGGTGAATCATTGATACCGTCACCAACCATTATCACAGTTCTTCCCTCTTCTTTGAGTTCCTTAACTATTCTGGATTTATCCTCTGGGAGCACTTGTGACTTGTATTCGGTGATTCCCAATGCCTTAGCACCTGCTTTAGCGCCGCTTTCACTGTCTCCGGTAAGCATTATTACATGTTCAATGCCTAATGATTTCAACTCTTCAATTACGTATTTTGCCTCTTCACGAACAGGATCATCGATGCAGATCAATCCTTCAAGCTTGCCGTCGATTGCAAGGTATACGACGGAGTGCTCTGCCACTTCCTTATCGATTTTCTTCTCTTGAGTCTTGGTAACCTTGACCTTCTCATCGTCAAAGAGGAAGTGTGCTGATCCTATGACTGCACGTTTGCCGTCATACTCTGTTACAATACCATGGGCTACAATGTATTCCACTTCACTGTGGTCTTCCTCATGCTTGAGGCCTTCCTCTTCAGCCTGCTTAACAATTGCGGTTGCAATGCTGTGTGCGAAGTGTTCCTCTATGCATGCCGCCATCCTTAGGATTTCATCACGATTGTATCTTTTAGACATCGGAATGACCTCTACAACTTTCGGGGTTGCATTGGTGAGGGTTCCTGTCTTGTCAAAGACTATTGTGTCTGCATTTGCATAGTTTTCAAGGAACTTTCCACCCTTAACCATCATCCTGTTGTCTGATGCTTCGCGCATTGCAGATATGACTGACAATGGAGTGGTCAGCTTGATTGCACATGAGAAATCAACCATAAGCACTGACAATGCCTTTGAAGCGTTTCTTGTAATCAGATATGTTAATGCTGTTGCAAGGAAACTGTACGGAACGATTGAATCAGCCAGCCTTTCAGCCTTGCTTTGTGTTTCGGCCTTAAGCTCTTCTGAGTTTTCAATCAAGTCAATGATCTTGTTCAATCTGGTTTCCTTGTTCATTGAGTACACTTCAACAACAAGGTTTCCTTCCTCGATTACAGTTCCAGCATGGACTGTTTTTCCATTGGTCTTGTGAACCGCCAACGGCTCTCCAGTCATGGAGGCTTCGTTAACCATGCCTTCACCGTCAACTACTTTACCGTCCACAGGTATTACGTCACCCATGTGGACCTTGATTTTATCTCCTTTGGCGATGTCCATTGCAGGAACCTGTTTTTCTTCATCGTCCTCTCCGACTACCCAGACAGTATCAATGTTTAAAGCTAAACTGTCTTTCAAAGTGCTTTTGGCTTTTTGTACTGTATAATCCTCTAAAGCGTCGGAGATTGACAATAAGAACATCATTGAACTGGCCGGCTGATATTGGCCTTGCAGTAAAGCGCCGGTTACTGCCGCACCGTCAAGCAGAGCCACATCCACGCGAAAATCTGTCAGGCTGTCAAGCCCTTCCCATACGTAATGCACTGCATGGTAGATTGTCAATGCATTCTTTATAGGCCATGGGAGGAACCATCTTCCAAGCAGTCTGCGACCGATCATTTTTGATAGTTTCAGGTAGAAGTCATCAGTGATTTCTTTTGAAACATGGGTTTGTGTCGGTTCGGCTTCAAATAAATCATCTATTGTGATTCCATTTAAGATATCAAAGATTTTCTGCTTGTTTTCGTGACTTTGCTCGTAGTATATGATTATGCTACCGTTTCTGTGTGATGTGAAAACTTCGTAGATAAAATCCTGTTGTAAAAGTAATGAGGCGAGACCATAACCTTCCTCTTTTGTGAAAGCCCATTGGCCTGCACGGACCCTTAAACGTGATCCGCTATCATGCATTACTTGATATTTCATTTAAATCCCTAAAATGATAGTTCATTTATTCTTTGGATTCAACGTAGATTTCTTTTTTGTCTTCAGCATGTGCGTCAACAACAATGTCTTCGGCATTTTCTTTCATGTCCTGGAAGCATTCTTCAGCATCTTTTTTAGCTGACATTACTGCTGCCATTCCTTTGGTGGTGGCGTCTTTGAATGTTTTGGATTTTGCGACTTTTACTCCAATTAATGCTGTTGCGACTCCTGCTGCAAAAATTAATGCATGTTTATGTTCTACACAAGTGTTAATAATATCTTCTCTTCTCATTTAAATACCATCCTTTTTAATTATTTAAATATAATCTTGAAGTCAATGAACTTCAATGAGTATATTTTATTTCTCAATATATTAATATTTTAGGTATACCTAAAACATAATTTTTTGTTACTGGAAACAATATACTTCCGCTCAGCATAGAAGATATTTGAACCTGATCTCAAACTTTATGCAAACCTAAAAAATATTCATGATTTACATCAGTTATCTGACACTACCATATAAATAATTCATCATATTTAAAGTAATCGATTTAAAAGCTTTTTTAAGCCAATCAAAATGATATGATTTAGTTATACTAAAAAATAATTTAAGTCCATCAAAATAATTTTTAGCCTATCCCAAAAAAATAATACTCATCAAAATGTATGATTTTAAAAAAACAGACACAAAAATAGCCTAAACAATAAAGGCAATAAATTTAAAAACGCAAAGGTGTGTACTTGAGGTAAAATCATGTAAAACATGAAGTAGCAATTTTAAATTTAAAAAGCCTTTAAAGGTATAAGTTTTGATTATACAATTAAATAATTAATCCAACATTATATTTAAATTTAACCAATTAAAATTAAGTTAAACCTAAAAAAAATTAATTAAAACTAATTGTTTCAAAAAAACATTGAAAATTAAGTCACACCTAAAAAAATAAGAGTGAACAGATTATATCACAAATATAACCTGCCACTCAAAAATTAAGAAAATTATTTCTTAATAATTTCACGAGCAATGAAAGCACCTAATGCCACATCACGAACTAAATTAACACTAGCAGATCGATGATGAGGAATCAGCAAATTCAACAAACTAGGTGACCTTCCATGCCTGTGTCTGCGTCCCATATAACTTCCCTCCGAAATTTTATATACACACCGATTAGCTCAGCAATAATATTTTAAATAAATTGTAATATATGAAATAAACGGTTAAAAAATTGTTTTTTAGGCAATGCAAAACATATAACACGAGTTAAGTGAAATTAAATTTATACATGTCTAAAAAGTTATAGTCGAACTTGGTCCAGACATCGCATTGGGCATTTTATCATGCATGCCATGCATTGCCTGCATCTCCTGTTGTTCAAAATCCATGTCTTCTTGTGCAGACTTACTGTTATTGCATCGACCGGACATACGAATTGGCATTTGCCGCACAATGTGCATTTGTGAATGTCATTTCCAACGCGCCATCTTGACTTATGAGATGTCCTTAAAAATTCACTGATTAGATGCATGCCCAATTCCAGACCGATTGATGAATTTCCTCCCCTATGCCTCAAATACAATCACCTTTTACGTTTTAAGTAAATATTAGTTTATTACCCAAAATATATAAATATTTTGGTATGCCTAAATTTTTTTAGTTATCATTAAATAACATGAACAGAAATATTAAGTTAAAAAGGCAGTGTGAAATATGAACCCAACAAAAAAGTTTTTCTCAAGGATAGGATCAAACTACCTCATATTTGGAATATGCACAATAGTGCTGCAATTCATAATCCTAAACATCCTGGCAATAACAAATCCAACAATGGCAGGAAACATAAACATAATCACCACAATATCATCATTGTGCAACTACATACTGCCGTTTCCAATATTCTACTGGCTAATGAAAAAGCTGGAAAGCCAAAAAATTGAAAAGCATAATGCAGGTGTCAAAACATTCATAACATATATTGGAATCACCTTGACATTGATGTGGATTGGAAACCTTATCGGATTGGCAATCACAAACCTGCTGAGCGGAGCAATCCAAAACGACATATCCAACCCTGTTCAGAACCTCATTTACAGCACAGACCTCTGGCTGAACCTGTTGCTCATAAGCATTATCGCACCTGTATGTGAGGAGATAATATTCAGGAAATTCATCATCGACCGGACAATCAAGTATGGAGCGAACGTGTCAATAGTCTTGTCTGCAGTGATATTCGCACTGTTCCATG
>NZ_CACYJE010000032.1 GCF_902774605.1 uncultured Methanobrevibacter sp.
TCAAAGCCTGAAACCAATTATCCTGAAATAGGGCCAACCACAAATCATGTTTACTGCCCATCATTAAGGGAACGTTTGGGCAATGAATCCAAGGTTCCGGATGGAGTCAACTACATTCCTGAAGTTGTTATAAATGCAATTGATGAGGAATCAATGAACAATGCAGTTAAAGCGGGAATCGATGCTGCATTGAAATTTGATGGTGTCGTGAAAATATCTGCAGGCAACTTTGAAGGCAAGCTTGGAGACAAGAATATTAATTTATTAGATATCTTAAAGTAAGGTTTTAACATGGAAATATTTGACAGTGATTTAAATGCAGAAGTTATAGGATTCGGAGCATTGAATGTGGATAAGCTCTATTCTGTAGAAAATATAGCTTCAAAAGATGAGGAATCATTCATCAAAGATGAAACTGACACTCCAGGAGGTTCAGCAGCTAATACAATTGTAGGTTTGTCAAGACTGGGCTGCTCAACATCAATCATAGGCAAAATCGCTGAAGATGAAGATGGTGACTTAATAGAATACAATTTGGCCATCAATGGAGTTTACAGTAATAATTTAATCTACTCAGAAACAGGTTCAACAGGCAAATGCCTGGGATTCGTTGACTCACAAGGCGAAAGATGCCTTTACATCGACCCTGGAGTCAATGATGAAATCAGGATTGATGAGATTAATCCATTGAACATTATGAGATGTAAAATAATGCATTACACATCTTTCGTTGGGGATTCATTTAAAACCCAAATAGAGTTATTGGATAAGCTTAACGACCAATGTGTGTTAAGTTTCGATCCAGGAATGCTTTATGTTCAAAAAGGATTTGATGAATTGAAACCTATACTTGAAAGAACTAATATTCTTTTGATTAATGAATCAGAATTAAGATTATTATGTAATAATAGCAAATCCTCTCTAAAAGAATTGGCTATCGGATTTCTGGATTTGGGAATAGAAACCATTGTTGTCAAGCAAGGCTCAAAAGGAGTGTTTGCAATGAACAATCAGGAAGACTGTGAAGTGGAATCCTATGAATGTGATGTTGTGGACACTACCGGAGCTGGAGACAGTTTCAACAGTGGATTCTTATATTCCTACCTGAAGGGGTATGATTTGGAAAAATCATGCAGAATAGGAAATTGGGTGGCAAGCAAATCAATAGAAGGATTTGGAATGGAGAAATTCCCAACCTTAAAAGACTTGGAGGATTTCTTTAAAATTTAAATTTATTGAATAAATTATTTAGTTGGTATTAAAATGAATGTGTCTTTTGTAAAACAGATAAAAAACTTGGAACGTGAAGTTCTGTTGAAATCTGTTGAATTAGATGATGACGGGGATGATTTCCAATTTGAATTGGATGATTTCGATACAAATGATGAAATCATTGCTGTAGCGCCTAGATGCGTAAGGTGCAATACCTGTGTTGGTGAATGTCCAGTTAATGCAATCGAACCAGCTAATATTTTCAGAATGGCCAAGATTACTGATAAGTGTGTTAAATGCGAGATATGCGTTCAGTCATGTCCGGTTTCAGCAATCAAGTTAATCAGTAATGAGGTTATTTACAACAGTGAGGATGAAAGGGAAGTTATAGAGTATAACTTGGCCAATGTCAGCTGTCCTCACAGAGTAGTTCGTATGAATAGCATTTCAATTGATTACTCAGTTGACAATAATTGGGATGATTGTGCAAACTTATGTCCTACAAACGCATTTACTCTTGAGTTCAAGGAGTTCTTTGATGACTTAAATATGGATGTGGGAATCGAATTGATAGAGGATGAATTATATCCATATGTTAATGAGAAAATGTGTATTGGATGCGGAGCTTGTAGAGAAATCTCACTGAATTCATTTGCAATAGAATTGGATAGGTATCTTGGACCGATTCGTCATTCCAGGTTCATTGATATTAATTATGATTCCTGTGTGAATTGTTTTTTATGTGAGGAAAATTGCCCGACAGGCGCAATAGAATTGATTGATGGTGAAGTGGTTCTAGACAATGACAAGTGCATAAGATGCGTTGAATGCACAAACCATTGTCCTGTAGGAGCACTGGAAAGAGTAGAAATGAAATAAAAAATGGGGTATGTTTATGAAAGCAAAAGAATTAATGGATAAAAGTTTTGTATACTTAAACTGCGATGACACTGTCGTCGAAGCTTCAAAAGCAATGGAGGATGTTAGGCGTTTCACCTGTCCGGTTGTAAATGACAACAAGCAATTGGTGGGATGGATTACTGCATTTGACATTACAAGAGGTTTAAGAGAAGGAAACGATAAGATTTCTGAAATAATGAGCAGTTCAGATGAGGTTTCAACAGTTCATGAAAACGATCCTGCAAGAAAGGCAGTGATCTTAACCGCTAACAATAAGTTCGTGACCGTTCCTGTTGTCAATGACGACAATCAGGTAATAGGTATGGTTCGCGCATGCGATATCGTGGAATTACTCTCAGAATTATATGATATTAAAGTTGAAAAATTATATAAAGCAATGCAAAACCAACTCAAGGGAGTGACCTGGGAAGAGCTAATGTCAGCATCCGCGTTAGTGTCCAAGAAAACCACAGGCAAGAAAATCTCACCTGAAGAATATGAATCTAATATCATGAATGCAACATTCGGTGAAGCCATCTGGTCAACCGGAGGGCTTGAAAAATTCTTTGCAGGATTGATTTCCGTTGGAGAAATGGTAATTGCCCGTAGAGTAGGCAGAGCAAAAAAATAAATTAAACGTGATAATTATGAAAGAGTATAATGAATATCAAGACAAAACAATCCTCGTAACAGGAGGAGCAGGTTGCGTTGGAAGCAACCTAACCCGTAAATTTGCAGATTTAGGCGCTGAAAAAGTAATCATATTGGATAACATGTCATCCGCTTATGAATGGAACATTCCAGATAGGGATGCAATAGAATTCATCAAAGGTGACATTCTGGATGATGCAGTTCTAAAAAGAGTATTCAAGCAGAAACCAGACTACGTATACCATTTGGCAGCACACTTCGCCAACCAGAACAGTGTGGACAATCCCGAAAAGGACTTGATGGTTAACGGTATTGGTATCCTAAAAGTGCTTCAGTATGCTCAATTGACCGGCGTTAAAAGGTTCGTCTACTCCTCATCAGGTTGCGGAGTCTACGGTTTAGACTCTAAAATGCCATTCCAGGAACATGATATATCAATTTCTCTTCACACACCTTATCAAGTCACCAAGCTCTTAGGGGAACTTTACACCAACTACTTCCATAACCTATATGACATGGACATCGTAAACGCAAGATTCTTCAATGTATTCGGTCCGGGTGAAGTGCCTGGAAAATACAGGAACGTAATTCCAAACTTCATGTACTGGTCTAAAAACGGTCAGGCATTGCCTATTACAGGTGACGGTTCAGAAACAAGAGACTGGACTTTCGTGGATGATATCTGTAACGGTTTAATTGCAATGGGTATTGAAGAGGAAGCAATCGGCGAAGCAATCAACTTGGGATCAGGAAAAGACCATAGGGTAATCGACATGGCAAACAAAGTAAACGCATTAACTGGCAACAAAGCAGGAATCAACTATGTCGCTCGCCGTGATTGGGATGCAAAAACCAAATTATTATCCTCTATCGAAAAAGCAAAAGACATTCTAGGATATTCACCAAAAGTCTCATTTGACGATGGTCTTGAAAGAACTCACCAATGGTTTGTTGACAATTGGGAAAACATTCAACAATCCGCTGAGTTTTAAAACCATCAAAAAACCCCATTTGACTCTAAGGGCATCAACTTGCTTTTAGAGCATATTTTCTATTTTTTCATTAAATATTTATACTAATCTGAACAATATTAAAAATGTTTAGGTGAATTCATGCAAATTAACAGAATGTTTTTTTTAGTTTTATTGGTTTTCATAAGCGTTAATATAGCTGTAGTGTCAGCCAGCGAATTGAACTCAACAGACGTTGTTGAAATGGAAAGCGATGAGGTGATGGAATTGGCTAATGACACTATTCTCGAGGACGATGCAAATGATACTGTGTTGAGTGAAGATAATGGAACCGTGGAGAAAACCACTCCAACGGTCACAGTCAGTTCTAAAAGTGTCAAGAGTAAGGATACTCTGGAAATTTATCTTGAAAACTCAACAGGCAGTCCTTTGAAATCTAAAAAATTCACTGCAACAATAAACAATAAAAAATACTCCCTTACAACCAATTCCAAGGGATATTCAAAGTTAAGCATTGATCTGCCTGCAAAAACCTATAAGCTGACTGTGACATTTGACGGGGATGACGAGTACAATCCGGTTACTAAGGTATTCTCCATTAAGGTATCAAAATTAAAGACTAAAATCACTGAATCCGCAAATTTCATTGTCAAGAAAAATTACCTGTATTTCCATTTGACTGACAGTAATGGAAACTCAGTTTCAGGCAAAAAGGTAATCATCAAGTTCAATGGAAAAACATACACTAAAACCACCAAATCCAATGGAAAGGTTTCAATCAAGGTCACTTCTAAAAAATCAAAATATGTGGTCAGGGCCAGATTCAAAGGGGATAACCAGTTCATGTCATCCTCCAAAAAGCTCACAGTGCATGTGATTAAAAAGTCATTGTCAATTAAATTGGCAAACTCAAAATTCCTGACTAAGGGTTATATCAGAGTATACCTGAAGCAGGATGGCAAGGCGTTGCATAAAAAGACAATCACCTTGACTGTCGGCAGCAAGAAGCTTAAGCTCAAGACAAATTCTGAGGGAATTGCAATATTCAAACCAAAAGTCAAGGAAGGATCATACACTGTCAAGGCGAAATATGGCAAATATTACACTGCCAAGCATCTTAAGTGTTATGATGGCAATGTGAAGGATCCTTTAAAGGAAATTGTCAAGTATAAGAATGGCGCTCCGGACATTGACTTGATGCCGGGCAATTATGTGATGGGCGACGGCAACTTTAAGTACACCCTTAAAAAGTCACAGTATCGCGAGGTCTTAAAGAGGGATAGTAAATGTTTGTTTTTACATGATAAGCTAACCAAATATGTTTTCTTTAAAACCAAATCACATCCTAAGCTAAACCACATTATTAAACGTGAGAAGTGGAATGTCATTGAAAGGGCAATCAACACCAAGCTTGTTCAAAAGAACAAGTGGGGCTATTGGCCTGGATCAATTTCCGTTTCGCTTAAGGGCAAGTCTTATAAGTATCCTTTTGTAAGGGATTCGCAGAACACCGGTTCCACCTGCGGTCCGACATCATGCAGCATGTGCAGTCAGGTTTTAAAGAATTACATTTCAGAAAAGCAATTGGCCAAACAGGCTAAAACCAAGAGTTGGGGAACCTCCTGTGAGAATATGATTAAGGCTTTGGCGAAGAATAATTTCAAAGCAACATATTTCTACAAATCCACTTTTTCAGATGCTTTGAATGAACTTAAAAATGGCGGTGCCGCTTTGGTTTTCCATGCAAACAAGCATTATGTGAGCATTTTGGATATCAGTAAAAACGGCAAGAAGGTTCTTGTTAGCAACTCCTATGGCAGTTATGATGGCATTCCAACCAAATGGGTTAAGGTCAGTTTCATGAAAAAGAAATTTTCCCCTCAATGGACTGAAAGCCTGCTTGTTAAATTGAATTACAAGTTATCTGATTCGGTCAAGAATAGTATTGATAGTTATTATGTCAGCATGGGTATGAATTGGGTTGCAAAGAGTACTCATTCGGGCATTGGAAGAGTATAGTTTTTCATTAAGTTAAATTCTATTTAACTTTTTTCTCATTCTTATTTTACATGACTCAAATTAGCTTTATAATTACTTTTAAATACTTTAAAACTTAATATTATTGTGTATGGATTTGAATTTTGACTTTACTGAAAAAAGAGTAATAATTACTGCATTTTTCTGTATGGCATTCACAATCGCAAACTTAATCACAGTAAAAATTATCAACATTGGATTTCTAGGAATGGAAACTCCAGCAGGAGTCTTGATCTATCCATTGGTATATATCTTAACTAACGTGATTGCAGATGTATACGGTGAAAGGACAGCGCGTAGAACCATCATTTTAGGTTTATGCGTTGATGTCTTGTTTGTGTTCATGACAACATTGATACTGTTCTTGCCTTCCCCAGCATTCTATACTGGAGACTCAAGCCTTGCATTTGTATTCACACAAACTCCAAGAATCCTTGTTGCATCATACATCAGTTATTTAATCGGTAACTTCGTAAACGCAAGAATCACAACAATCGTTAACAAAGGAAACGACTATTCTGCTGTCAAAAACTTAGCGGTCATTGCTTTTTCTGAATTGATTGACAATTTCATATTCATTGGTTTAGCATTCGTTGGAGTATTTTCAGTTACTGATATCCTGATTATGATATTCTCTCACTGGGTATTAAGTTTGATTTGGAGTGCAATCGCTCAACCATTCACAAGCATGACTGTAAGATGGGCTGAGAAAGGAAAACCTGCAGAAGCTTAAATTTTTAAGGGAAATTTTTCCCAAACTTTTTTTTTATTTTTTTTAAATTAATTTTGTTATTTGGTAAATATTTTTATACTTTTATTCAGATATATATAATTAATCAGAAATTGGTATATTAGATTTTATATAATATTTTATATTGTTCAAATATTTCTAGGATAATTATAAAATATTCAATCTAATTTTTATATTAATTAATCAATTTATGAGAATATATAGGAAAATTCTGTGATAAGTATGGCGGAAGAAAATAGTAACATACTATTAGGGACTGGCGACAAGCCAACAACTTTCAGATGGGTATTGCTGGCAATCCAACATGTATGTGCAATGTTCGGAGCCACAATCCTGGTTCCGATTGTTGTAAACGCTACTGCGGGTGCAGACATCCTGTCAATCCCTGTAGCATTGGTTTCATCTGGAATAGGTACAATAATCTATCTGATTTGTACCCATAATAGAAGCCCAGTATATCTGGGAAGTTTGTTTGCATTCATTGCCCCTATGGTTGCAGGTTATTATTCGCATTCTCAGGGCACCTGACAGCACTTTTAACAGCAATTCCAGGTCCTGTTTTAGGCGGTATTTCCATATTGCTATACGGTTTCATCAGTGTGAACGGTTTGAAAATATTAATCCACAATCAAGTTGACTTCAACAACAATAAGAATGTGGTCGTCGCTGCAACAATGCTTGTTTTAGGATTGGGTGGAGCAGCATTATCCTTAGTCTATGGAGACTTATCCATATCCATTTCAGGAATGTCTCTTGCAGCTATTGTAGGTGTATTGTTAAATCTTTTAGTACCGGAGGAAAATCATGAATGAATATGTATTGAATCATCCTTTGATAACTCATAAACTAGCAATCCTAAGGGATATAAACACAGGAACAAAAGAATTCAGAGAACTAGTGACAGAAATCTCAACCATCCTTGTTTATGAGGCAATGTGGGATGCCAAATTAGAAGAAACAACAATCGAGACTCCATTGGAGAAAATGGATGCTGGAATGTTGAACGAGGACAATTATGCAATCGTGCCAATCCTAAGGGCAGGTATGGGTATGGTTGACGGGGTATTGAATGTTATTCCAAACGCGAAAATAGGCCACATCGGTCTTTACCGTGACGAGGAAACCTTCGAGCCTGTTGAATACTACTACAAGATGCCTGAAGGAATTGGGGATCGGGAAGTTTTGGTAGTTGATCCTATGCTTGCAACAGGTGGAAGCGCATCAGCAACAATTTCAAGGCTCAAGCAGGATGGTGTAAGCAAAGTTAAACTGTTATGTATTGTAGCGGCACCTGAGGGCATCAAATGTATTGAAGATGACCATCCTGATGTTAAAATATTCTGTGCAACAGTCGACCGTGAACTGAACGAAAACGCTTATATCCTTCCAGGTCTAGGGGATGCAGGTGACAGGGTATACGGTACAAAATAGTGAAGTTTAACCTTCACTTATTTTTCTTTTTTTGATAATATGTGGAACTTAATCTGGCCAATATTGATAGTGATTTTATCAAACACTTTCTATAACATTTGCATGAAATCAATGCCTTCTGACGTTAATCCATTCGGTGCATTGATGGTAACATATTTTGCCTCAGCAATAATAACTGCAATAATATTTGTTGTCATGGTCAAGCCGTCAAATGTAATGTTTGAGTTATCTAAAGTTAATTGGACTTCAATCGTCTTGGCATTGGTGCTGGTTGGTCTTGAAGTCGGCTACGTATTTGTCTATCGTGCAGGCTGGCAAGTGAGCACTGCAAGTGTCGTTGCAAACATTGGCCTTGCATGTGTGCTTTTGGTTGTAGGATACTTTTTATATAAGGAAAATGTGTCCATACGTCAAATAATCGGAATAGTGGTTTGCATGTTCGGTTTAGTTTTAATCAATCTTTGAGGTGAAAATAATGTATTGTCCGGTATGTGGAGAGTTTGTAGAGCAGGGCGAGGAATACTGCCCAAATTGTGGATATGATGTTTACTGCATTGATGGTGAAGATGACTTTTAATGAGGTTGAATGATGATTTGTCCTAGATGCGGCTCATTGATTGATGCTGGAGAGCCTTATTGTCCTAATTGCGGATATGATGGCTGCGGTGATGATGAAGATGATGACTATTAATTGACATAAAATTTTTATACTATATTTTCATTAAATAATCTTATGAGCAGACGGGCCCATATTAACAAGGACATTCCAATAACTGATATTCGCAAGGTAAAGCGTGATTTGCAGAAATTTGTGGATTTGTATGAAAAGATAACTTTCATTGAAGAGTTATATTGTGATGAAACTGTCAAGTCGGCAATGGAGCGAAGGGGCAGAACTCCTCAAACTGGTTATAAATGGCTGAAATCATGGAATGATGAGGGTTTTGATGGTTTGTTTAGAAAAGAGGGTTCCGGAAGAGTTTCAAAATTATCTGATTATCAGTTGGAAATTCTAAAGACTAATATCACTGTTAAGGGTTTATCCTCAATTTCAGAGATTAAGAATGAGATTCAAAGCGAATTTGGGGTGACTTATTCTGAAAGGCACTTGCGCAGAATTATTTTTGATTTGGGTCTTTTGGATATAATTAATTCCAATAAGTTAAAGTAACTTATTATATCAATTTTTTTATGTCCATAGTATGTTTTAAATAATTTTTTTTACACTAAACTACATTTCACCTTAATTAATTCTTATTAATATTTTACATTTATAATAAATTATTCAATTTTAACATGATTTTTTTATAAATTTGTTTTATAAATTAAGTTTATATAATATTTTTGATTAAAATAATAGTATGAATGAGAACATAGACAGAGGAATGTCAACATTAATTATTTTTATCATAGCTGCAGCGATATTGAGCGCTGCTCAAAGTGTAGTGACAACGGGTATTGCAGGGATAATGGCTGATTTTCACATATCCTCAACAACAGCGCAATGGATTTACTCTTCATTTCTGCTTGTTTTAGGCGTGATGATACCATTATCCGCATTTTTCACCCGCAGATTTAAAGTAAAAACAATACTATTGGCCTCATTAACCCTATTTTTAATAGGATCAATAATAGCATTCATTTCCCCAAGCATTGAGGTTTTAATATTTGCGCGCGTGATTCAGGCCATAGGCTCAGGAATACTCCTTCCTATCACACAAATCGTACTGTTCAAGGTAATTCCAGAAGAGAAATGGCAAGTGTACATGGGACTGTTCGGCTTCATCATAGGAATAGCGCCAGCACTGGCGCCGACCGCCGGGGGATTAATAATCGACACAGTCGGATGGAGATCAATATTTTTAATATTTGCAGCAATGATTGCAGTACTGATATTGGTGGCAGCTGTTGTAGTCAAACTCGAATTTGAAACAGGGCATTATCCATTGGACATCAGTTCATTAATATTATGCGTATTGGCATGTGTCGGAATAATGTTCGGATTTACAAACATTGCGGAAAACGGATTCGACATGATTTGGGTGATTCTGCCAATCATCATAGGTGCAGTGTCATTGGTCCTGTTCGTTAGAAGGCAATTCGGAATCAAGACACCATTGGTTGACTTGCATGCATTAAAAAACAAGTATTTCTTCTTCGGAACATTGTTTTCAGCCATTCTTTATTTCACAATGTGCGGACTGAACGTTATCATGCCGTTGTTTGCCCAGAGCATATCCAATTACGATGCAACAATCGCAGGAATCATACTGCTTCCGGCAACACTGGTAATGATTGTATTCAACTTCATCGGACCATTGATGGCCAATAAATTTGGTGTTCGCAAGGTGCTCTTGTTATCTTGTCTTTTTACAGTTGTAGGTTACTTGTTGATGATGACATATACAAGGTCAACTTCTGTGGAATATATGATTGTTACTCAGATTGTGCGTGCAATCGGTGCGGGATTAGGACTTATGCCGGCTGTAACCTGGACAATAGCAGTAGTGTCAGGGGATGTTGAGGATGCAACCGCTATAAACAATACAGTAAGGCAAATCATAGGAGCAATCGGATCTGCAGTGGCAGTGGTGCTGATGGCGGCATTTGCAGGAGGAAACGTTGGACACAACCATGTTTCAGTATCAGCATTTGCACAGACTTCCCTAGTGATGTCTGTTCTAGCCATTATCTCAGCAGTGATTGTAGTCCTATATATTAAAGATGAAATTCACGATTTGATGTGAATTTCAATCTAATTTTTGTTCCAATATCTTAATTTGGAAAGTATCTACTGCATATTCATGAATGATGCATCTGACAGCTTCTTTAAGATTGTCTTTAAAAATTTCATCTTTGATTTTCATTTGATGAAATAATCTGCAAACTGTATTCAACGCATCCAGTTGGTCGTTTTTACAGTTCTCAACAATGAAAAGCAGGTCTAATGCTTCAACATTTTCAAATTCTTCATTTTTTTCTATTTTTTCTTTAATTTTTAAGATGTGTTCATCTGAATCATAGTCAGCAAATGTGAATATTGTTGGGAGAAATGTGACTGCTCCCCATTCAAATCTTTTAACACATTCGCTTAATGGCAATTTTGTAATTATTGTGGATGTTGGAATCCTACGGTAGGGGACTGAAAAATTTATTCCTAAATGGTAGATTTTTTCTAAATACTCTTCATCTATTTTTGAGTCTTCATAGTAAATGGAATTCATCATATTTCCCCATTTTTCGCTAGAGATGTAATAATTCAAATATGATGGTGGCAGTTCCCTGTCGCTATCTGGTTTTTTGCATGGTTCTGGTCCTTTGTATTGTCCAGGAAATCCGAAATATTCATGGCTCTCTTTTCCTAATTTGGTATGCAAGATTTTTCTAAACTCTTTTTTTGGATTTTCCATTCTATAATCTTCTCTCATTTTTTCACCTTAAAATTTTTAAATTAGTAAAATAACAATACTAATACAATAATTCTTATAATACAGGTTGTATTTAAATGCATGTTTTATTTAATTGTAATATTGATTTTTAATTGTCATTTAACCTGTTTATATCAATATTTACATTGACTTGAAAATCTATCGACATTACTATAAATTAATATCATAACGAAAAAAAGAGAATAATATATATTAATTAAAGATATAGTATAAATTAAGGAAAATTATCAATAATTACTTCCTTACCAATCGATGTTAATGGGGGTGAAAAATGAATAGAAAATTAATAATTATGGGGCTTCTTGCATTAGTATTACTAACGATAAGCACCTGTGCTGCACAGGAGGATAATTCAACAGAGTCAGTAAGTGAATTGGCTATCTGTGAAGAGTCTGTTCTGGAAGTTGCAAATGAGACACATATTTCACAATCTTCCAGTGTAAATACTCACATTGACACTGCAAGCAAAACCGATTTTGATGTAATTGGAGATTACTTTAAAGTGAAATTAAGTGATTCAAGCAATAATGTGATTAAAAACGCTAAAGTGACATTCACCGTTAACGGCAAGACATATAATCAAAACACCGATTCATCCGGAATCGCTTCACTTCAGCTCAGGCTAAACGATGGAACGTATAAAATAGTTACCAAATATGCCGGAAACGCCAACTACAAGGCATCAAGCCTGACCACAACCGTAAAGATTACCAACACTCGTGTGGTTGATGAGGGACTAGGCAACTCAGAGATTCAAGGCATCATTGACAAGGCCAAGGCAAACAATGTGATACTGTTTAAGGGATCAAGCTATTCCAATGTCAACCTTGTCATAACCAAAAGCTTGACATTGATCAGTAACTCCGGAACTACTTTAAAATCAGGTTCCTCAAGCCCAGTAATCACAGTTAAGGGAAAATCAGCTTCCCTAACCAGGATTAATGGATTTGATATTCAAGGAACCGGCGACGGTATTAGGGTAGACGGTTCGGATTATGTGACTATTGTCAACAATGACATAACAACAAAGGGGAATGCTATTGTGGCCTTAAACACTAAATATTTGAACATTACCAAAAACGACATTGTTAAAAACTCAAAAAGCGGAATAAGTCTGGCCAAATCCAGTCATGCTTACATATTTAACAACAAAATAGGCAATAATGATGGAAACGGAATTGAAATTGCAAAATCAAGCAATGTATATATTCACGGAAATGCCATTTCAGGCAATGGGGCTAATGGTATTTATTTCGCAACAAGTGTCAATGGGGCTAATTATGATGAAGGACCTTCCAATATTTATATTAATAAGAACACTATCTCTAAAAATGATGGTGACGGTATCTTGATTAAAAATGCTGGAAATGCCATCAATATCAAATCCAACAGTATAGAATCCAATAAAGGAAACGGCATTTCCATGGGGAAAGTTGGAAGCAATGCTGTTCAGTCTAATGTTATTTCCGGAAATGATGTGGGTATTAAATTTTTGAATGATTACATAAAGCCTTCAGCTCAAGATATAAGTTATAATGCAATTATAGGCAATCTTGGTAAAGATTTGGAAGCTAAAGAAACTTATTATCAGGAAAATGGGGTTAGATTGGATGTTGGGGACAATTGGTATAGTGACTTTAATTTTGTATGTCCAAAGATAAAGACCAATCATATCAAATTCAAAGTAACTCAAATTGGTCCGAATACTTTCCAAGCAACTTTCCTGGATTCCAATGGCAATATTGCAAGTTTGCTTCCAGACAGGACGTTGACTTATAATAGCAATGGCCAGACAATTGCCATGACCGTTAGTGGTGGTGCAGCCACATTCACTGTTGATGCAAAGGATGGAGAGTTAATCAGAGCTACAGTCGACAGGTCAGACCGGGATAATGATTATGACAAGGATTCTAAACCTTCCAGTCCCATCAATGGAAAGACTCCTACATTTTCATATCCGTCAATTCCTAATTATCAACTTTATGAGGATATTGGTACTGGAGGGGGAGATGGAAACGGTGACGGCAATGGAGACGGCACTGGTGGAAGTGCAAGAAGAGGCAATGGAAAAACTGCTCAAGACAGTGGCTCTAATGGGAACAGCACCCATAGTCAAAAAGCAGATCCAAGTAAAGGTGCAAACAATCAGGTAAATGATGTTTCACAAAGTTACAACACACCGGATTCCGCATCTGCAGGAGCATCACAAGCAAGTGCGGAGGATACTGGAAGTCCAGGTTCACAGTCAGACTCTGTGGTAAAACAGATATTGATTGATGAAGATGAATTCTTTAAAGTGACAGGAATTTCATTCATTGTATTGCTGATGATATTGACTGTTGCTTTTTATTATCGTGAGGATATTCGGGAAATGAATTCCAAAAGATGATTCATCTTCACTTTTTTACTTTTTTTAGTTATAAATTATGTACATGTTCATATAATGCTTTAATGAATTTTGTTTTTTTCAATAATTATCCTATATTAACTGTTTTTTAAGTAAATATTGAAATTATAATAAATTATTTAATACATTTTCAATAAATAATATAATATCTACCATTGGAGGATTAATATGAATAAAAGTGATTTGAAAAGAGATTATTATATGCTCAAAGGGCCTCTCGCTAAAAAAGGTTATGACTGGTGGTGGCATTCATTAACTGCATATAATAAGAAAACTGGTGAAGAAAAACCATTTTTTATAGAATACTTTGTATGCAATCCGGCACTGGCTGAAGACGAGCCAACTCTTGGGCAATTGCCTGAAAACAAAAAGGCAGGTAAAAAGCCATCATACTGTATGATCAAGGCAGGAACTTGGGGTAAAAATCCAAAGCAGATTCATAATTTTTACTCAATGAAATACTTCAACTGCCCTGATGATGAGTTGAACATCCAAGTTGGCGATTGTAGCCTGACAGAAACCCACATGAGCGGATTTGCAAGAGTGTCTGAAGAGGATGCTGTAAACCATCCTGAATACATGTCCGATGCAGGGGACATGATGTGGGATTTGGACATCGACAAGAAAATCACTTTTAATGTAGGATATGGTGCAAACTCCTTTTTCAGGAAATTAAATGCATTTGAAATGTTCTGGCATGCGGAAGGAATCAAAACCGAGTACAGCGGAACTATCTGGCTGGATGGAGAAGAATACGAAGTGATTCCTGAAAAATCTTACGGATATGCGGATAAAAATTGGGGAGGAGACTTCACCTCACCATGGCTATGGATTTCATCATGTAACATTACAAGTTTGATAACCGGTAAAAAACTGAACAATTCCGCATTTGAAGCCGGGGGAGGAAGGCCAAAGGCTTTCGGTATTGAAATTCCACGTAAGCTATTGATTGGTTTCTATTATGAAGGAACCATGTACGAATATAACTTCGCAAGATTCTGGAACCTCGTTAAAATCGACTTTGACTTTGAGGAAGGCGAAGACGTTAACACATGGCACATCAATGCAAGCAATAAGAACTCCAAGATGGAATTGGTTTTATACTGCAAACGTGACGAAATGATGCTTTTCAACTATGAGGCACCTAACGGAACCAAAAGACATAACCGCCTGTGGAATGGTGGAAACGGTTGGGGAGAAATCAAGCTATACAAAAAAGATGGAACATTAATTGACCATGTTAAGATTGAAAATGCAGGTTGTGAGTATGGGGAGTATGATGACTGATGATATTCTTTGATATCCTTGCATTAATTATAGTATATGTTTATGTTGCAGTCATTTTTGTAGTTGCTGAAATGGTTTTAAAGACACGGCCTGAAGTTTCACGTAAATTTCTGCATATCATGGTAGGTAACATGATATTTGCCATGCCATTTTTCTCAGATCCATGGGTCATGGTATGGTTCCTGACACTGCCTATCACAATAGTGTTGTTCTTCCTGACAGAATACTCACCAATTAAAATTGAAAACAGCGTCACTGAATCAGGTCATGCATTAGGATTGTTCTTCTATGCGGGAATCTGGACATTATTGATTGCAATATTTGCAACAATCTCACCAGCAAACGACCCGAAATTCTTCATATGGATTGTAGCGCTTGCAATCGTTCCAATGGTATATGGTGATGGATTCGCTGCACTAATAGGTCAGAAATTCGGAAAAGTCAAATACACAGTATTTGGAGGCACCAAATCCCTTGAAGGATCACTGACAATGTTCGTTATCACAACAGTGATGAGTGTATTCGTCTGGATGGTATTCACTTCAATAGGATGCACAATGCCCGAATTCAATATTGTAAATATTATAATGATTTCAGCGGTTGCAACAATATGTGAAGCGTTCAGTTACGGTGGAATTGACAACCTTACAGTTCCTGCAGTAACTTCAATATTATATTACTTGGTGGCTGTATTATAGCCGCTAATTTCAATTCTATTTTTTAGCATTTCAATACTTGTTTTTTGCATCTCAGCCTAGTTGATAATCACCCATTTATATCATATTCTACTATGTATTATTAGTGATTAAAGGTGATAACATGTCTGATAGTTTAAGGGCAAGAGCAGAAGAAAGAGTAAATCGAAAAATTAAATTCTACAGAAACTTAAAAGCATATATTATTGTAAATGCAATATTGTTAATTATAAATGGATTGTTCTCACCAAGTTTCTGGTGGGTGATGTTTCCAGTATTTTTCTGGGGGATTGACGTCATCATTGACTTTTTAAAAGCTTATGTGTTCATTGATGATTTTGACAGTGAAAGTTACAGGGAATGTAAAATCCAAAAGGAAATGGAAAAATTAGGGAATTAGATAATGAAAGTGAATTTGTTTGTTTCAAGAGATATTGACCAGCCACACGCTGATATCCATACCAATGAGTTGACCGATAACATTTCAAAAGCCATTAATATTCTTGAAAGCGACGATCAAAATGATATGATTGCGGTTAAAAAAGGTCAGGATATTGCTCTTTTAGAACTGGGTGATATTTTCATGTTCAGGGTTGAAGAAAAACAGGTTAAGGTCTTCAGCGAAAATAATGAATATGTCATTAAAAAGCCATTATATCAAGTTGAAGAAACACTGAGCAGTGATTTTTTAAGGATTTCAAAAACAACAATCATCAACATGAAAAAAATTAAAAGAGTGGCTCCTTCACTTAAGGGAATGATGTTTGTCGAACTCAAAAACGGATTAAAGGATAATATCTCAAGAAAATATTTGCCGGACTTCAAGAATGCATTTGATTTATAGGTGATAAACATGAATTTCACAGATATAATTGAAAGCCTAGCATTAGGTGCTTTCGTTGGTTGCTTTATCGGATTGTTGGTTGCAGTTTTAATTTCATTTCAAGCAGGACCCCAAAACATCAGTTTTTCAGGAACTGATATAATTAACCTTTTCTTCGGCTGCATAGTTGCAGGATGGGGATTTTCATTAACTGGGCTTATATATGAAAAAGAAGATCTTCCATTCCCGTTTCAGATAATATTTCAGATGGGCATTGGAATGACAGTATTGTTCCTGATTGCGGTACACTTAAAATGGATGCCTGTTGACTTGGGAATTGGGCCGATAATAACTTGGATTGTTATTGCATGCGTATTTGGTGCAATTTTCTGGTGCGGCTTTTACATTTATCATTACCTGCTTGCCCGCAATATAAATAAAAAAATAAATAATTGAGTAAATAGAGTTAATCTATTTACTGTTCTTCTTTTCTCTTCTATAGCCAATGGCTAATAAAACCAGTGCAAGTGCAATGATTGCAATGAATATTTCAATATCCTCATTTGCCTGTTTTGCAACTGAACCTCCGGTTTCATTCAACTCATAAGCCTTCTTCTGCTTGCCAAGGGAAGTGGAATTTCCAATCCTCACTGGAGTATTTGAAGTTGGAATTTGTTTTGAATCGGCGCCGGCAACATTGTTGTCAATTGCATCTTCACTACTTTTGTTAATTCTAACTGTTTTTTCAGATTCAGGATCGTGTTTTGGGACTTTCTTATTATCTAGATTGTTGTTGCTTCCACTCTTGTTGGTTTTAGGTGTGTAAAACTTGTTTTTCAATTCATTTAAAGAGTCATCTGGGAAGTAATCTTTAAGCAGGTCACTGTATTTATCCAATAAATCTAGATTTAAACGCCCGAATAAATTGGATTTAATGGTTTTTGATACTTTTATCCTTGAAGTTACATTGTTGGGGTCATTTATGGAGGAATCATTAGGGTCTTCATCACCCCAGTCGTTATCGTTGAAGTCAGGGTATAGATTATGGATGTCATCCCATTTTAAGAAGATTTCCTTTCCTAATGGTGAAGTGTTATTTGTAATGATGTTGTTGTGGACATTAATGTTGGTTTTTGCATCATACATAGGTTGTTGTATGTAGAATGAGCCTCCGGTTTGTCCACCGTCATTATTTGTGATAATGGAATCTTGAAGATTGATGTTTCCAGAAACCATCACTGCCCCACCATTGGTGCCGGCTGTGTTGTTCATGAAAATGCATCTTCTGATGTCTGACTCTCCGGACCAGCTGTAATATGCTCCGCCCCATTCATCAGCATGGTTAAACATGAATATGCAGTTTTCCACATAACTGTATCCCTTGACACTTACGCGTATTGCTCCCCCATCCCTTACTGCAGAATTGTTGATAAAAACAGAATTGTAGATATATGAATCGGCGTAACACGTTGTTATGGCTCCTCCATCATGGTCTGCATGGTTGTTGATGAATAATGAATTGTTCACCAGCAAATAGCCTTTATTTTTGTTAGTCCCATAATTTGAAATTCCACCGGCATTCGTATCGTCTAATGCGGTGTTATTGATAAAGATGCAATTGTCCACGGTTACATGACCGGATTCACTGCAAATTGCACCTCCAAAATTATTGGTTTGCCCGTTTATGAATGTGATGTTTTTAAATGTCACATGGACTTCAGGGTTTTTAATTAGAAAAATGCTTGATTTTTTCTCCCCGTTAATTATTATGTTTCTTGCATCCCCGTTTCCTTGAAGGGTGATGCTTTTGGTAATTTGAATGTTATTGAGTTTATATGCTCCGGGTTCTATTAGAATTTGATCACTATCATTTGCATTTTCAATTTCACGTTCTAAATCCTGATAGGAAGTTTTAAAGAATTTTGCGGTATTGTCAACTAAATCTGCATTGCTGCTGGATATTGCAACACTTTCATTAAAAGTTTCAGTTGCATTAACTGCACTTGCAAATATTAAAATCGTTAGAATGGATGTTATGAATAATGCATGTTTCAATCGGATTTTTTCACCTCCCTTTTGGTTTTTGTAATATGCTTTTTATTTTTTCTACAATATATAATTATATTCATATCATATGATTATGGCAATCGAATTGTAAATAAATTCATATTAAAAATTATTAATTATATTAATTATTTTTTTATAATAATTATTTTAATTTCTTAATTTTTCTATTAATTATTAATTAATCAGTATAAAGTTATTTCATATTAAATTTAATTTTTTTTATTAATTTAAAATAAATTTATTAGTTTTTTATTTTCATCGATAAATGATAATGTTTATATTATATATCGATAATAAATATTAACACTAATATAGAATAATTTCCAGTAAATCCAATTAAGTTTTATATTAGTGTTTTATCGACAAAAATATTAAAAGGAGAAAAATCATGAATAACAAGAAGATATTAATTTCTTTTCTTTTAGTTGTTTTAATGGCAATATCTTTAAGTGCTGTTTCCGCTGCAGAGGATGTTGATGAAGTGGCTAGTGATGATATCCTATCCGCTGACGATTCAGTAGAAGTGTTATCTGAAGTTCAGCAACCAACCAACAATACTGTAGATGCTATAGATACTGCCATTAATAACGCTAATGAAGGAGACACTGTAGATTTAAGTAATCATGCCGAATATGATTTTGGAAATAAGACAATCACAATTTCTAAGGATAATCTTTTAATAAAAGGTAATGGTACAACTGTTATAAAAGGCCACGGGGACAGTGGAAAGAACACTGCAATGTTCGTTGTCAAAAGTAAAAATATAGTTTTCCAAGACTTGGTGTTCATTGACACTCACCCTAAAAATAATCTAACCTATGGCGGTTCCACCAATGGTGTGGCAATACGTGCACAAGGCGCAACCAATACCACTGTAAAAGACTGCAGTTTCACTGATTTCGACCAAGCAATAAGGGTTCAAGCATCAAACGCTGCATTGATTGAAAACAATAAAT
>NZ_CACYJE010000033.1 GCF_902774605.1 uncultured Methanobrevibacter sp.
CCTTACCGGTTACTGTGAACACTTCAAATGTTGGGTTGTCTGCGGTTTCGTATAAGGTTTTCACGAGTTCGTTGGAATCAATCACTTTCTGTTTTAAGTCAAGATCGTCAGTGAATTCTACTTTACCGGCAATTCTTAACCATGCAAATTCCGGAGTTGCTACAACGATTTCACAGTTAGGGTTTGCATCAAGTTCCTTGAACATTGGTTTGGTGTTTGCAGTGCAGAAGTATGGTTTTCCGTTCTCTTCAAAGTAGAATAGGATTGGTCTTACTTTTGCGTTTCCGTCTAGTCCGCTGGTTGCTAAATATATTAATGGGTTTTCAGTTAAAAAATTTATTACTTCGCTCATTTTTTAATTCTCCTAATAGTTTGTTGTTTATAGTTTATTTTAAGGTATATAAAGCCTTTTTGTAACTGTTAAGTAACTAAGTAACTTTTCAGTAACTAATGCAATGATTTAGGGATTGAATGTAAAAAAAGTTGGTAGTGTATGGCTTCCAGTTAATGAGTATAGGTGATTAAAACTTGTTAAAAATAATTAAAAGTTGCATAATCATGATTCTCTATTGAGGATTATGCAAATTTGTAGTTAATGCCACTTGTACTTTTTAAGAAAGGCTCCTGCTATAATGACCGTTGCAATGATTGAAATTACATTGGCAATCATTGAATGCAATGATAAACCTTCAGGGGCCTGGAGTATATATGCGAATGCAATTGAAGTACAAAAGACTGCAGGAATAAATCCGATAATGTAGGGTTTTTCATTTTTAATCAGATAAACGCTAATGGTATATAATACTATTGTAGCCAAGATCAGTTGAGTCCATGCAAAATATCTCCAGATTAAACTGAAATCAACAAATGTCAATGCAAAACCAAATATAAACAATGGAATTGTTGTTTTTAGTCTTGAAGTCAGTTTTTCATTATTGAGGCCGAGTTCATCGGCAATTGTTATTCTTGAGCTTCTAAGTGAGGTGTCCCCAGTGGTAATCGGACAGACAACGACTCCAATTATTGTTAAGATTACACCAATTGGCCCAACTAATGTTTGCGCTATTTGATTGACTGCTATTGACGGTGATGCACCATAGAGTACGGCCAGTTGTGGCTGGCCATGGAAGAATGCCATTGCAACTGCCGCCCAGCAAAGTGCAACTAGACCTTCTATAACCATTGAACCGAAAAACACGGGTCTTGCATCCTTTTCATTCTCAATGCATCTTGCAACAATTGGTGATTGGGATGCATGAAAACCTGAAATCGCTCCGCATGCGATGGTGATAAATAGGTATGGGAAAATGCTCTTGTCGGTCAGGTACAATCCCTGTGTGGTAAACTCAGGAATTGGGTATGCAGGATTTAAAATCAATGCTCCTGTAATCAGCACGACCATAATCAGCAATAATGCTCCAAAAATAGGATATACTTTCCCAATGATTTTATCAATAGGGAACACTGTTGCAATCAGGAAATAAATGAATATTATTGTTATCCAGATAGTAATGTCAATATGGGTTAGGCCGAAGAGTAAATCGGCAGCTCCCTTTGAAAAAGTTGCTGCAACAAGAGGTCCTCCAATTATAATGATGGCTGCCATGAACTTTTGGACGTTGTTTCCCAAATACTTTGAAACAATTTGTGGCATTGTCAATCCGTCATTGTGAAGGGACATATACCCTGAAAAGAAGTCATGGACTGCACCAACAAAAATTGTACCTAATGTGATCCATAGGAATGCTGCGGGACCAAACAATGCTCCTTGAATAGCTCCAAATATGGGGCCTAAACCTGCAATATTTAAAAAATGAACTAAAAAATTCTTAAGTCTAGGCATGGGTATGTAATCGATGCCATCCTGCAATTTAAATGCAGGTGTTTGCTGAGTTTCATCCACGCCTGAAATGCGTTCAATATATTTTCCATAAATAAAGTATGATGCAATCAATGTTACAAAACAAATAATAAAACTAATCATTATTCATTATTTTGATATTCAATTATAAAAAATTTTGCATATTTTAGCAAAAATTCAAAAATTAATTTTGACGGACACCCATGTGTTAAAAGATTATACTTTTAGTTGTAACTTTCAAAAAACGTGCGGGTTTGAATTTTCACTAGTTTTTTGTTGGGATATTGTATCATGAATACAATAAGACATTGTGGATGAGATTAAAGAGGGGTTGATGGTTGATATTGGTGAAAAAAGGTTAATTGGTATTACATTTTGATGTTATTTGAATTTTTTAAGAAATGCGGCTCCTGTAATCGCAGTTGCAATGATTGAAATAATATTTACTGTCATTGAAGGCAATCTTAAACCTTCAGGGGCTTGCAGTATATATGCGAATGCAATTAAAGTACAAAATATTGCAGGAATCAATGTAATAATGTACAGCTTTTCTTTTTTAATCAGATAAACAGTTGCGGCATACAATACAATTGTGGAGACAATCAGCTGGGACCATGCAAAATATCTCCAGATTAAGCTGAAATCAACAAATGTCAATCCATAAGCAATTAAAAACACGGGGATTGTTGTTTTTAGTCTTGGGATCAGTTTTTCATGATTGAGGCCGAGTTCATCGGCGATTGTTATTCTTGAGCTTCTAAGTGAAGTGTCTCCAGAGGTAATCGGACAAATCACGACTCCTACAATTGTTAAAATCAAACCGACTGGTCCGACTAATGTTTGCGCTATCTGGTGGACAGCGAGTGAAGGTGTCGCACCATAGATTACAGCCAGTTGCGGTTGGCCATTGAAGAATGCCATTGCAACTGCCGCCCAGCAAAGTGCAACCAGGCCTTCTATAACCATTGAACCGAAAAACACGGGCCTTGCATCCTTTTCATTTTCAATGCATCTTGCAACAATTGGTGATTGGGTTGCATGAAAACCTGAAATTGCTCCACATGCAATTGTTACAAATAAATAAGGAAAAATGCTTTTTTCAGTCAGATATAATCCCTGTGTTGTAAACTCGGGAATTGAGTATGTGGGATTCAAAATCAATGCTCCTGTAATCACCACGACCATAATCAGCAATAATGCTCCAAAAACAGGATATGCTTTTCCAATGATTTTATCAATCGGAAATACTGTTGCAATTAAAAAGTAAATGAATATTATAGTTGTCCAGATAACTATGTTGATACCGGTTAGGTTGCTGAGCAGATCTGCAGCTCCTTTTGCAAAAGTTGTTGCAACAAGAATTCCAGTAGCTATAATGACGATTGCCATGATTTTTTGGATATTGCTTCCCAGATACTTTGAAACAATTTGTGGCATTGTCAATCCGTCATCTCGAACGGACATGTATCCTGAAAAGAAATCATGGACTGCACCAATGAAAATTGTACCTAATGTGATCCATAGGAATGCTGCGGGACCAAACAATGCTCCTTGAATAGCTCCAAAGATGGGGCCTAAACCTGCAATATTTAAAAAATGAACTAAAAGATTTTTCATTTTAGGCATTGGTACGTAATCGACACCATCCTGCAATCTAAATGCAGGTGTTTGGCGGGTTTCATCCACGCCTGAAATGCGTTCAATATATTTTCCATAAATAAAGTATGATGCAATCAATGCTACAGAACAAACAATAAAACTAATCATTATTTCTATATTTAAAATTAAATTATAAAAAAATTATGTATAAATTATTTAAAATAAAAATTAAATAAATATTGTTTAGACATTAAAATAAGGAAAAATCGATTATGGAATTTGAAAACAAAAATGGATTAATAACATTAATTATACTCATAATGGCGTCTGCAGTTACTTTGATATCACAAAGCATTGTAACAACAAGTTTGCCATATTATATGGCTGATTTTTCAATATCTTCTGCAACGGTGCAATGGACATACTCTGTTTTTCTATTAGTGCTTGGAGTGATGATTCCACCAACAGCATACATCACAAAAAGATTCAAAATCAAAACAATACTTACAACCTCACTCATCTTATTCATAATCGGATCTGTGATTTGTTTTTTATCGACAAGCTTTGAACTGTTGATTATTGGAAGAATCATGGAAGCTATGGGAACAGGCATTCTAATGCCAATCGGTCAGATATTGATTTTCAGAATAATGCCCGAGGAAAAATGGGGATTTTTCATGGGATTGATGGGGTTTCTTGTCGGAATCGTCCCTGCAATGGGACCTACCATGGGTGGAATCATAATTGACCTGTATAACTGGAGAGTCATTTTTGAATTCTTGGCGATAACAACTTTTGCAATCTTAGTTTTAGCGCTGCTGTTTGCAAACTTTGAACTTGAAACCCAGGATTATCCATTGGATTTCACATCTTTGATACTGTCGATACTTTTCTGTGCAGGTTTGATGATAGGGTTTTCAAACATCGCGGAATATTCCTTCAGCTTGACTCATGTAATCTTGCCGATAGTTATTGGAGTTATCTCATTGGTGATATTCGTCAGACGTCAAAATAATATTGAAAAGCCTTTGATAAACTTGAATGTGCTTAAAAACAAGTATTTTGTATATGGTACTGTTTTTGCGGCACTGCTCTACTTTATGATGTGCGGAATCAATGTGATGGTGCCGTTGTTTGTTCAAAGTGTGGCATATTACTCTCCAACTGAATCAGGACTTATATTGTTCCCGGCAGCAATAATCATGATAGTGTTCAATTTCATAAGTCCTATAATGGCGGATAAGATTGGAATAAAGCCTGTTTTAATAGCTTCATCAGTTTTGAATATCATCGGATTTGCAGCAATGATGACATATAACATGAATTCAAGTTTTGAATATCTCTTGATTACTCAGTTGATTAGGGGAATAGGTTGCGGACTTGGTCTTTCACCTTCAATCACATGGGCAATGAGTGTTGTTGCAGATGAAGCTGAGGATGCAACTGCAATCAACAACACTGCAAGGCAGGTTATAGGTGCAATCGGTTCATCTGTTACAGTGGTGATAATGCAGATACTGGCAAACGGAAACATTACCCATAATCAGTTTTCAGTCAACTCATTTAGCATGACATCTTTGATGATGATAATAATAACAGCAATTCTTTTGATAATAACAATACTGTTTATAAAAAATAAAAAGGATATAGTTGAGGGTTAGATTTAAGCCATGCTTTGAATCTACAATCCTCAATGGGACAGATGCAAATCTGAAGAGTTAAACAGTGGGAATAATGCCTTTTAGAGAAAATTAGTTGATTTGTCCACCAATCCCCTTAACATACTCTTCAACATACTCCTTGTCTTCCTTTTTGAATGTTGTGTATTTAAACGTGAAATTTGACAAGGAATCGCTGATTTGCTCAATTTCAGCTATTTCAACATCAATGACTCCATCAATATGTTCAAACATTTTAATGAGGTATTTCTCATCGCAACTTGAAGGCAGCTCGACAGATAGATTGAATTTTTCAAGTTTAAGATTGTTTCTCTTCCATTCAAAGACATCTTTTGCAGACAGTATGTCAACATTGGAGATTTTTAATGAGATTTCCTCATCGTTTTCCAGCATCACATATTTTGAAGTGACCTTTTTTACAATGCCCACATGAATGTCTTGGGAATACAGGTCTTTCAAGCCAACTTCATTGCCTATTGATTTTGTAAGGACATTGGCCTTTTGGCTGAGCATTCCTATTGCCCTGTCTGAGCGAATCAATGCCTCTTCACGGTCATCCAAATGGTCAGAGGAGTCCACAATATTTTTCACGAAGTCGTCTTCATTTCCATCTTCAATCAATTTAGACAGGTACACTCCCTCTTTAATCAATGCTTCCCTTGCATGTGTAGTTTCCTTATTGTTTTTCTGTATTGAATAGTAAAGGTGAGGGTTTTGATATACTACACGACTGACCATATCAAGCATCAGGCTATAAACAGGGCTTGAAAATGACCTTGACTTTTCAACGTTGATGTGGAGCTTTCTTATTGTTGAAGCTAATGTGATGAATGAGAAATGGGTCAGACCTTGGACTATGCTCATGTACTTGTCATGCTCTTCGGGAGTGGTCACGACAACTTCACACTCTGCCTTTTTCAAATAGTTTTCCACGCGCTCGAACCAATTCTTTGGTCTGTTTTCAACAGGGGTCAAAACGATAATCTGTCTTTCGATTGTAGGAACCCTTGGCCCGAACATAGGATGGCAAGGCAGTATTTCCACATTCTTTGGAGCATATCTATTTAAGGCTTCGGCAGCTTCTGTTTTGATGCTGCACACATCCATCAACAGGGAACCTTCCCTCGCATGGGGAGCCACTTCCTTAATGGTTTCAGCAATATGCTCTATCGGCACGCTGAAAATGACAATGTCTGCATCCTGTATCGCTTCAATGTTGTCATTTTTATACTCAACATTCAATTCCCTTGCAACTTCAAGTCCTGAAGCCTTGTTGCGGCTTGTGATTGTGATGTTGAACTCATTATTCAAGTGTTCGGCTATCCATCTGCCCAGTCCTCTTGTTCCTCCGATAATGGTCATATTGCTCTTTTCAGTCATGTTGTTTTCCTCACTCTAACTTAACAATACTATTATATTTGTCTAGTATATTATATTTTGTTAAATTTTCTGATATTGTTGATTAAATCTGTTTATTTGGCTTATAGTAATTTTCAGGGTTTTGTTAGTTAGTATTGCATCTTCATAAATTATAAAAATAATGAAACTATAATATATATTTAATAAATAAGGTTTAATCTACTTTTTAACCTGATTAAACATCCTAAACCCCTAGGAGAGGCTATTATGATTAGTGTTGAAGAAAAAGAAAAAATCAAAAAGGAAATTGTTGAGAAAATAAACTCCGTTTTGGAGAAAAATGGAGAATCCTTCAGATTGGACAAGGTAAATGTCCTGAATAAAAATGAAACAGTCAAATTCATGGGAAATTACAGGGTTTATGATAGAAGAAATTACGATTCTGTCTCAAGAGAAATCAATTCTTTCTTAAAGAACTACGGTAAGGTTGAAATAAAATCTAAAAAAATCAGAGACAGCGGCATGAAGTTTACAACTGTGAGCTTCAATTTTGAATTATGAGAGTTTTTGTCAGATGCTCGCAAGATTAATTTAAATGAGATTGTCTGTTTAAAAAGAAGCAGGTTTGAAACTCGGTGCAGTGCAGAACCACTACAGTCTACTCAACCGCTCATCAGAAGACTCAGGATCTTGAATACTGTAAGGAAAATGACATAATCTTTTTCTCATACATGGTATTGGAGCAAGGAGCATTGTCAGGCAAATACGATACTGCCCACCCGTTCCCAGAAGGATCCGACCGTGCAAACGCATACGGCGACGGCTTGGCTGAAATCGAAGAGCTCAACAAGGCAATAGCAGAAATCGCCGAGGCGCATGATGCAAAGGTTGCACAATTGCCAATCGCTTGGGCAGTTGCAAAAGGCACTCTCCCAATCATCGGCGCAACTAAAGTCCATCACGTGGAGGATGCGGCTGAAGCGGTTGAAATCGAATTGAGTGATGATGAGATAAAAACAATGGAAGAGTTAGCCGATAAAGCAAATGTCAACACCATCATAATCTGGGAAAAAGAGATTAAATAATCTCTTTTTCTTTTTCTTATATTTTTATATAATCTTGATTTTAAACAATAAATAGTGGAATTGTATTCTATTTTTTTTCATTGCCTGGAATGACTTGGACTGATTATTGCATGTCCAATCAAACAACTGAGATTCTTCGGAAAACTCCACAATACCACAATACTAATATTGAAGATGATAGAGGTTTAAATATGAAATACACTAAACTTGGAAACTCAAAATTAAATGTAAGTAGAGTATGCATGGGCTGCATGGGATTCGGAGACCCTGAAAACGGCATGCACACATGGACACTGCCTGAAGCCGAATCGATTGAGATAATCACCAATGGGTTGGACAAGGGGATTAATTTCTATGACACTGCCATCGGCTATCAAAACGGAACTTCCGAACAGTACGTTGGAAAGGCAATCCGCGAGAATGCCAATCGTGAGGATGTGGTTGTTGCAACCAAGTTCCTGCCGAGAACTGAAGAGGAAATCAAAAACAACATCACCGGCCAGCAGCACATCCATGACATGGTTGAGAAAAGCCTAAGCAATCTCGGACTGGACTATATTGACCTGTACATCTACCATATGTGGGACTACAACACACCAATATATGATATACTTGAAGGCCTCAACGAGGTTGTTGAAGAGGGAAAGGTTAAATACATTGGCATTTCAAACTGCTTTGCCTGGCAGCTTGCAAAGGCAAACGCATTGGCTGATGCCGAAGGATTCAGCAAGTTCGTTTCAATCCAAGGCCACTACAACCTGATTTTCAGGGAAGAGGAACGTGAGATGATTCCATTATGCAAGGCGGACAATATTGCAACAACACCTTACAGTGCCCTTGCCTCCGGAAGACTCTCAAGGCTTCCTGGAGAAGACTCTAAACGATTAAATGAGGACTTCTACGCTAAATTGAAGTATCAGTCAACAGAGGATAAGGATGCGGAAATCATCAAGAGGGTAAATGAATTGGCTGAAAGTCATGATGTCACCATGACTGAAGTGTCACTGGCATGGCTTTTAACAAAGGTCACATCTCCAATTGTAGGCGCAACAAAGCCTCATCACGTTGAAGGCGCCGTCAATTCAGTGGATTTGACATTGACAAGTGATGACATCCGCTATCTTGAGGAGCCTTATGTCGCTCATGAGCTTGTTGGCGTGATGGCTGACAATAAGGTTTCAGCCAGCGACAATGAGAAGGTATGGGCTAAGCACACTAAAAACAAGATTTAAATATTCTAAAGTTAAAAGAAGTAATATGGATAAAAGAACGATTTTTGCAGTTACTTTTTTCTTATTGTCTCTTATAATTCTTGTCATGGCTTATGAGGGTGCCCCTGAACACTATGGAGGCTCCAAATATCAAACTCCATCACCTAAAAACGTTGAAATGGGTAATATGAATTTTACAGTTACTGCCGGATTTTTCGAGGATGATGACCATCAGAAAATCAATCTTCCAGACAGTATCTCCAGTCATGTTGTGGACAGGCATCAGAAATCCTTCAGGCAAAACGAGATTTTGCTGTTGGATATTGCAGTGTTCGAATTGGATGGCAGTATTGACTTGAATGATTTGGATGATGGAACATTTGCAAATAAATCAATAAATGGCGTTGAAGGCCTCTTTAAAACTTCAAAAGTCACAACATCAACTGGCCTTGTTAAAAATTCCCATCCAAGATACTATTTCAATTATGTTAAGGGCAATAATCTGGTAATGGTTCAATGTGACAGTTTAAAGACCATTGAGGGTATGCTTTCATGAAAACAGTAACTTGTCTATAATGTCCATATCAAGGTTTTCTTCAACGATTTCAGCCAACCGGTTCAATGAATAGTCTTTTTGAGTTTCATAAGGATCCTCGCCATGTTTCGCTTCAAGGCCTTTTTTAACTCTTAGGTAGTTTAGGAATTCCCTTCTGAAATTGTAGTTGTGGAATATTCCATGGAAGTAGGTTGCAAATGCATTGCCGTTGCTTGCACCGTCGATTTCACCGTCATCGTTGTTTCCCTGTCCTTTCTTAATGTTTAATAAGTTGGATGATGAGATTAGCTCTGTTGTTCCCTCGTGGATTTCATAACCGGTCACTTCCTCACCTGCAATGTTCTTAAAGATTTCGCCGGCGATTCCATCAATATCCTCCGGTATTGTTGCGGTTGACTGTGTCACGATTTTATCTGCTCTTGAAAAGCTGGATTCAATGTCGAGAAGCCCTAGTCCTTCAATTGTTCCATGTTTTGATTCGCGCTTTTCATCATCATGGATTACGTTGCCTAGAATCTGCAATCCTCCACAGATTCCCACTATTGGCACTTCTTTTGATTTTTCAATGATCTTATCGGCCAATCCGCTTTCCTTTAAAGCGTACATGTCCTCTGTTGAATTACGTGTTCCAGGTATCAGGATTGCGTCAACCTCACCTATATCATCATTGACACCAATCATTTTAAGTGCCACATCCTCTTCATACTCGAAGGGGTCAATGTCTGTGAAGTTGGCTATTTTGGGCAGTCTTATGACTCCGATTGTGAGGTCCTTGTCTTCTGCAAAGACGTGTGTTGTCAGGGAGGCGGAATCCTCCTCGGGCAGCCTCAATGTTTCATCATATGGCAGAACTCCTAGGACTGGTTCGCCGGTTATTTCCTCAATCCTGTCGAGGCCGGGTTTCAATATGTCCAGGTTTCCTCTGAACTTATTGATCACGGTTGCCTTTAGACGTGACCTGTCGTAATCGTCAAGAAGGACATATGTTCCGGCGATTGCTGCGAAAACCCCTCCCATTTCAATGTCTGCAATCAGTATCACATTTGCATCGGCGAGGTGTGCGATTTCCATGTTCGCTATGTCCTGGTCGCGCATGTTGATTTCAGCGGGAGAGCCTGCTCCTTCAATGATTATAACATCATACTCCGCAGATAGTTTCTTGAAGCTGTCCTTTATGGCATTGAATGCGGTATCATGGTATTTGTGCTGGTAATCGTAGAAGTTCATGTCTCCAATGGATTTTCCCTGTATGATTACGTTGGATGTGAAATCCCCTTTAGGTTTCAGTAGTACTGGATTCATGTGTATGCTTGGCTCAATCATTGCGGCTTCTGCCTGCAGCATCTGGGCGATTCCTATCTCGCCGTTTTCCCTTGTAGTGTAGGAGTTCAGGGACATGTTCTGTGATTTGAACGGTGCCACCTTGTAGCCCCTGTTTTTATATATTCTGCATAGTGCCGCTACTAGCATGCTTTTTCCAGCGTTTGATGATGTTCCTTGAACCATGATACAGTTTGTCATGTATAAATTATATTGAATTAATCGTATAAATAATTTAAAAATGAGTTTGATTTAATCTCATTTGAAGTATGGATTATCATATATTTGGGGTTTTCAATAATATCTAATACTAATATAAAAACTGATTTTGACATATCCATACAACAAACTCGATTAACAAGAATAAATTATTGTAATTTTATCTTGTAATATTCTATTTAGTAAATTATAGTATATATTATTGTCTATTTTTTTCTATATTTTTATTTTTTTTAATATGCTTTATTTATTCTTATTTTTTTTATTAAATTATTATTTTAAATTAATTTAAATATGTTTGATATGAATATTTATATTGTTCGTTTTTAGTTCATGTAAATGTTAACACTGTTTTACTTACCTTTATTTACTAAAATAGAAAACTTTTTATATATAGTGAATTTAATAATATTTATATAGTATATTAAAGTAAACTGTTTAATGATAAATTATATTAGAAGTGAGGTTTGTTAATGAAATTTGAAGAACAGGAATCAATCGAAGATTCTACTAATGATGTAATCCTTGAACCAGAAGTTGCGCAAACTGGCGAAAGTGAAGAAACCAAACCTATGTTAGATTACGATAATATTAAAAGCTCACAAGATATTGAAGTGCCACCTTTATTAATTGACCAGGTTATTGGACACGAAGAATCCATTGAAACAATTAAAAAGGCCGCAAAACAAAGAAGAAATGTCTTGCTCATTGGTGATCCGGGTGTTGGAAAATCAATGCTTGCAAAAGGGATGGCACAAATATTACCGCATGAAGTCCTTCAAGATATTTTAGTATATCCTAATATGGAAGACAACAACCACCCATTAGTAAGATCAGTCCCGGCAGGGGAAGGTAAAAAGATAGTCAGAGCAACCAAAGGCTCAGCTAAAGGACATGAGGAAAGAAAAACCATTATAACCATGTTTGCAATAGGAGGAATTCTAGTAATCGGATTCATGTATGGAAGACTGCTGGAATCAATAATTGCAGCTGCATTAATCTTATTGATATCAATACAAATCAAGCCAAAATCCAACAACATGTCACCGAAACTATTGGTGAACAATGAAGAGTCCAGATTCGCACCATTCATGGATGCGACCGGAGCACACGCAGGAGCACTCTTAGGTGATGTGCGTCACGACCCATACCAATCCGGAGGATTAGGCACACCTGCACACGAACGTGTGGAAGCGGGAATGATTCACAAGGCAAACAAGGGAGTGCTCTACATTGACGAAATCGGTACAATGAGCATGAAAACCCAACAGGAACTCTTGTCTGCAATGCAGGAAAAGCAATATGCAATCACCGGACAGAGCGAAAACTCAAGTGGTGCAATGGTAAGGTCCCAAGCCGTGCCATGCGATTTCGTTCTTGTGGCATCAGGAAACCTTCAGGTTCTTGAGGGAATGCACATTGCAATGAGGTCCAGAATCAGGGGATACGGTTACGAAGTATTCATGAAGGACTACATGGATGACACAACTGAAAACAGGGAAAAGCTCGTTCAGTTCGTAGCTCAGGAAGTTAAAAACGATGGAAGAATCCCTCACTTTGCACCGGATGCATTGGATGAAATCATCATGGAAGCAAAAAGAAGGTCCGGAAAGCAAAACGCATTAACCTTAAGATTACGTGACCTTGGAGGATTAGTCAGGTCTGCAGGAGACGTTGCCATTGAAAAAGGAGCAGATCTTGTAACTGCAGAGCATGTGTTTGAAGCTAAGAGATTCGCAAGAACCCTTGAACAGCAAATCGCCGACAGGTCAATCATGCAAAGAAAAGACTACAGTATGGTGTCAGCAGAAGGTGGAAGAGTCGGTCTCATCAACGGTCTTGCAGTAATCGGTGACAGAAGCGGTATAGTTTCACCAATCGCAGCAGAGGCAGCGCCTACACAATCCAAGAACGGTGGTCAAATAATCGCTACCGGTAAGCTTGGTGAAATCGCTCAGGAATCCGTGCAGAACGTAAGTGCGCTAATCAAGAAATACACTAACAAGGACATTTCCAACTATGACATTCATATTCAGTTCATACAAACCTATGATGGTGTTGAAGGGGATTCCGCTAGTGTAAGTATTGCAACAGCAGTTATTTCTGCTATTGAGGAAATTCCAATCGACCAGACTGTTGCATTGACCGGTTCACTTAACGTGCGTGGAGATGTAATGCCAATTGGTGGTGCAACCGCTAAAATCGAGGCTGCCGCTGAAGCTGGAATGAAGAAGGTATTGATTCCTAAATCAAACATGAAGGATGTTATGATTGAGAAGAAATACGAGGACATGATTGAAATCATTCCAACCGAGACTTTAAGTGATGTTTTAGAAAATATATTAATCAGCGGTTCCAATAAGGATAAGCTGATTGCTAAAATGAAAGATCTTGGTTCTAAGGTTGTGGAAAAGGTTCCACAAACAAATATTAATAATCCAACTACTCATTAAGTTGGATTAATCTATTATTTTTTCTTTTACTATTTTTTCTATTGTACTGTAGAATTCAGATTCTGTTTTTTCCAATTCTTCGAATGATGAGTCCATGCTGCAGTTGCATGTGTCGGATTTGCCGATGAGATATTCGTCTGAGCCTTTTTTGACCAATATTCCGAACAGTCTTTCCTGCTCATCGCCGTATAGCTTGAATTCCTCGGGGGTTAGCTGCAGGTTATAGTCGTCAACCGAGAATATGTCGCATTCGTTAAGGATTGGCATGAATGTCATCATTCCCAGTGGTAGGTAGATGTTTTCCTTTTCATGGATTTTCACAAGCCTTTCCTCGTAGGTGTCATCATCGCCGATGCCGTATCCTTCAATTTCAAGGATATTGTTTGTCCCCATGTGGTTGTCATCATAAATGATGAATGCGAAAAGGTCAGGGTCTATATAATTATTGCATGTAGCCCTGATATTCTTGATGGTTTCGCTAAGATTCATCACAAAACGCCTCGTATCTTTCACATAATGAATGCACTTCACCAATCCTATAAATTTGACCAATCCAATCTACAGGTATTGCATCATATCCGTAAAATATTCCTGCCAATCCTCCGCAGATGGCCGCATTGGTGTCGGTGTCACCGCCAATGTTGACCGCCTTCAGGACGGCATCCCTGAAGCTGTCGGTTGTCAGGAGGCAATGGACAACGACCTCGAAGGTATAAATCACATATCCCTTGCCGCTGAGGTCATCCAAATCATTGTTGAATATTCTTTCAAAGTGCTCAAGCTCAGGTGAATCCTTATAATATTCCTTGATCTTGTCGCAGGCCAAATTGATATGCTCTTCCATTGTCAAGTCCTCATTTTCAAGCATTGACCTTGCCATTTCAACATATAAAACGCATGCGATCCTTGACCGTTCATGTGCATGGGTCAGGGCTGAAACATTCTCGATTGTTTCATAGTCAATGTCCTTGATGAACGCCAAAGGCAAAATCCTCATAAGGGAACCGTTACCGTTATCCCTATCTCCCCTGCATCCGCATTCCAAAGGAGGGCGATTATTATATCTGTAATTGTTTATTGCAGTGGATGTTGTGATTCCACAATCAAAAGTGTCATTTCCCTGCATGTACTTGGCATTGTAAAGCCAGTCGGCGAACTTGTCCATCATGTCCTCATAGTCTATTCCCTGTTTTTGAATGATACTGTGCATTGTGGCAATTGCCATTGCTGAATCATCAGACCAGGTTCCATTAGGCTGATGATGGGTTCCATAACCCTCCATACGTGTTACGGGATGCTCTTCAAGCTCATGCCTTGATGTGAACTCAACAGGAACCCCAAGGGCATCGCCAACAATTAAACCAGTCATTCCGTCTTTAACTTTCATGTAAATATGTATGTGAGGTTATGATAATTAATTGTGTCTATTTTTAATTACTATTAACGACATATTCAATATCGATGAGTGAAATAAGATTGAGGCATTGGATGGAATCCGATGCACGATGCCTGTACCATTTTGCGAAAAACCCGAATGTTGGCCCGATTGCAGGCTGGCCTCCACATGAAAGCGTTGAATACAGCTTGAACATCATAAAAACATTGTTCTGCAGACCGGAATGCTATGCAATTGTTAAGGATGATGTTCCGATTGGATGTGCGGAGCTGCTGATTCACCCTGACGGAAATCACTGGTGGGGTGAGGGCTCGGCTGAACTCGGCTACTGGGTGGCTGAGGAATATCAGGGCAACGGCTATGCCACACAAGCATGCATAATATTAATTAAACGTGCTTTTGAAGATCTAAACATTCAAAGAATCTTTGCATCATATAAAAAGGAGAACTTGGCATCAAAAAGGGTATTGGAAAAGCTGGGCTTTGAGTATTTCACTGAACTCAACAACATTGACTACACCAACAGGGTCTTTCGTGAAATCGCAATGATATTGGAAAAATAATTTATATCAGGAAATGTTAATTTTAAACAATGACTAGACAATGTGAAAAATGCGGATTTGTAAATCAGGATGATTATGACTTTTGCGCTAAATGCGGCAATCCATTGATTGAAGGCGTGCAGCCTAAAAACTTCATCGTTTTTAAGCCTGAAGATGTTCAAATCAACAAGAAGGCGATAGTAATATCTTACATCATTACTATATTCCTGTCATGGAGCGGTTTTATTGTTGGTATCATCGCCAAAAACACTCGGATGGCGGCATTCACATTTTTCGGATTTTTCCTGCCGTTCTATCTGGTCCAGTCAAGACACCCTACAATCAGAAAACACGGAATAATCCAACTGGTAATATCCTTAATCGGTGTTGGACTCTCATTTTACGTAATGCTTCATTAAAAAAAGAAAAAGTGTAGATTCACACAAGGATGAATCTTATGTTTCCCATCAGAACTTGTAGTGGGATTTCAAAAATATTTACTCCATTGTTAATCATTGCTGTATCCATTGCATCCCCACGGGACATGGATCCGGACACCTTATCGTTACCTGCATAGCCGTAATAACCGTCGTTTGCACGAATGTCATCAACGATGCTTGCTCCGAAAATGGCTTGTGCGGCATCATTGTTCACTCTGACGAAAATGTGAGGAGTGTAACCGTATGAATATGTTATAATGTCACGTGCAGCGCCGTATGGATCTTCAGGATGGTTCATATGCACATTATGCAAGGTCTGGCCTTCAGCATTCACTGAACTTCCTGGATACACCCAATCAAATCCACTTAGGGAAAACTTGGCCGCCATGTCTATACTAGCATCCTCAGTTGAATCCTCAGCAACAATTATTATCGGGCTGACAATGGTTGCAGCCAAAAATATGACCATTATTGCTACAATGGCTAATAAGATAGCATGTAATTTGTTCATAATTATTTTTTTATAAAACTTTACATATTAATACTTAACCTTTTTAATCATCACTGACAAATATAATTCCATAAAATATTTTGGTGATAATAGTGATTATAGGCGGTTCAGCTTCTCAAGACTTGGCAGCTCATGTTGCACGTGAACTCGGTGAAAAATTATGCTATGTTGAAACTCGTAAGTTTCCAGATGGAGAAAGATATTTGAGAATTACAGAGGATATTGAAGACGAAGTGACTGTGATACAGTCAACAGGATATCCTCAAGACGAAAACCTAATGGAATTATTGTTCATAATTTCCAATCTAAAGGATTTAGGTGCTAAAAAGGTAAGGGCAGTTGTTCCATACATGGGTTATGCAAGACAGGAAAAACGCTTCAACCCAGGGGAGACAGTCTCTGCTAAAATCATCTGCGAACTGATTCAGGCAGCAGGCGCTGATGAATTCATCACATTCAATATACATGAGGAATGCGTCCTCAACTTCTTCGACATTCCGGCAAGAAACATCTCAGCAATGCCTTCCATTGCAGAATACCTTGACAAGAAATTCTTCAGGAAAGGCGGAGCCAAACCATTGATCATAGCACCGGATAAGGGGGCTTACGGTTTTGCACAGGAAATATCCGAAATCATCGGTTGTGACTGCACCTACCTCACAAAGGTGCGTCTCGGACCTGATAAGGTTGAAACCAAAATAGTTGATGTCAGATGCGACAGTGAAAGCGACAACACTGTCAATGTGGATTCGGTGAAAGGAATGCATGCAATCATCGTTGATGATATAATAGCAACCGGAGGAACCATAGTCAATGCGATAAACATTTTAAAACAGTATGGTGCCGAATCAGTTGACGTATGCTGTGTACATCCAATATTGACCAATAATGGTGCAACAAGAATTTATGCTGCAGGTGCTAATAAAATAATCGGTACAAACAGTTTATCCTCCGACACTTCACGTGTATCCATTGCAAAGGCAATAGCTGATGCTTTGAGGGAAGGCAACTGAATTTCCATAATTTTTGAGAAGTCAATACTTTCATTGATTTCTATAAAGAGTTATTTGCTTTAAATGGAAAAAAGAACATGAATATTTAAGTGTTGCCGATTTTCATTTGAAAGCCATGTTTTAACTTTCGCTTAAAGATTCTCCGGCTGGTTTGGCCGGGGAGGTTTAATCTTTTTTTAATTTATTTACTTCTTTTTCTAACTTGTCCACTTTATCTTTATATTCGTTTAACTCTTTTGAAATTTCTTTAATTTTAATTTCATTGAAATCATCACTGGCGGATGGTTTGGTCTCATCGCTTTCTAAACTGTCCTGTGCATCTTCTTCGTCATTTTTTTCAGTTAGAAACATTTTGAATATCATTATTCCAAGTACTGCGGAGAAAGTCATAGGACCATAAAGGGCATTTGCAATAAGCAGCCCTTTTCCATTTGCTGTTAAAACAGTGACTAGGAACATGTCAAAACCGCTGAATAAAAACATGAATATTGCGGAACGTGACATTGATGGGAATTTATTACCGTTCCACCTGTACACTAAACTCCCAATTAATCCCGCTAAAATTGTCGAAATGGCACATGGGATGGCAGTTGGTCCTCCAAGAGTGTATCTCCAGAGTCCGGAAATGATTCCCACAGGAACTCCAACATAAGGCCCAGCAAAAAATGCGGATATTACCACAAGTGGTCCTCTTGCATTTGCAGGGGCGCCATTAACGTCCAATGTGAAATATGATGCAATGATTCCGAGGATTGAGAATACGAAAAGCTGCCATGCCTGTGTTTTCCATGAACCTTTGCCTAAGGAGGTTAACTTAAAGCTTTTTGATTTGGATGCGAGGAATGTTAAAATCAATATTACAGACAGTATCCTAAACATTTCAAGAAACGGACCCCATATTGATTCTCCATTTGTGGATTTGTTAAAAAATGAGACTGTAATGCTTAAAAGTCCAAAAATAAGGAGATAAGCAATTTCATAAACAGATCCGGAGGTATACTCTTTGAATTTTGGAAGCCTGGTTGATATGAAACTGAGGATGATTATTGCTGCTAAAATTGTTCCCATGTTATGCAATATATCAATATCAATCTCATTAAGAACTGAATGATGTGTAAATATATTGATGTAAAGAAGAATATTGAAAACAAACAGTATTGCAAACAATATTTTAATCTTGTTGTCCCCAGTTAATTTAAAATTATCAAGCATATAAATCTCTGAATATTTTTTTTATAGTTCAATATTATTGATGTATTAGATTTTCACAATTAATATAATTTTCTGAAATTGAATGAACAGTAATATCTTGTGTTTAATTAAGATAATGGTTTTAGACATTGATGTTTTACTTTAAAAAGTTTCAAGACAATTGGTCATAATCGATGGAATTTTCAAGTTAATCGCAGTACAATTCGGATGGTTTTTTGATTTTTCAAGATTCACATTTCAAGCCAGTGCATAGTAACAAAATATAATAGAAATGATATATAATAATATAATTATTGTAAGCGGCAAAGATGAAGGATATCTTATATTGAAGTGAAGGAATAAAAATGGATAAAGAAGCAATTAAACAGGAACTAGTGGACAAATCAAATAATATTCTGGAGAAATACTCCGAACCCGACACTGTGGAAAGCGTTTCAGTCATGAACATGGCTGCCAAAACCATTTTCCTAGGTTCCCTAAAGGTATTCAACACCGAAGTCATACCGAACGTGATAAGGGACCTTGAAAAGGACTTGAAGGGTTACGGCCAGCTGGTGGTCAGGGACCAGAAAGTGACTCCATGCTGCTCTCCAAGCTATACTCACATTAGTTTCAACATTACAATTACAAACTAGATTATTATGAAGGAATTCAAGTTAAAGTCACCCTATAAACCATTGGGTGATCAGCCAAAAGCCATTAATGCACTAGCCGAAGGCATAAACGAGGGCGTGAGGGAACAGACACTCTTGGGTGTTACCGGTTCAGGCAAGACTTTCACAATGGCCAATGTCATAGAGAAAGTCAAGGTGCTTCAGAAGAAGTCCGAGCAGGCTGAATTCACAGGCATTGACGACGGGGAGGAGGAAACGGTCATCGACCTCAGCCTCAAGCAGGGAGCCAGGAACGGAGGACTTGTCGGGAATGTAAGTGCAGGCATAGGACATGACCTCCAGGATTGGAGCAAACCCTCCGAGGGTGACATGAGATACCAGGCCAATGTCTTCACGGGGAAGTTCTCGGAGAAAGGGATGGTCGCGGTCATCTCCAATTCCAATAATGTCAACCAGAGAGGCTTTGGAGACTTTTCCGGTAACATGATGCGTGGCATGGGTGCAGGTGCCGGAGGAGGAACCAATGCAGGCATTACAAATTCGTGGAT
>NZ_CACYJE010000034.1 GCF_902774605.1 uncultured Methanobrevibacter sp.
GCAAAGTCCAATCCGATATCGGTGATGTTCAATACTCCCTTATCTATTTGAGCCCAGTTTTTACGGCGCAGCCATCCGAGTGCGATGTTTGCCTCTTTCTTATCCAAACCTGTTTCGGCTGACAAGTCCTTCATGCTGATTTCTTTTTTCTCTGCAAGCGCCCTTAGGATTCTTCTTTCCGGAAGACCGTGTTCTGCATATTCAAGACCGTCTTCAGTCAGTGAGTAGGTTTCCTGGACTTCCTTGTCCACTTCGATTATGTCCTTTGAAGCAAGTGATCCTGCAGCACTCATGACTGATTTAATGTCCATGCCTGCATTTTCAGCTATATCTTCAGGAGTTGCCTTTGGATTTGCTTCAAGCTCTTTTAAAAGTTTCTTTTCGTAGATGTGTAATTCTCTAATGGTTTTTTTAATATCCTCACTCATTTAAACACCATAATCTATTAATTGATAATATAATAATATATGTTTAAATTGATTTATAAATATAATGATGGAAGTTGAAAAAAGTGAAAAAATGAGAAAAGAAAATTTTTCTTAATTGTGACAAAATTTGAAATGAGAAAATGTTTAATTGATTTTTAAAATCTCATCCAAATCCAATCTAGGGGATTAATAGGTATTGATGTGCTCTTTGGATTCATATCCTAGGGCAATTCCCATTATGATGTCCTCATCTTCAGGAATCGGTAGATTGTCCCTTAGGAGTGTTTCCTCTCTTTCTAGGACTTGCATTAATAACCACATATTCATGATTGTAATATATATCGTTCATGACTTATAGCATTTTAGAAGAATTCCTCGAACTTGGAGAGGATTTCCGGGTCGATTTCAACTGCCCTGTCAACGCACTTTTCCGCATCGTATTCCTGGTGGAGCTCATTCAAGGCCATTGACTTGAACATCCAAACGAACGCCAGCCTATCATTGTACCTCAGGCACTTGTCGAATAGCTTGACAGCCTTTTTATAGTCACCGGCAAGCATCATGTACTTTCCCCTTTCGGTGAGGTACTCGAGGTCTGTGTTGTCGATTTGCTCGGCCAGTTCAAAGTAGTCTTCGGCCCTGTCGAAATCGTTGAGCTCCATGTAGACCTTGGCCTTGCCGATTACTGGGTAGATGTCCTCTGGGTCGAGCTTCATTGCATTGTCATAGCATTCCAATGCCCTTTCAAGGTCGTTGCACTTGTGGTGGAGCACTGCCTTGTTCGACCAGTTGTAGGAGTCCTCCTTGAGCTGGATGGACTTGTTGAAGCACTTGTGGGCGGCGGCCACATGGTTGAGTTCGCTCAAAAATGCACCCTTGTCATTCCAGTAGTTGTTGTTTTCAGGCTTGAGCTCAATGGCTCTGTCGATTACCCGTATCGCCTTTTCGTATTCACCCATGCATCCAAGTGAGAGTGCCTTGTAGTATATGACTTCGCTCTGGTCAGGCAATATCTCCAGTGACTTGTCGAAGTTGCGGATTGCCTTTTCATATTCTGAGAAGTAGAAGTTGGTGATTCCCATGTCGAAGAGGTCTTCAGGGTCGTTCGGGTCAAATGGTTGGTTTTCGCTGAATTGTGTGGTTAAGGAATCGTTGAGGGTTTCCATTGATTCATCATGCAGGTCGAGAAAGGTCAGTATCATTGACCTGGCAAATAGTGCGTTTGCAAAATTCGGACTGCCTTCAGGTATCAAATCCAGTAGAAGCAGCGCATCATCCAACTTGTTTTCGCCAATCAGTTCATCGACTTGGTGGAAAATTGAGTCTTCCTGTTGATTGTTTTCAAGTATTACGTGTTTTTCATTTTTTATTTCCATGTTAACACCGTTTTAACTGTTTGTATTAACAGTTTTGGTGTTGAAAATAAATATAAATTTATCAAGTGCGACTCGGCACAAAAGCACACATGTGCAAATGTGATCGGCTTTGTAAAAAAAGTGTTGAAGAATAATTCACAACAGTTCAGCTATTGTTTTATTCAATTCTTCAGTGATTATTCTTACACATTCCTCGGCTTCATCATCCAATCTGAAGGGGTCTTTTGCAGATACTTGATAATCCTTTAGAACTTCATTGACTGCAACCGTACCGGACACATCAATTCCCTTGTTTTCAAGAATCTTGTTGACGCAGGTGTTGGGACATCCGTTAACCGCAACTATCGGATACTTCCTAAGCATTTCATCATTTCTCCCCTCAATGTCGGCGGAGGTGGAGCCCATGCAGATTGATATTACATCATCATTCTGCTTTCTGCAATCCCCTACCGCAACGCGTGACACCAGACCGTTTGCGCTCATGCCGTTGCATGGCGCCAGTGCAACCTTATCAACCATAATAACACTCTCCAAGTTTAGTTCAATTTGCCTTGCGCAGTCAAGCAATCGCTTCAATAGCAGATGTCATTCAAGCCCCTGGCCTGAGTTGAAGCGCAAGCATATTCATGATTAATCATATATCATTATTACTTCATAACCCTTCTTAAAATGAAAAACATTAGCTTGGAGAATAGCCTTTTGAAGACATTCATCCCAACCATTGGGGAAAAGTCATGATTGATCAAATCATTTTCAATCCAGAATTTCCTATCCACTTCAATGGGATTTTCCGAAACCGCCATGGCCCTCCAGACATTATAAAAGACTATATCATTGAATTTCGGACCATGTAAGTCTCCTGACTCAACATCCCTTTTGAATTTACGGGAAACCTTATCTATTTCATCTGTTTCCAGAGTTTCCTTTCCTCCACATGCCATTGCTATCTTACACACATTATTCACTCCCCAATGCCTTAGGGTCTCGTCAATGTATTTGGACACCTTCTTGTGACCTGCCCCTGCCGTTGACACCACCACCAATGCCTTTTTCGTGAAGAATTCGGGACGGTGATAAAGATATGCCGTGTGGTCAAGGAAGTTCTTAAGAAGGGCCGTGACGTTCATGGCATAAACCGGAGAACCAATAATCAGCCCATCGCATGACCTGATCTTTTCAACGATGGGTTTGACCTTATCATGATGGGGGCAGTACTCCTCGCCCTTGACTATGCAGTTGTAGCATCCGATGCATAATGGGATTTGCATTTCAATCAGGTTGATTTGTTCAAACTCGCCATCCAGGTTTGTTTTGACCTGCCTTATGATTTTGCATGTGTTTTTCCTTCTTGGTGAACCGTTGATTATAAGATATTTCATTTTCATAGCTCCTTCAATTGTGAATCAAGGATGAGCTTTTCCTTATGCTCGAAATCCTTGTCAAACTCATCGACATCCTCTTGAGTGACATTGAATACTTCCGGATTGTGAAATGTGCCTGTTTTATTTTTCACTTTGCTTTCATCAAATACTCGAATCATGAAAAAAGGGCACTCCTCATGGGTGTCTGTTCCCTCAAGAAACATGCTATAATTTGATGCGCTTTCAAATCCGAACCTGTGATAATAGTTTTCATCACCTATGACGAAAACAAAGGGGATTTGCTCTTATCTTGCCAAATCCAGAGTGTATCTGATTAATCTTGAACCCAAACCCCTATCTTGACAATCCTCATGAACTGCAATCGGGCCTAAAACTGCCGCATCAATTTTCCCATCATCATATTCTATGACACCCATTGAGTAATTAATGTTGCCCACGATTTTCCCGTCGCATTCTATGACATATGCCAATTTTTTTATGAATCTCTCATCATTCCTTAAATGATGCAGGATATAATGTTCATATGCTCCTGGGCGATACACATTCCAAAAGGCGTTTCTCACAAGGTTTTCAACTTCCACATAATCGTTTTCACATTCAGGTCTTATTTTCAGCATCATCCCCTCCTGACCGATTCGAACAGCAACTCAATGTGATTCTTTGACTTTTCACATAGCCTTTCAACGAAGATTTCATCATCCTCAGGGAAATTGATAATGTAATGCTCATATAATAGGAATAATCCGTATTTGTAGAACGATTCCGCCAGCTGCAATGAATCAGCGTCCTCGCGAATCAGTTTTTTGGATTTCATCAATTCAAATAAGGCTATCCAGCCTTTAATTGCATCTTCCAGAATGCTTTTTTTAAGAAAATCGTTTATCCTTTCATTGTGATATGACTCGATCAGTATTATCCTGGTGATTTTAGACATTTTCTCGTCTTTGAGCTGCATTGCGAAGGCATTGAGCCCCATCTGGTAGAAATGATCAAAGCCTACGTCAAGATTTGCGCTTGCATCATCAAGGGGAATGTCTTGGGCGAGCATCCTTTCAATATAATAATTTAGGATGGAGTCCAGAATCGCCTCCTTGGAATTGTAATGATTATATATTGAGCTTTCTTTTATTCCCACTTTTGAGGCGATTTGGCGGATGGAAACGCCGTTGTAGCCGAATCTTGAGAATAGGTCTATTGAAATGTCAAAAATTTTTTGCTTGTTGTCAGTCCTCATCAACTAACACTTGTTAGTTAAAGTATTTAAAACTAACGGTTGTTAGTCATGAAAAAATAAAGCAAAAATAACCTGAAATGGCCTTTGAAATGATTAAAATAGAAAAAATGGAAAAACTATTCGAAATTGGATTTCAAATAGCTTACGAAAATGGATGCTGCAGTCAAGTCTGCAGTGGTTCCTGGATTGTACTTGTTTTCATACAGGTAATCGTCAAATTGCTGTACAGTCTCCATGAAATCAGGTGAATCCCTCATCTTAAGAAGATCCCTTGTCATCATGGATATCTTCAATGCCTCATCATCCCCGTATTTCCTTGAAATCAAGGTGTCCGGAACATGGGATAGGATAGTCAGGAAGGTTAAAAGACAAGCCTCATTTTTGGTTTTAGTCTCTTTAAGCTCATGATAGGTCGGATAGCCTATCTCAAATACTGCAGGCATGTCTGAGGTCATTTCGCGTGCAAGCATGTCCCATGGGGCTGAGATTTTCAATACATCATACATTGTCTGATTGTTGTCCCTGAGCTCCTGCTTTGCATTGTCGCTTGCAACATCATACTCGTCCTGGTCGCCCATTCCGCCTGCATCCGCAATGTTTATTGCATCATACAAGTCACAGGCATCGTCAACACTGGTGTTTGACATCAACAGTTTGATGTTTTCACGGATTTCATCGAATGAGTCGCTGATTGATGCCGCCACTGCTATGGGTGTGGTCATCATGACTATTCCAAGGTTGGTGTTGTTCTTAATCCACCTGTCGGTTTCCGCCACTGCCTGGAGGATGTATTTTCCAAGTTCAGGTTTTTCAACATCCACGTCAGTGCATGCTTCACGGATAGTGTCCCCGATTACGATGCCACTTATGATGAAGTCCTCAAACTCCATGTCGTCATAGTCACGTGTACGGTGAACGTTGCCTGGTTTCGGGTATCCGCTCACTTCAAGTGCTGATGCTATCTGGGCGATTTTTGCTATTTCATTAGGATTCATTCTATCACATCGTTCAATAATAGGTATGGTGCGAAGTTGGTGATTATTAAATCGGCTCCGGCACGTTTAATGGATAATAATGACTCGGTTATGGCTCTTTCAGTCAAGTAGCCCTTTTCAATGGCTGCCATGAGCATTGAGTATTCTCCGCTGACGTTGTATGCAACCAATGGGAGCATGAACTCGTCACGAACCATCCTTACAACATCAAGGTAAGGCAATGCTGGCTTAACCATCAGGAAGTCGCATCCTTCAATAACGTCGAGTTCGCATTCACGGATTGCCTCAACTGCATTGGCCGGATCCATCTGGTAGGATTTCCTGTCACCTGCATGAGGGGATGAGCATGCCGCTACCCTGAATGGTTCGTAGAATGCTGAAGCGTATTTCGCTGAATAGGACATTATCATGACGTTGGTGTAGCCTTCATCATCAAGGGCCTGCCGGATAGCGCCCACCCTTCCGTCCATCATGTCTGACGGCGCCACGATATCGGCTCCGGCTTCGGCGTGTGAAACTGCAACCTTGGCAATGTATGGCAATGTTTCATCGTTGAGTATTTCTATTCCGTCATCAGTGTCGTCGTTTTCAGCAATCATTCCGCAGTGGCCGTGGGAAGTGTACTGGCAGAGGCACACGTCGGTTATGACAACCAGGTCTGTTTCCTTTTTAAGTCTCCTCACCGCCTTTTGGACTATTCCTGTTGCGGAGTAGTCCGGTGATGCTATCTCATCCTTTGTCTCTTCTTTTGGAATTCCAAATACAATGATTGATTTCAATCCTTTAGCTTCCAGTTTCTTTGCAAACTCAACTCCACTGTCCAGGGAATACCTGTATTCCCCGGGGAGTGATGAGATTTCCTCTTTCTCATCGCCAGTGAGTTCTTCCTTAAAATAGATTGGATAGATCAAATCATCTTTTTCAAGTTTGGTTTCACGAACGATATTTCTTATTTTAGCATTTTTCCTTAATCTTCTCATTCTTGTAGTTGGAAATTCCATAATATCACTTAATTATTAATTTTAATTTAAAAGAATATAAATTTAACATTTAGATAACAAAAATCATACAATATTGTAAAATTAATATACTCAATATGTAATGAAGTTTAAAGAAATTTGGGAAAGATTTGGAATATATTTGGAAAAAACTTTATATATAATCCGAATGAAAGATAATAATCAATCAGGCGCCTGTTAAATTTTCAAGTGATAATATGCAAAAGAAAAAATTTAACGGTTTCAATGATGAGGGATGTCTGCCTTTTGGAGTTTATGAAATGACCCTAGATGAATTTGAGGAAATATTTTCAAAAGACAAATCATTAAGACGACAGGAAATCATGAAATACTACAAGGAGCACATAAAACAAATAACAAGCTCCCCTTACTATCTAAATCATTGGATTGATGGGAGTTATGTAACCTCTAAAGAAAATCCAAATGATATTGACACTTTCACCGAATTTGATGGTGTTAAAATTGATCAAAATGATGATAAACCACTTATTGAAGACTTAATCTATAACGCGCCTCTAAGAACATATAACACTTGCCATTCATTCATGGTTTACAAATATCCCAAATCATATCAAGAAGAATATGAAGACTACTTAGAATTAAAGTCAATGACATTAATTATGATTTTTGGAAGAAATAAAGAAACAAAAAATCCTAAAGGAATTGTGAAACTAAAAAATTAGGTGATGAAATGGAACTTGAACCAATTAAACTCGTAACACTCGAGGATTACGATAGAGAAATAACAAAAATGGAAAATCTATTAACTAAAATGGAAGCTTACATTAAAGAGCACCCCGAAAGATTAGGGTATGCTGGAAACTACAAGACCCTGAAAATTGTCTATGATATAATTTTTCAAGAAAGAGAAGAGTATGTCCATGAATTGACTGACATTTACCTGCATCTGAATGGAAAATCCTTAGAAAACGGTGCAACAATACATAATTTATACAAGTTAAGTTATAAATTCAATGAAACAGGACACTTATTGGCTAGGGATTTTGATGAGTTGAAAGTAAAAAGCATCTCTGAAGGATCATACAAAATCCAGTTTGGCTTCAAAAACCCAACTGATGATGACGTCAAAAGACTCTCCCCCCGCAAAAAAGGACTGTTGAAACTATTCAAGTTTATCGAATGCGGAGACGATGTTGAAAAGTTAAAAAAGGAAGCAGGCAGTGAGGATATTGAAGGATTGCGCAAGTATAAGGAATTCATAGGAGAAATCGTGAAAAATGAAGTTGATTTCACATTAGATACTGAAAAAGGCACATTGAAGGCAGGCCTGACTCTTGAACAGTGCAGGAACATCTGCCAAAATTTAAACATATAATAATGTTAAACTACAAACATTACACCAATTACCTAAAAGAGGCCAGTAAATGTCAAATTCAATTGGAGAAAAATTTCAAATAACAACATTCGGATCAAGTCACGGAAAGGCAGTGGGCGCCATTGTTGACGGATGCCCAGCCAATCTTGAACTAAGCATTGAAGACATTCAAAAGGAACTTGATAAAAGAAAACCCGGAACAAGCAGCGTAACCACTCCAAGAAAAGAGGATGATGAGGTTCAAATCCTATCAGGAATATTTGAAGGCAAAACCGATGGAACACCAATAACCGGCGTTGTATTTAACAAGAATCAGAAATCAAAGGACTATTCAATGTTCAAGAACACTCCACGCCCATCCCATGGAGATTACGGTTGGATGATGAAGTACGGCAACTACGACTACAATGGAGGAGGCCGTGGAAGCGGAAGAGTCACCATCGGACATGTAATCGGCGGCGCAATAGCCAAGAAACTTTTAAAAACACAAGACATTGAAATCATCTCCCATGTCACTCAGATAGGTGACGTTAAAGCAGAGCCACAGGACTTCAAAGCCATTAAGGAAAACATTGATAAAAATCCTGTAAGGTGCGCCGACTTGAAAGCAGCCGCTGAAATGGAAGAACTTATTTTAACTAAAAAGCAGGAAGGAGACTCTGTTGGAGGCATTGTTGAAACCATTGCTATTGGAGTTCCTGAAGGTCTTGGTGAACCAGTATTTGAAAGGCTCGATGGCGACCTTGCAAGGATACTGATGAATATCGGTGCGGTCAAGGGTGTTGAAATCGGCCTTGGATTTGATGTGGTGAACCATACCTGCAGTGAAATAAACGATGCTTTTCAAATTGAAGACGATAAAGTCATCACCAAAAGCAACAATTCCGGAGGAATCATCGGGGGCATGAGCAATGGAATGCCAATAGTGTCACGGATTGCAGTAAAGCCAACCCCATCCATTTCCAAATGCCAGGACAGCGTGAACCTGGAAAGAATGGAAAATGAAAAAATAGAAATTAAAGGACGACATGACCCCTGCATCTGTCCTAGAGTAACAGTTGTTGCGGAATCAAGCACTGCAATTGTTCTTGCAGACCATATGATTCGTTCAGGGTTCATTCATCCGAACAATCTTGAAAAAAAATAATTATTGTCTCCTTTTTATAATGGAGACTTCATCAAATTCCTTATTTTTAAACGCCAACTGGTAAGTGTTCTTGCGTTCACTATCATATAACGTATGATAGGTGCTGTGTATTGATGACTGCACGTCCTTGAGTGAAATCAATCGGAAGCGTTTCGGATTATTGTAGTTGACATTGAATGACAGCCCGTCATAGGCTGCGATTGTCTTGACGCCGGTGTTCTTGGACACTTTTTTTGCCTCAGTAACGGGATTGCTTGAAATCATCTTAAGACCCAAATGAGTCATGACGGCCACTTGCGGCTCCACCTCATTTATCAGGTCGATGAAATTGCGTGAGCACATGTGCCCGTTGATTGAACGGTTTCCCGGCCTCAGCACGCTTGCAATGAGTATGTCTGCGCCCTTGTGCTCATCGGCCAATCCTTCAAAGTACCCGGTGTCTGAAGTGTATGACACCTTGAATCCGTTGTAGTCCATCTGGAATCCAGTGCCTGTAGGGTCTCCATGAGAGGTTCTTGTACCCTTGATTTTGATGTTGTCCAATTGCGCCCATTTGTCGGGCTGGAGGACTATCTTGTCTGACTTGGACTTGTGGTAGCTTGAAATGCAGGGACCCCATCGCTCATATCCCTCGAGCACGCTTTGGCTACCCACGATTGTGCCGTATTCCCTGGTCATTCCCTTGGTCATTGCCTCGATGAGTATTTCAGCATCGTTATAGTGGTCGGTGTGTGAGTGTGACACTATCACGCCGCTTAGGTTTCGAGGGTCGAATCCGAATTGGTATGTCCTGATCAGCGCTCCTGGACCCGGGTCGATGTGATAATTCTTTCCTCCGATATTATCAATCCTGAACCCTCCAGTCATTCTTCTTTGACTGATGGCGGAGAATCTTCCACCGCCACTTCCTAAAAAGGTTATTTTCATTTAAATCCCCACGTCATAATGAGCATAAAATTATATCGCATTTGAGTGAAGATTTATCTTTCTTAAGGCATAAATCCTCATTTTCAATGATAACTTTATCTCCTATCTTCACGTTATCACTTTCAGTGAACATTAAAACATTCTGTCCCGGAGCGGCCAATTGTTTCCAGTTCCCATCCATTGCCTGAGTCTTGCTGTTCAGTTGAACGTAGACCATATTGCCATCTATATTGACGACTTTTCCGACTTCCCCCTTGTCGATTATCTTATTGGCCATGTCAATTGCAATGTTTTGCTGAACCAGCTTTTCTGTCAGCTCCTGCCTGAACTTGGTGAGGACCTTGATGTCATGGTCAATAGTAATGTTCAAGTGCTTTTGGGCTTCTGACTCATTGTATTTTGGCTGCTGCATCATCACGTCAACCTTCTTTCCGACAGTAGGGGTTTTGGAAGCGACCTCCTCAACTATTGATTGGAAAATTTCTCCCATGTACCTCAGGCTTAGGGATGCTTTCCATTTCCTCTGGATTAATGTTTCAGCCATTCGTTTTGCAAAATCATTACCGAAAATGATAAGTCCGCTTTTGCCAGCATTTCTCTTTTCAGTCTCTGAACCGAGCAATTTAAGCATCTGATAGCCATTAGTGGTTCCGTAAATGCGCCTTCTTCTTGTTTCAAATGTTCCTTTAGTGCTTACCTCGCCCCTAATGGTGTTTCCTACCTTTTTCAATTTGGTGGCGTCATCCGTTATCTTAATTGAAATGCTCAATTCTTCTGCCCTTGCAAGGAATTCATCATCTGTTGCAAGTTTTCCACTATATAATTCGTTTTCTAATATTCTTAAATTCTCTTTATCACCGAAATATCCTATCTTTCTTTTATCACTCGCCATTACACATCCTTTTTTTCCAACATAAGCAATAATCAAGCTCATAATATCTCTCGAATACTGATATTTTAATAATTAAAATATCAACTAATTTAATAATTATTTATATTTATGATAATCATACATTATATAGTTTAACTGAATTGTTAAAAAAAATGCATAGTTTAAATTGAAATAAAATAAAGAAGTAAATGTTTTTAAATAAAATTTCAAGTCGTGTGAATGTTTAAACAATATGTTTAAATAAGAATATAACAATAAATATAATTATATTAAATGTTAATTATTTATCATCATAAATTAACATGACAATATAAAAACAACAGGAGAAAAACTTATGAAAGATCTCAATAAGATGTTTAAACCTGAATCAGTAGCTGTTATTGGAGCATCCAATACCCCTGGAAAAGTAGGATACATTATTGTTGATAATCTTATCAATGATGGATTTAAAGGCGAAATCTATCCTGTAAACCCAAAAGGTGGAGAAATACTCGGAAAAACAGCTTACGCAAATATAAAAGATGTACCTGGAAAAGTTGATTTAGTAATCATTACTATCCCTTCCCCATTCGTAAACACAGCAGTCAAGGAATGTGGCGAAGTGGGCATTGAAAACATGGTGGTTATCACCGCAGGATTCAAGGAAGTAGGTGAAGAAGGAGCCAAATTGGAAGCTGAATTAACCGCTCTCGGTGAAGAATATGGAATAAACATTATTGGACCAAACAGTTTAGGAATAACCGATTCCCACACTCCTTTAAACGGATCATTTTCACAAATGATGCCTCCAACAGGAAACATTGCATTCATCTCACAGAGTGGAGCAATGATGGTGGCAATCATCGACTGGAGTGTAACATCAGGAATAGGCTTCAGTAAAGTAATCAGTTTAGGTAACAAGGCAGGAGTAACCGAAATAGAATTACTTCAATATTTAGCAGAAGACGATGAGACCAATGTAATCATTTGTTACCTCGAATCAATTTCAGACGATGAGGACTTCGTAAGAACCATGAGGGAAACCGCACGCAAAAAACCGATTATCATCCTCAAATCAGGTTCAAGCAGCGCAGGAGCAGCAGCCGCATCATCACACACAGGTGCATTGGCTGGAAGTGACCTTGCATTCGACACAGCATTCCACCAATCCGGAATCATGCGTGTTGAAACCATGGCTGAACTCTTCGACCTCGGTTTAGCATTCTCCAAGGCACCACTGCCAAAAGGAGACAACGTTGCAATCATTACCAACGCTGGCGGTGGAGGAGTACTGACCGTGGACGCAATGGAAAAGGCAGGTTTGAACCTTGTCCAATTCGATGAGGAAACCACAGCCAAACTGAAAGAATGCGTAACAGAAGAGGGAAGTGCCAAAAACCCTATCGACGTACTGGGAGATGCACCGGTAAGCAGATACAAAGAATCATTAGAGCTTGTTTTAGGCTACGAGGATGTTGACAGTTTAATCGTAATGGTATGTCCAACAGCATCCGCTGATCCGGACGGAATCGCTAATGCAATCCTTGAGGAAAGAAAAGAATTCAACAAGCCAATCATCGTGGTAAACATGGGAGGCCCATCCTTTGAAGCTGCAAATGAAGCTTTAAGAGCAAACGGAGTGCCAACCTACGTATTCCCTGAAACCGCAGTAACCGCACTTGAAGCAATGACAAGATACTCCAAGCTAGAAGACAGAGTATATGATGATGTCATTGAGAAAGTCGATGACGTTGACAAGGATGCTGTAAAAGCAATCTTCGACAAGGTAAAATCTGACGGCAGGGACACACTCCTCGGTAGTGAAGCATACGCTGTGGCTGAAGCTTACGGAATATCCGCAGCACCAATCAAATTGTCAACCAGTGCTGATGAAGCAGCACAACTCGCTGAGGAAATGGAATTCCCAGTTGTGCTTAAAATCGCATCCGACAAGATTCTGCACAAGTCCGATATCGGCGGTGTTAAAGTGGGCATTGAAAACGCTGATGAGGCAAAAGCAGCATACGATGAAATCATCGCTAACGCTAAAGCAGCACATCCTGACATCATCCCTGACGGTGTTGAAGTGCAGAAGATGATGGATTCCGGTGAAGAAGTAATTGTCGGTATGATTAAGGACAAACAATTCGGTCCTATGATTGCATTCGGTATGGGTGGAATCTACGTTAACCTCATTGAGGATGTTGCATTCAACCTTGCTAAAGGCATGAGCTCACAGGAAATCGATGAGCAAATCGACAAGACCAAAGTATCCAAATTGCTTGCAGGATACCGTGGTGAAGCTCCTTGTGATGTGGAAGAGGTTAAGCAAGCTATCAAAAGAGTAGCTAGATTGACTCTTGACTTCCCTGAAATCACTGAGTTGGACATTAACCCAATCTTCGTTTACGAGGAAGGTTCATCTGCTCTTGATATTAAAATCAAATTATAATTTCTCATATGAGAAATTATCCACTTTTTTTTATTTTTAATTTTAAACCATGCCAGGTGATATCATGTATGGTGAAATCGATTTGGAATCCTACACTATTTCTTTAATCAGAATCAATTCCGCATTGTCCAAGCTTGAAGCTGAAGAGGACATTTCACAAGTCAAGGAATTGTTTAATGACAGTTTCCGTGATTTGAATAAGCTGTATAAGGACATTGTTGATGACTTGAACCAGGAAGAGGTCAATCTCAACGAGTATCATTTGTTTTTTCAGAACGGAAAGCAGACTTTCCCACAGTACATTGAGGTGTTGGGAGGAATTGACAATCCCGAACTTGAAGATTGTTTACGTGATTTGGTTAATGTTTTCATGAATCTGAATAAGATAGCTGACGGCTTTAATCCAAATGAGGCTGTAGAATGAATCATGATTTTGGCAAAGTCGGCATTGAAAAGGATATTCAGTATGAGTGCATCACAACAACAATTAACCGTGACGGCGTGAAGAATGCCGGAGCCTTTGCGTTCAGGTATCTTGGCGAGGATATGGTTTTCAGCAGCATCTTTGAAGGTTCGAAAACCTTAAAAAACATGTTGGATACTAGGGAGTATGTAGTTAACATCACTCAAGATCCGTTGGTTTTCACATATGTTACACTAGATTGCCTAGGCGATGAATATTTCACTAGTGATGATGACATTGCCATCATTAAAAACACTCCAGCTTACATTATCGTGGATGTTGTTGATGTCGAGAAAAAGACCCTCAAGGACAGTAACCTGTATTTCGTAACCGGAAGGATTCGCGAATTCATCATCAATGACGAGAATGCACAGGCATTCAACAGGGGCCTGTCCGGCTTGATTGAGGGGCTCGTCAACTTTTCAAGGTACAAGATTGTTGATGATGAGAAAAGAAAGGAGTACATGGACAGGCTGGTTGAAAACAAGAGAATCATCGACAAGGTGTCTGATGAGAAAACACGAAAAGCAATGGCCGATTTGAAGGCCGAATATGAAAAATACTGATTTTAAAAAAAAATAAATTAAAGCATAGTTAATTTTAACTATGCTTCCCAGTATAGGTTTTCCTGAGGAATTGTTTCGTTTAAGATTCCAAGGTCAACTTCCAAATCTTGGAAAGCATCCACATCAGCTTTGTAAAGCATGTCTAAACCTGATATGAATGGGAAGCTTTGAAGGGAATCTGCTTCTGCAGCAGGGTCAGCAACAATGTCTTCAGGCAGTAACTTTACAACCTCAGCGGTTTTGCCTGATGAGACTTTTTCGTTGATGAAGTCTGTTGCGTTTTTATGGATATCTACAATGTCTTTTGCAGTGTCCTTATGGTTTTTGAGGAAGTCATCGGATGCAACAACTACACAGCATGGGTGGCCTGGTAGGATTTCTGATGAGTCGACCAATTCCTTGATTCCGTCATCGGTTGTTCCTAGGCTTACATAAGGCTGGAATGTGATTGCTGCTGGAAGGTTGCCTGTTTTCAATGCATCGTTGATTGATGGCACTTTCATTGCAGATTCGTTGATGTCATCAAGGGACATTCCATTGTCTTTCAAGTATGATGCAAGAAGCACATGTTGAATGGATGCGTCACCTGGAGTTGCGATTGTTTTTCCTTTTAGGCTTTGTGCATCGTTGATGCCCGCTTGGTCGTTTACGATTATTCCACTGCCTTCTGTTTGTGCTGCGGAAATAATTTTAACCGGCACGCCGGCTGATATGGATGATAGTACTGGAGCAATTCCAACATATCCTACATCTACGTCTCCACTAGCCATTGCAGTCATTAAGTCCCCACCATTGTTGAACTGAACCAGTTCGGTGGTGATGTTCTTGTCTTTGTATAAACCTTGTGCGTCTGCAACAAATAATGCTGCGTCGTGGTCGGATGGTAAGTATCCGATTTTAACTGTGTCGCTGGAGCCTCCTCCTAAAAAGTCGAAGAGTCCTGCACTAGCTGATCCCATTACAAGGAATGCTGCTAATGCCAACACTAAAACAAATGTAATTTTCTTATTCATTTATAATCACCGTTAATTAATTAACTTAATTACAATAGTAACTTTAAAGAGTGTAATATAAATATATTACTTTTTAAAGGTAAGTTAACAATTGTTATATTGAATCCCTAATCTTATTATTATTTCCAAAATATTTAAAGGTTATTGTAAAAAATAATAAACACGATGGGGGTTATCTGCCCACCAGTGCAAGATCCACATATTTTCTTAATTCACTGCATTTTTCAGTGCCAATATTTTTTAAATTGTTGATGCTGGTGCGCTTATTGTTCTTGGAGAGAATCATGTGAGTGTTGATATAGCCGTCATCCCTAATCAACTTCAATAATCTCTTGCCGTAGGTCAAATCCGGGTTGGCTATGCGGTCAAGCATCAGTTTCAAGGTGGCATCCTCATTGATTCCCAATACCTCGCACATTCCATACATCTCATTGATTATATCCGCAGCCCAAGACTTGAGAGTGACCTCCTCGCCATCGCGAAGCAATCTCATCGAATCGACATATGCCTTCTCTGCAGTGTTCTCCTCATTGATCTTGGCTTCCTCCTGCCATAAAGGATAGTCGGACTCCTTTTTAACCAGCATATATATTAAAAACAGATGCAGGAAATTCATGTCATGCCTCACAAGACCGCACTGGTAGAACGGATTGATGTCGAGTGTCCTGATTTCAATATACTCTATGCCATCATTTTCCAGGGAATTGAGAAGGTCTTTAGGGTTTTTGGGCTTCAATCTGATTTGAGTGTACAGTTCCTTGGCCTCTGACAAGTCATCATTTTCTATGAACTTTCTAACATCACCTGTGAATGCATCGACTGAAGCGTATGAAGGGTAGAGTTCCTTCAGGTTCTTGTAACCGCATGATGCGTTCCTGAATGAAGGCCCTCTTGTGGAATAATAGCTTCCATAATCATCCTTGGCATCCATCAGGTGAATGCAGTCATTGGAGAATGTATTGTGGGAACCTATTGAACAGCCTGTCAGATAGATGATCAGCCAGCAGTAGCGAATGTAATTGCGTGTAATCTTTAGGTACACCTCGTTTTTGAACTCCTGGAACGGAGCATCATACTCCTCGATTTGATAGAGCTTTTCTAGAAACTCGTCGGTGAATGAGAAGTTAAAATGGACTCCTGAAATCATCTGCTTTTTGACTCCGTACTTCTTGGCCAGTTCCTCACGGTACTTCTGTGAATCCTCCCCCTCCTCAGTGTACTGGGCTATTGGAATCTTATCCCAATACGGAAGGATGCAGGGTATGGACTGGAACCACAGGTACTCATCTTCGGGAAGTGAAGAGTTTACGAGATCCGCCAACAATGAGAACGCGTCAAACGCCTCATCCAAGGTGTTGAATGTAGGTGTGATGATTTCAATCTGGCTTTCTGAAAAGTCAGTTGTGACTACTGGATTGGTTAATTTGTCGCCAAAGATTGCAGGGTGCGGTGTCAGTGACAGTTCACCTTCACCTTTTGCCCGTAGGCTTTCCCATTCTATTCCAAATGAGCCTGCAAAGATTTCATTGGCTGGTATTGTTGATAAATTTTTTAAAATCATTCTAATCCCACACTTAAATAATCTATTTGTTTTCACCCAATATTAAATTGTTATGTCAAGTTTGCCATAATCCCTAATTAATTCTTCAATATTTACTCCATTTTGAATAGATTCAATAAGGTGTTTTCCGGGATTTGAATGATTTTTGATTCTTTCGTATAATGGCTTTAAAAATATTTCCTCACCGATGCCCCTTTGCCCAAGGCCTTCGCCTGCAAGGTCAACTATGCTTCTTGTCAGTTTGCACAATTCAGCCTCGTCAATGAACTCGGGCACTCTATTCTGTATCAGCAGTTTTCTGAGTTCCCCTGCAGTGTACCCGTTATGATAGATGACCTCATCATTGTTCATGATTTCCTCAAGCTCATCCAGCTTGTCCTTCAGTCCGAGGTGGAATGCCGCAACGCTCATGGAATCCCTTATCGGCTGTGTGCAGATGCTTCTGAACTCAACGGTTCCCCTGAATGTCAGGTTGATGAACTTGAATGGCCTTAAATACTTAATGTCATTTACGCATGGGCGGATGTCAATCTCGCGGTACCTGCCCCTGCAGTAGATTTCACCTCGAACGTAATCCCTTGAGAAGTATTCGAGAAGGTTCATTGACGGGAAGTTGATGTAGGCGCCATCGCGCATTACACAGTACATGTTCAATGATTCCAGGTATGATTGAAGGTCATTGATGTCCTTAAATTCGACGTCGTAGACTCCGATGTTGTGCGGGTTCACTCCATGAGTGGAGTATTCCCATAATGCATCCCTGAAGCAGGTGTATCTATCATTTTCACCATACAATACGGAGTTTGAAAACAATAATGCCTTGATAGGCTCGATTTTTGAGAATACGTTAATCGTTTGGACGAGGTTTTGCCTGTTCACGTCCAGCTGCACCTGTGATGCGGATGAGAACATTCCATATTCCGGGTACTTGTGGAAGTGCATCGGAACATCACTATAATTATTGACTGATTTCAAGTGATGATAGAGCATCAGGTACCTTTCTGAAGGTATCGGCTCGTTGACATTGTATTTCCTGTATGGGTTTATCCCCATTCCTGTCAGGGTATGGTTGTGCTCCTCGAAGGCTTCCTTGACGAATGAGTAGTACTCTGTGAACCTTTCATGTATCGTGAAGAGTTCCTTTTCCCTGCCCATTGCAAACTCGATGTTGTTGTAGGAGCAGTCATAGCATACTATATCGTCTGTTTTAGGGTCCTTCAGTGCAAAGACGTTGCCGTCATAGTCTGTTCCGTCAACCTTGAAGTCGGAATATTGCCTTTGGAACCTGCCGGTGATTTCATGCACAGTGTTGAAGTCAACTGCCTTCTTGTCAAGGTTAATGATTGGAATTTCTATTTCTATTCCAATGTAGTTCTTGTCCTGGTTGGTTGGTTTTATGAACTCTGAGTATAGCTTGTTTCTGATTATTTCCTCATCAATCATCAGCATCATCCGGGTTTAGTGATTTTAAGTATTCCTCCATGAGCTTTTCATGGTATTCTGTGAATACGAATTCATTGTCATGTGCTTCGCTTTCGAATATGATGTTTCCGTCTATAAGGGCGAAGACCTTGTTCAGCTCGACTTCCATCCAGCCGTCGTCATCGTTGACCGGAGTGGATGCGACTAGAAATCCGTCGTCGCTTTTGAGGTAGTATAGGGATTTTCTCATGTTCGAGTGGATGTAGGTCAAATCGCCGTCGTAGATCATTATGTTCAGCTTGTTGTTTTTTGATAAGTCTGATAGTATTTCTGTAAGTAGGCTGAAGCGTTCCTTAATTGTTGCCGGAGCGCCTTTTGCGTTTTCGAATTCGTTGATCTTGTCGATTATATATAGTAATATTCGCTCGGAATCAGTGTCCCCGTTTTCCTTGTCCCTGTACTTGTCGAGTTCGGGATAGTCGAAAATGGTTCCGTTATGAATCAACATCCATGATCGGTTGTTGTCATCGGCTTCTATGAAGGGGTGGCAATTGGGAGATATGATTTCACCTACAGTAGCCAGCCTGATGTGAGCGAATATGTTCTTTCCAACGATGGGATTGGACAATATGTCTTTTAAGTGTTGACTGCATGCTGCTTTTATAGGCTCTTTTTGTATAACAAATTCATCAGATTGCATTGTAGCCAATCCCCATCCGTGAGGATGCTCTTCTGAGTGATCATAAAAGCATTCAAGGCATTCATTTACTTGTTTTGGCGTATTTGAATTAAAACAGAATATTTCACACATATCATATTACCTCCCATAATTGGTTTATCACAATTGTTATAATTGTAATAACATATGTTATATGGATTATAGTATATAAATATATTGCTAAAAAAAGTATTTAAAATAGAGGGTGAAACCCCCTATTTCCTAATGATCAGTTTTTTAGTCAAGGTGTCCTTGCCGTAAGATACAGCGTATTTGTATTTTTTATTAACCTTAAGCTTCTTGAGCATGGATTTCTTCACTTTCCATGTTCCAACG
>NZ_CACYJE010000035.1 GCF_902774605.1 uncultured Methanobrevibacter sp.
GTAAAAAGACACACTGTCGGACCTGCAATGCTCATGTGCATTGCATGTGTAGCATCATTCATCATAGGACATCCTGAAGAAGGTGCGGCGGTAACATTCCTATACTATATTGCGGAATTCCTGGAAGACTATGCAGAACACAGGGCTAAACGCTCAATCAAATCATTGGTTGAAATCGCTCCTGAAACCGCAAGGGTGAAAGTCGGCGATTCCGAAAAAGAAATGAAAGTCGATGATGTGAACATTGGAGATATTGTCATCGTGAAACCTGGAGACAAGGTGCCTTTGGACGGTAATGTCATTTCAGGTTCATCTTCAATCAACCAGGCTTCAATCACTGGTGAAAGCGTGCCTGTCCTTAAGGAAATAGGTGATGAAGTGTTCTCAGGTACAGTTAATGTTGATGGATACCTGGAGATTGTCGTAACCAAAAAGGCTAAGGATTCAGTAATATCCAAAATCGTCACATTGGTTAAAAGGTCACAACTCAACCGTTCAGAAACAGAGTCCCTGGTTGAAAAGGTTGCTAAATATTACACTCCGATTATGATGGTTGCAGCAGCTTGTGTCGCATTCATTCCACCATTATTATTTGGTCAGCCACTGGTCGACTGGGTTTACAAGGCGCTTTCACTTCTAGTGATTTCATGTCCATGTGCATTCTTAATCTCAACACCTGTTGGAATGGTGTCAGCAATCACCTCCGCCACTAAAAACGGTGTATTGATTAAGGGAAGTACCTATGTTGAGGAAATGCGCGGAGTTAAAGCAGTAATATTCGATAAGACAGGTACATTAACCGAAGGAAAACTTGAATTGAGTGAAATCGAATTGTTGGATGATGCATGCTCAAAAGAGGATATCGTTAAGATTGCAGCTTCACTGGAACACAATTCCTCCCACCCTATAGCACAGGCCATTGTTAATTATGCAACAATGAATGACATTGAATTTGAAGAGATTGAAGACTTCAAAAACGTTCCGGGTAAGGGAATTGTGGGCAATATCCATGGAAATGATTATTATGCTGCAAACGAGTCCCTGATTGAAGGGTCAAGCTTTGACATTTCAAGGGATGAAATCAACAAGTTTTCAGCTGAAGGAAAAACTCTTGTATTTGTAGGTAATGCCGAAAAGGTATTGGCCATTATAACAGTCTCTGATAAAATCAGAAACAATGCCTCCGAGGTTGTCAAAGACTTGAAAGAGCAAGGTGTGCAGACTGTAATGCTCACAGGGGACAATAAACTCGCCGCCAAAAGCGTCGCTGATAAGATCGGAATAGATTATGTCTACTCTAACTTGATGCCTGAGGACAAGCTGAACATCCTTGACACAATCAGAAACAAGTTCGGTGATGTTGCAATGGTAGGGGATGGAATAAACGATGCACCGGCACTTGCACGTGCAAACATAGGTATTGCAATGGGTGCGGCAGGTTCGGATGTGGCCATCGAAACAGCAGATGTTGCACTGATGCAGGATGACATTTCAAAGCTCCCGTATCTATTCTCATTAAGTCATAAGACCATGGGAATCATCAAGCAGAACATTACCGTTGCAATTGCTGTGAAATTGCTATGTGTGGTGCTTGCAATTTTAGGCGTCATTACACTGATGATGTCTGTTGGTTTCGGTGATTTGGGATTGACATTGCTTGTTATTCTGAATTCCTTTAGGATTGGAATGGTGAAAGACCCACTATTCTAATTTTCATCTTTTTTTTTAATTTTTATGTATTTTTCTTTAATTCATATATTTTTCAGTCATATAGGTTTTTAACATTTAACAGTTTGGATTTAGTTTTTGTGATTGTTAAAAATTTGTATCAACATATGCAAAAATTGCACACGTTCAACAATGGTGAAAGATTATGAAAAATTCAGTTGTTTCCAAAATGGAAATGACTGTCGAAAAACTGGAAAATTATTAAATAATTAAATTAAATTATAGTATATGTTAAGTAATGATTCATCAAATGTTGAGGTAATGCTTGGAAATCCTAAACGAGCATTGCTTAAAATGTCTCTACCTTTGATTGTTTCATTGCTTATTTCTAGTTTTTATAATCTGATTGATGCGGCATGGGTGTCAGGCCTTGGAGCCGATGCTCTTGCAGGTGTCGGTTTTTTCACACCTGTTTTCATGGTTCTAGTTGGTTTTGGAAACGGTTTGGGTGCCGGAGCTTCCTTTGCCATTTCCAAGTACATTGGTGAGGAGGATAAGGTTAAGGCGGATAATGCTTCAATACATTCGATTTTATTGGATATTATTGTTTCATTAATTTTAACTATTGTCCTATTGGTTTTCTTAAATCCTATATTGAGGATAATGGGTGCCGGTCAAACAATTAGCTATGCAATTGATTACGGAATGGTTCTTTTAATGGGCTCCATTTTCATCATTTTGTCAAATGCCCTGTACGGTATTTTCAGAGGAGAGGGGGACAGCAAAAGGCCGATGTATGCAATGATTGCTTCAGCCATCTTAAACATTGTTTTGGATCCGATTTTCATATACACTTTAAATCTTGGTGTCAGGGGTGCGGCCATTGCTACACTGATTTCTGCAGTCTTTGTGATAATGATTTTGATCTATTGGTTTTATGTCAAAAAGGACACTTATCTTAAACCTGATTTAAGTAATTTTGATTTTAATAAGAGTATTTCACGAGATATCATTAATGTTGGTATTCCTGCAAGCATCCAGCTTTTGAACAATGCATTTTTTGCAGCAGTGTTTTCTGCATTGTTGGTTTATGTGGGTTCAACTGATTCGGTTGCGGTTTACTCGACAGGTTGGAGGATAGTCATAATCACCACAACTCCTTTATTGGCCATAGGCACTGCTTTGATCAGTGTTATTGCTGCCAATTATGGTGCAAAAAACTATAAAAACATCCAAATTGTCCATAGGTATGCGATGAAGGTTTCTTTGGTGATAGCTATTGTTGTGATGATTTTAACAAATCTTTTTGCATCAGATATTGCATCCGTTTTCGCCACTAGCGGAAGCAGTGCTAGAATATCTGCAGAGCTAACAAGCTTTATTGCTTGGATTGTGATTTATTATCCTACTATGGCTGTTGGTGTGCCGTCAACCTATGTGTTCCAGGGCATTGGAAAGGGGATTACTGCAATGTTTCAGACAATAATGCGTGAAACAGGTTTTACAATATTTTTTGCAGTCTTATTTGCGGTTGTTTTGAATTATGGTGTTTGGGGCGCTTGGATGGGTATCGTTTTGGGTGAGATTGTCTCCAATAATCTCACGGGTGTCTGGGCGGATTGGCAGATTAGGAAATTAATTGAATCTGATTGATGCTTCAAACCATATGGACAATATTTTTTGCATTTTATATTAATGTAATACTAATTTTATATTATTTATTAAATAAAGTAATACTTTTTTAAAATTATGTAGTAATTTTTAAATACTCTAATTTAAAAATAATTAAATGTAATATCATTATTATAATAAGTATTACTATTTAATTAATTATTTACAAATAAGTAATACTGTCTGTGGATATTACTCAATTTTATTATAAAGTAATTTTTGATGAGGAAAATAAAATGGATAAAAAATATATTATTGGCGCAATTATTGCAGTTATAGCAATAGTGGGTATAGCTGCAGTTGCTTTAGGTGGAGGACACACAGAACATGCTGCTAATGAATTAGTAACCTGTGTTGCTGCTCACGGTGAAGAACCAGAATTTGGTTTCGACCCAATGCATGGATGGGGATATCACGATTCTGGAACAGAACCTCTGATACAAAGTACAATTCTTAAAAGGGATAAAGACAACAATTTTGTAAACGACTTGGCTACAGACTATGACATATCAAGCGACTTCAAAAAATACACAGTAACTATCCGTGATGACGTAAATTTTACTGACGGATCTAAATTAACCGCTGATGATGTAGCATTCTCATACAACAAGGCTAAAGAATTAGGTGAAGGAGCAGACTTAAGCTCCATGAAAGAAGCAAAAGCAAACGGCAATAAGGTAGTATTCACTCTTGACAAATCAGATTCAACATTCATCAACAAATTGACTGATGTCGGAATCGTGCCTGAAGCTAACTATAATGAGGACTCATACGGTCAAAACCCAATCGGTTCCGGACCTTATAAATTAGCACAATGGGACAAAGGACAACAATACATCTTAGAGAAAAACCCGGACTACTACGGTGAAGAACCATACTTTGAAAAAATCACCAATCTCTTCCTTGACTCCGATGCAGCATTTGCAGCAGTCAAAAACGGAGATGTTGACATTGCTGAAGTGCCAGTGGCATACGCAAATGAAACCGTAGACGGATATCACATGGAATACTTCAATTCAATCGATGTGCGTGGAATCTCATTGCCGACACAAATGGATGAAGGAAAAGTGAGTGAGGATAATGTAACTATTGGTAACAATGTAACTGGAGATCCTGCAATCAGGGAAGCATTAAACGTTGGTATTGACAGGGAAGCATTGCTTGATGGTGCATTAAACGGATACGGTGATGTGAATTACAATGGTGTGGCCGACCAATTAGCATGGTCATTCGATTCCAACATGAAAGACGGTGATGTGGACCAAGCAAAACAGGTTCTCGAACAAGCAGGCTGGAAAGACACAGACAATGATGGAATAGTTGAAAAAGACGGTCAAAAAGCATCATTCTCAGTATATTATAACTCCGCAGCAACCGAAAGACAGGCAATTGCAGTGGCAGTTGCAGAACAAGCCAAAGAAATAGGCATTGAAATCGAGCCGGTAGGCGGAAGCTGGGATGATATCGACCCTAACATATACAGTCAAGGTGTAGTATGGGGATTCGGTTCAGCAGACCCAATGGAAATCCAACACCAATATGACTCAAGAGTTGCAGCTGTAGGTTATGACAACCCAGAAGCGCTCAATGACACTGCAGTGGATTCCCTTATCGATGCTGCTATGGCTCAAGAAACCAATTCATCATACGCTACATGGTCTCAAGCTGCTCAACAAGCTAATTCCAACTATCCATTCCTCTGGATTGGAACCATGGACTACACTTATTTCGTAAGTGATGACTTGGACATTTCCAATGACACTGCACTGATCTATCCTCATGGTGGAGACATCTGGGGTAACATCTACGATTGGAACCGCATCAATGCAACAGACAGTTAAATTCAATTATTAAAATGATTTATTTCATATAAATCATTTCAATTCTTTTTTTTTAAAAAATTAAGTTATTTCGAGTTGATTAAAATTAACAATAAAAAATTAGCTAAATTTTTAGGTTTTAAAGCCATTAGATTACTAATTTTATTAATTGTTATTGCAGCAATCAGTTTTATAATGATACAGTTATCCCCAATTGATCCGGTTAAAGCATATCTTGGCCAAAGAATAGTCAGCCAGGAACAATTGGCTATTGTGGGCGAATATTGGGGAACAAACCTGTCCCTTGGCGAGCGAGTCTTTGGATGGCTTTCAACCTTGGCATCAGGAAGTATGGGCTTTTCATTGATTTTCAGGGTGCCTGTGACAGAAGTGATTATGCAAAAATTCACAGCATCATTGACTCTCATGGTGGTTTCTTGGTTAATATCTGCAGTAGTGGGATTCGGTTTAGGAGTGCTTGCAGGTGCTAAAGAAGGAACTTGGATAGATAAGGCAATTAAAACTTATTGTTACATACTGCAATCCACACCAACATTTTGGATAGGATTAGTTCTTTTAATGGTTTTTTCAGTATATCTGGGATGGTTCCCAATCGGACTTTCAGTCCCTATCGGACAATTGTCCGACACGGTGACATTTTGGCAATGGCTATACAGATTGATATTGCCGGCAATCACATTGAGTATTGTTGGAATCGCATCACTTACCATGTTCACCAGGGACAAGCTCATTAACGTTAAGAAAAGCGATTATTTCCTCTTCGCACAGGCAAGGGGTGAAAGTTTCTGGGGAATAATTAAAAATCATGGAATTAGAAACATCCTGCTTCCCGCAATTACAATACAATTCATGTCATTCAATGAACTGTTTGGAGGAACAATTCTTGTAGAACAGGTATTTGCTTATCCTGGAATCGGACAGGCAACGGTTGCAGCGGGATTAAGGTCTGATGTCCCGTTATTGTTGGGTATTGTCATCATTAGTACAATTTTCGTTTTTGTTGGAAACCTTATTGCGGATATGGTTTATCAATATGTTGACCCAAGACTAAGAGGTGAAGACGATGAGTGAAACTCCATGGTATAATAGGGGATTATTCAGCACATTAAACCTGAGGCAGAAAACACTTTTAACAATTGCACTTACTGGATTGGTTTTAGTGGTTATTTTCCTTTGCGGAACATTTATCGACGCAAACCTGCCAACAGATTTCACAGCCCGGATGAAACCCCCTTCATTTGAACATATATTCGGTACAGACTGGATGGGAAGGGACATGTTCATCAGAACAATCAAAGGTTTGAGTTTAAGTATAGTGATTGGCATAGGGGCATCAATAATCTCAAGTATAATCGCTACACTTCTAGCATTTCTTGCAAGCTTCAACAGGTACTGTGACGAGTTTGTATCCTGGCTGATTGACCTGTTTGCATCAATCCCACATATATTGCTGATTATGATGATATCAATCGCTTTGGGTAAAGGTGCATTTGGCGTTATAATGGCTGTTGCATTCTCACATTGGGTGAACCTAACTAGGGTGTTGAGGGCGGAAGTATTGCAAATCAACACGTCTGAGTATGTTGCCCTGTCCCGGAAATTCGGAAGAAGCAAACTGTGGATTGCAAAAGAACATATTTTGCCGTTAGTATTGTCTCAGATATTTGTTGGAACATTATTGGTATTCCCTCATGCAATCATGCACGAGTCAAGCGTAACATTTCTGGGATTCGGTTTATCCCCACACGAACCTGCAATTGGTATAATCTTATCCGAATCAATGTCCTATCTTGCAATGGGTGCATGGTGGCTGGCATTCTTCCCAGGACTGGCATTATTGATTGTTGTGTTGCTGTTTGATATTATCGGAGATAATTTAAAACGTTTGTTTGATCCTTCAGAGGCGAATAATTAGGTGGTGATTTAATGTCAAAGTTATTGGAAGTAAATAATTTATCAATATCATTCACACAATATGTTCAAGGATTGAATAGGCATGACTCAAAAGTAATCACCGATTTGACAATTGATGTTGATGAAGGGGAAATTGTTGCAATATTGGGTTCAAGTGGTTCAGGTAAAAGTCTTTTGGCACATTCGATTTTAGGGATTTTGCCGTATAACTCTCATGTGGCTGGTGAAATTAGATACGAGGGACAAGTTTTAGACCAGGAATTAAAAGAAAAGTTAAGAGGTGATGAAATTTGTTTAATTCCTCAATCTGTAAATTTCTTGGATCCTCTTATGAAGGTGTCTGAACAGGCAATTGGTGAATGTAAGGATGAAAACGAACATAAGGAAAAGAAATTGAGACAAAGGGAAATATTTGATAAATACGGATTGGATGAAAGTGTTGATGATTTATATCCCTTCGAGTTATCCGGAGGGATGGCAAGGAAAGTATTGCTGTCAACTGCACTGGTGGGTAATCCTAAATTATTAATTGCCGATGAACCGACTCCAGGTCTTGATGCAAAAAGTGTTAAGGAAACAATTGAGGATATCAGAAACTTAAAAGAGGATGGCAAGGGGGTATTGTTGATTACTCACGAAATTGATGTTGCCCTTAAAACTGCTGATAGAATTGCAATATTTTATTCAGGTTATGTCATTGAAATAAACAATGTTGAAAACTTCAAGAATTCCGAAAATGTGTTGCATCCATATTCAAAGGCATTGATTGATTCATTGCCAAGAAACGGTTTTAATTTAACAGAGGGTGTTCAGCCTTTGGATGAGGTTTCCGGATGTCCTTACTATGAGAATTGTCCAATACGATTGGATAAATGTGAAAAAAACAAGCCTGAATTAATTGACCATAAGGGGATTATGATTAGATGTTTCAATTTTGAGGAGGTTAACAATGGAACTTAAAGCAAGCAACATTTCTTTTTCATATAATAAAAATCGAAAGATTCTACAGGATTTTTCCTTATCTGTCAATAGTGACCAGATTATTGGATTGATGGGTGATAGTGGAAGCGGTAAATCCACATTATGCAAGATAATGGCTGGTTATATTTCACATTATTCAGGTGAAGTAACCTTGGAGGGCAAGCAAATTCCTGATAAGGATTTCTATCCAGTTCAATTAATTTTTCAACATCCTGAAAAGACTATGAATCCCAAATGGAAAATGAAAAAGGTTTTAAATGAATCATGGACTCCTCCTCAAGATTTGAAAGACACTTTTGGTCTTAAAGAACATTGGCTGACACGTTGGCCTAATGAACTTTCAGGAGGGGAACTTCAGCGTTTCAGCATATTGAGGGCTCTTAATCCTAAAACAAAATTTATCATTGCGGATGAAATAAGTACCATGCTGGATGCCGTAACACAAGTGCAGATATGGGAAGCACTTATCGATCATTGCAAAGCAAATAATATTGGTATATTGGCTGTAAGTCACGATAAAGATTTGCTTGAAGTGTTTTGTGATGATATTTTATATTTTGATGAGGTTAATAATCTTTAACCCATCAATCTATAATCCTTTTTTTCAATCTATGCTAAATTTTAATTTGGTGATGGTTTATTTTAATACTTAAATGATTTTCCTTATTAATACTGAAGTGTTATTTGTTTTTCCTGAAGGTAACATCATAACTTCCTTATGGAAACCTCTTGTATCCTTATCAAGCACTGGAGAATATAGGATTGCTCTCATTCCAGTATAAGTTCTGTATATTACAGGTGTTTTTTCGTCAACATATTCCCAAATGTTTGCAAACACCCTGTCCTTTGGCTCAGCTAGTGCCGCAACCATTAAAATATCATAATCCAAATCCTTGATTGTAGTTTCATCACCAACAACAATCTGAATGTCATTATCAAGACCTAATCTTTTAAGGACTTTGACTGACAAGTCTGCAACATCCTTTTGCTGCTCAATTCCGATACATTTGCAAGCGAATACCTTGTTAAACATAATCAAGGTTAATGGCAGTGGTCCGGACCCTAAAAAGACAAATGTTTTCTCCTCATTGAATTTTGCTAGTTGACTTTCATTTTCAACAAGACCCATGTATCTGTCATAAAAGTGGAATGAATCAAGAGTTTCTGTTGGATTATCGGATTCAAGAATTTTCAATGCATTTTCGGTTTCAAGTCGGGCGCCTATGTAAACATAGAATTTCCTGATTAATTTCAATGCCTTATTCATCTTTTCATCATCTAGGATGTGCTTTGCCGAATCAAAATCGATTGTCTTGTCATGGGCTATTATTTCCACATCATCTAATATTTCTATGATTTCATCAATGTTGATGTCGTCGAGTTCTGAATTTCCGTATTTGTCTAAATCCCCATATGAGGATAGTTTATTTGCGATTTCTTCGAGTTTTCCCCAATATTTATAACAACTCATTTTTTCACCTATTGTGGGCTTATTTAAATGATTTTGATTAAATGTGGTTAATGTCTTTCAAATAGATTTTATCGTCGCATATGGTTTCAACCAAGTCCATATCATGACTAACAAGTAAGAATCCCATTTTTCTTTCTTTCACTACTTTTAGCACTGAATCTAGAATCTGTACCTGTGTAATTGCATCAAGCATTGTGGTCATTTCATCAGCTATTAGAAATTGGGTGTTCGGATTAAGTGATCTTAAAACTGAAAATCTTTGCATTTCCCCACCTGAAAGCTCTTGAGGAAATCTTGTCAGCCAGGATTTTTGAATACCGAATTCTTCTAGCATTTCATCGCTGACATCCCATGATTCACTTAATACCTGTTTCATTTTCCATTTTGGATTCATTACTTTTTCTGGGTGTTGATAAATTAATTGTACCGGTTTGAATCCTTTTTTAGGAAGAGGATTTCCATTAAATGTCACTTCACCTTCAAATTTTGTAACGTATCCTGATAATATTTTACATAATGTTGATTTTCCGCTTCCACTGTCTCCAATCAGTCCCATGATTTTATTGTTGTCCAATTCAAGATTTACATCTTTTAATAGATATTTTTTGGCGGAAGGGTATTTGAATGATATGTTTGTGGCTTTAAGTTCCATTTTTATGCACCTTTTTCATATTTGAAGCATCTTACTTTTTTATTTCCTAAGTCTATTAGCTCAGGCCTTTCATCTCGACATCTGTCAAATCTCATTTCGCACCTGTCATAATAGGGGCAGCCTTTTTGAATTTCCCCATGTAATGGCTGATGTCCTTTTATCAACTCAAATCCGTTTGCAGGCAATGCCTTGTATAATGCTTTTGTGTATGGATGCAATAGGTTTTCCCCATCTCCTGTAAAGTCCTTGTTTTCGGCTATTTCAATCACATATCCTGAGTTGAATATTCCAATCCTGTCAGCCACTTCAAGTGCGGCATGTATATCGTGTGTGATAAGAAGTACGCCTATTCCATCTTCCTTCATGTGTTTGAAGTGATTTAATGTTTCTTTCACGGTCTTTTCATCAAGCCCTGGTGTCGGTTCATCGGCCACTACGAGTTTCGGATCAGATAGCAGCGCAGTTGATACGAGTACTCTTCTTGCCATTCCTCCAGATAATTGGAAGGGATACATGTCATCCACTTCAGGGCCGAGGTTGTAGTGCTCGAATATTTCTCTTTGTTTAATTTTCTTCTCTTTTCTTTTGTTTTCGTCCTTAACATTGCCTATGGCCTGGTCGGATATTTTCATCAGGGGATCGAGGAAGTTGACTGATTGAGGCACCAATACAATTTCTTCTCCTCTCAATTCCTCTTTATCCTGTTGGCTGAGTTCTTTTCCTTTGTATTTTATTTTTCCATTTAAGTTGGCATTTTCGGGCAGTATTCCAAATATTGCATGTGCAAGCAGGCTTTTTCCAGAACCGCTTGAACCTAATACTGCCAATATTTCGCCCTCAGATATGTCAAGGGTTAAATCGGTTATCACTTTTAGGTCTCTTTGATTTAATCCTTTTGTATATTGAATAAATGATATTGAAACGTTTTCTACGTCAAGTAATTTTTCCATTGGTTCACTTCCCTATTTTCAAATGACAAGTTTTATATATTAATTTGTACTTTATCAATATTAAAGTTATTCAAAATTTACTAAAAAGTATTACTATTAACATAAAATTTGGTTAATATGTAATACTTTTTAATGATGGTGTAAACATGAATGTTACAATTAAGGCTTTAGACAACAATCCAAAAGAAATCAAAAGGGTTCAGGATTTCTTATTTAAAATGATTAAAGAGGAATTCGGATATGGGTATGTTGCAGAATGGCATCATGATATAGTTAATATGGATGAATATTACATTAATCCAAAAAGAAACAACTTCTTTGTTGCATACTATGAAACTGGCGAGATTATTGCCACAATTGGAATAAGGGCCTATGATAAGGATTTCCATGAGTTTAAGCAATTGTACTCTAAAGACTCCACTTCAAGCATTTGGAGACTATTCGTTGACAGAAGATGCAGACGTTGCGGGTTGGCTTCTAAAATGTTTAGTGTAGCTGAGAATTTCGCAAATCAGCAAAGTTATGAGAATATCTACCTTCACACCCATAAAACATTGGATGGTGCTTTGGAATTTTGGACAAAAATGGGGTTTATCATTAGATTGGATGCCAATGATGAGCTAGAAACAGTCCATATGGATAAGGCAATCCATGGATTAAAAATAAGTCCTCTTGCAAGCGATATTAGATATGCTGTAAAATTATGATTTTTTAATATATTTTTGTGTGTGTGGGCATGCGTAGATGCATTTTCCACATACAGTATCTGGTTTTCCCAAATGTTCCTCTGAAATTTTCAATGCGTATTTTTCACATTTTTTATCGTCATAAAATTCGTTTCTTTTAAGGGTGTAATTCCATTCCTTGCCACTTATTGCTCCTCCAAGGCATGCTTCCATACACTTTGTGCATTTGCCGCATTTTGACTTAAGAATTGGTTTTCCAATATCCAATGGAGCATCGGTTAGAACTGATGAGAGTCTAATGGCAGATCCATACTCTTTTGTTGTAAACAGTGCAGACTTTCCAATCCATCCAAGCCCTGCCTTTGTGGCTATTGTTTTATGGGGCAATTCAAATGAATTGAATTCTCCAAAATCAGTTCCGAGTCTTTTTTTTGTTTGAGCATATGCATTGTATCCTTTATCCATTAAAAACTCTTCACAAATCATGCCTAACATATCGAGTCGGGTATTCATGCTCACTAACTCATCAACATATTCTCTTGTAGGTGCATTTTTCATGTTTCTTATTATTTCTTTAGGGTATGTTATGTAGAATACCACTCCGGTGTTTAATTTCTCTTTTGGAGTGAAATTTGTGATGTCGGCATATCCCACTTCTGTGGCTCCGTTTTTTAACAGGTAATTTTTAAGTTCAATGGATAAATTCATGGGTGGTATATTTTGCTTTGGTCATATTTAAATTTAAGTTTTGTAATACTTTTGACAGTTTATGCTGTTTAATTTTGTTTCATTTTCATGAAACTATTTTTTTTTAATTTTCATTTTCCATAAATTGTTGGTGGGTTTGCATTCAATTTTTAAGATGTTGGTTTGAATTATTTTTATTTTTAAAGAAAATTTTAAAAGTAATAAATATGTTTTTATATATTGTTATATAAACTATACCTATTATTAAAATAAATTTAAATAGTATTACTTATTAGTCACTTTTTTGGTAAAAAGTATTACTTTATTTTAATAGTTATCATTTATGGTGAAATTATGGATAAAAAATATATAATCGGAGGGATTATAGCTGTAGTGGTTATTGTAGTTGCTGCATTCGCACTCATGGGCGGTTCTACTGACACAGACCCGACTCACTTGACTGTAGCTGCCCACAGTAACATCGCAGAACCTGAATCTGGATTCAATCCATTGACCGGTTGGGGATGCGGACACCAAAACTATAATCCGTTAGTACAAAGTTGTTTGTTCAAAACAGATAAGAATGGAGAAATAGTTCCTGACCTTGCTAAAGACTACTCAATAAGTAGCGATGGTAAAACCTGGACAGTGCACGTAAGAGATGATGTAAAATTCTCAGATAATTCAACATTTGATGCAGAAGATGTAGCATTCACATTCAACACTGCAAGAGCAACTGAATCAGACTTGGATTTAACCAATATTAAAGATGTTAAAGCAACAGATAAGAAAACTGTAGAATTTACATTAGAAGAACCAAGATCAACATTTATTTATGACTTAAGATATGTTGGTATTGTTCCTTCAGATACATATAACAACGAAACCTATGGTGAACAGCCAATAGGTACTGGACCATATGTGTTGGACCACTGGGATAAAGGCCAACAAGCTATATTCAAAATCAATGACAATTATTATGGTGACAAACCATACTTCACACAAATTACCTTATTATTCCCTGAAGAATCAACATGGTTAGAATTAGCTAAATCCGGTCAAGTGGATGTGGTTCCTGTAGCAACTTCCGCATTAAACCAAACTGTTGATGGATATCAATTCGTTGAAAAATCCGCTGGAAGAGCACAAGGAGTATCCTTCCCATACCTTGAAGACACTGGAAAAGTAAGTGAAGGTGGCGCTAAAATAGGTAACAACGTAACAGCTGACAAAGCTATCAGACAAGCATTGAATGTCGGTGTTGACCGTCAAAAAATGTGTGATGAAATATTTGCAGGTCATGCAACTCCTGAATACACAAGTGTAGATACAAGGGATTATGCAAATGACGATGCAAAAGTTCAAGATGGTGATGTTAAAAAAGCAAAAGAAATCTTGAAAGAAGGTGGATGGACTGACAGTGATGGTGACGGAATCGTAGAAAAAGATGGAGTGAAAGCTTCATTTGACTTATACTATCCACCAGATTATCTTGACAGACAATCTCTATCAACCGTATTTGCTGAACAGGCAAAAGAAATCGGTATTGAAGTAAACCTCAAAGGTGCTGACTGGGATACAATTTATCAAAACATGTACTCCTCAGCTGCATTGATGCAGCAAACTTCTCCAGACCCATACAAATCAATTTACCAACAATACCACAGTAAAGAGGCAGATGACTTCTATATGAACCCTGGTTTATATAACAACACTGAATCAGATGCATTGATGGAACAAGCAATGCATACCAGTGATTTCAACCAAGCTGATTCATTATGGTCACAATCTGCTCTTGTCAATGGTGGAGGTTGGGGTCCTGCTGGCGATGCTCCATTCGCATGGTTAGTCAACTATGACTACAACTACTTCATCAAGGAAGGTATTGACATTGGCGATCAACCTGATGGTTTAGGAAACGATATCTTAATTAATGTTGGTGATTGGACTAGAACCAATGCTACCGCTTAATTAAATATTTTTTTCCTTTTTATTTTTTTTTAAAAATTTTCAGGGGGTTTATTTTTGAATAAAAATCAATTAATAAAATTTTTTGGTTTTAAGTTAGTTCGTTTTATAATATTGATGATTGCAGTTGCAATTTTTAGTTTCATACTATTAGATTTATCCCCTATCAATCCGGTTACTGCTTATTTGAAGGGTGCTGCAGTATCTGAATCTCAACGTGCAATACTTGAAAGTTATTTTGGCGTTAATGTTCCATTGCCTACTAAAATTTACCATTGGTTGCTTGATTTAGCTCAAGGAAATCTTGGAACTTCCTTAATATATCGTGCACCGGTTATGGATGTTATCATAGATAAATTTTCAGCATCAATAGTGTTGATGGCAATATCCTGGGTGCTCAGTGGAGTTTTGGGCTTTATTTTTGGTGTTGTAGCTGGAAAAAACAAGGGGTCCTTGATTGACAAGGCTGTTAAAGTATACTGTTATGCAATTCAATCCGCACCGTCATTTTGGGTTGGAATGCTTATATTGATGGTATTTGCAGTTTATCTGGGTTGGTTCCCAATAGGTTTCGGTGTTCCGATAGGTGTGAAAAGTACAGATGCCACATTTATGGAATGGGCTTCAAGGCTTGTGCTTCCTACATTGACTTTGAGTTTAGTGGGACTTGCTCCAATAGCAATGTACACTCGTAATGAATTGATTCAAGTATTGTCTTCCGATTATGTCCTGTTCGCTAAATCCAGAGGTGAAAAAGGTTGGGATTTAGTGAAAAATCATGGTATTAGGAATATTCTGCTTCCAGCAATAACACTGCAATTCTTATCATTCAGCGAATTGTTTGGTGGAGCAGTTCTAGTCGAACAGGTATTCTCCTATCCGGGGATTGGGCAAACGGCTGTGGCAGCGGGTCTTCAAAATGATGTTCCATTGTTTTTGGGAATTGTGGTTTTCAGTGCGGTATTCGTATTTGTCGGAAACTTGCTTGCTGATATCTCATATTACTTGATTGACCCAAGAATTAAGGAGAGTGAATTCAGTGATTAAGAAACAGTCCGACGACAAGAGGCAATGGTTTTTATATCCTGCAAACCTCAGGACAAAAACTTTTGTAATCATCATCCTTTCAATAATAGTCATCGTGACAATATTCATTTCAGGATATTTTGTTCGAGACATTCCAACTAGCTTCATCAGTGCCAATCAAATGCCTTCACTTGAACATATCTTCGGAACTGACTGGATGGGAAGGGACATGTTTCAAAGAACAATTGCAGGTCTTGGATTGAGTCTGATGGTCGGTTTCATTGCTTCTGCTGTCAGTACTTTGATTTCCATAATACTTGGATTGTTTTCAAGTTTCAACAGGTTTGCTGATGAACTGGTTGCGGGAATTATAGACTTATTCGGTTCAATACCTCACATTCTTTTAATCATTCTTGTTTCCATACTGTTTGGCGGAGGAGTGTTTGGTGTAATTATGGGTGTCGGTTTGACACATTGGACCCCTCTTGCGAGGGTTTTAAGATCCGAAGTTAAGGAAATCAAGACAAAGGAATATGTTCATTTGGCGGAAAACCTTGGCAAATCCAAGATTTGGATAGCAACAAAACATATATTGCCTTTGGTTGTTTCCCAGATTATTGTGGGAGTCATATTGATGTTTCCGCATGCAATCATGCACGAGGCCGCAATTACATTCTTGGGATTCGGTCTGCCTCCTCATGAACCTGCTATCGGAGTGATTTTATCTGAATCAATGAATTATTTGTCATCAGGATACTGGTGGCTGGCATTTTACCCTGGCATGTCTTTGTTGATTGTAGTATTGTTATTTGACTTGATTGGGGAGAATGTTGAAAAACTGTTGAACCCTGAAACTGCACAGGAATAAGAGAAAAATACATTTTTTCTTTATTTTATTTTTTTTAAGGATGGTTGGTGAGTATTATGGATATTGTTGTTAGGGAAATTGAAAATGATGATGCTGAAATTAAACTGGTGAAAGAGTTCTTATTTGACCAGATAAATAATGAGTATCATATTGGTCCGACTCAAAAATTTCATTATGATATTTTTGGATTGGAAAAGTATTACATTGATTCGTCTCAAAGCAATTTCTTCATTGCTCTTGATGGGGATAAGATTGTAGCCACAATCGGAATTAGGCCATATGATAGGGACTTTGAATTTTTCAGGGGTGTTTATTCCAGTCAGGATACTGCAAGCATATGGAGGCTGATGGTTGATAGGAATTATCGCCGAAATGGTATAGCTCGTTTGCTAGTTGATACTGTGGAGGATTTTGCAGTTGATGCTGGATATGATATGATATATCTGCATACTCATAGGTATCTTGAATCTGGGTTGCCTTTTTGGAAGTCCGCTGGTTATGAGGTAACTGTTGAAGAGGATGACTATGATGAAACCACTCACATGGTTAAAATGCTAATGGGGGATAGTATTATTTTATAAAAAAGTATTACTTTATATTTTTATCATTTTTCATCATTTTTAATTTTTATTTCTGAAAAAATTTTGATTTTCAAATTTCTTGCATAAATCTATCTTTCATTAATTTTTAATGCAGTATCAGCACTATTTTTTAGAATTGGGTTAATTTTCATAATTTTAAAAGTAATAATAATTTTCATCAGATATATATTAATAATTATTGAAGCGTTTAAAGGAGCAGGTGGACATATTTTTCTTCAAACTCAATTATTATCGAGGGTCTTGATTTTTAAAGGAATATTGGCTGTATTAAAATATAGTTAACTATATATGATTATTACTATTTATAATTAAATGGAAATTCAAATCAAACAAGCAGATAATTAAAATTAAACTGGCATATAACTATCTTCAAAATTTAAATAATTTTAGTTATCTGCATCATATTTAACTAATTACCTAGTCAATACTGAGTCATAACTTTTTGTAAATAGCTATTCAAAGTAGCTATTTACCCTCCTCTATTTTTTCACTAAAAACTTATTATTATATTATAGTCAATATATTATTGATGAAAAGAACAGCACTAAAAATAGGGTATATCGGAACAAATTTCCACGGCTTTCAAAGACAGCCGAATCTCAGAACCGTGGAAGAGGAATTAATCTATCACTTGCGCAAGCTCGACTATATTGATGATTTGAAAAAATCCCGATTCAGAATAGCCGGCCGTACAGACGCTGGAGTGCACAGTCTCGGAAACGTTATCAGTTTCCAATCCGAAAAGGAAGTGAGAGTGAATGAGATAAACAATTCCCTGCCAGATGACATTCAAATCCTTGCCAGTGCACCGGTCAGATATGCATTCAAGCCAAGATATGCCCAAATGAGGCAGTACCGATACCTCCTGTTCCATGACCTTGACATTGATAAACTCAGGGAATGTGCTGAAGTGTTCAAGGGAACCCATAACTTCACCAATTTCACAAAAAGATATCAGAAAACCACTACAAGAACAATCGACGATATTATCATCAGCAAGGCGGACTTGACAGACTACCACAAGAGGGAATTCCCAAACCTTCACGACACTCTCTCGCCGATATTCGTGGACATCTACGGCGAATCGTTCCTATGGAATATGGTGAGAAAGATGATGAGGGTTTTCATTGACGTGGCAAAGGGCAGGATGACTCTGGATGAGGTTGAAAGTCTATTGGACCCTGCAGAAGATGAGCCAAGAGCATACATCAGGGTGACAGATCCGGATTATCTGATTTTGATGGACATACAGTATGACGGAATCAAATTCAGGTACGACGATTACGCATGCGAAAGGTTCAAAAGGGACCTGGTTGATTCCCTAAGCAATCTGCAGAGAAAATATGCGATTAGAGAGTCAATGATTAAAAGCCTCAACGACTTACATGAATGGTGATGAAATGAGTGATAAGATAACATATGGTGATGTAAGGGAATACGAGAACTTGTTCATAATGGCACCTTCTTTTCTGCTTGAAAGGTTTGCAAAAAGGAACTCCAACATCGTTTCAAAATTCAAAAGTCAAATACAATCCCACTTAAACAACTTAACTGATGATCAGAGAAATAAGCTGGATATCATTTTGGCAACGCCGACCGGTGAGCTTCAAGCCATCATGAACGAGGCTTACATGAAAACCAATATTAAACAGTATAAAATATTGGCAAATCCGAAGTATGGTAAGTTCATTGAAAATAATCTTGATGAAATCAGAAAATTAATCTGATTTTCATAAAAATTTTTCAATGCCGTCAATTTAAGAATTTCATTATAATACTTTAAATCACTATTATGAAAATATTAAATTGTATTTTAGTGTACTATCCTTTAAGAATTTATCATTTTTAAAATTAATTTATTACTAATGGTTGTTCTTTGATTAAAGT
>NZ_CACYJE010000036.1 GCF_902774605.1 uncultured Methanobrevibacter sp.
GGATGCGCAGGAGTGATGCTTGGGTTTACAAACATTGCAGACTACGGCCTTGCACACCACCTTGTGATAGCTCCGATAATGGTCGGGGTCGTGACCTTAACACTTTTCGTGAATCGCCAGCCAAAACTAGAAAATCCTCTGATCAACCTGTCCATACTGAAAAACAAGTATTTCCTCATCGGAACAATATTCATAAGCATCCTGTTCGGATGCCTCAACGCATGCACCGCCCTCATACCTGTCTTCATTCAGGGCGTGGCCTACAACTCAGCCATCATATCCGCTTCAGTCCTGCTTCCGGGAGGGCTTCTGATAATCCTCTTCAACATCATCGGCCCATTGCTTGCAAACAGAATCGGCATCAAGAAGGTCCTCATAATCGGATGCATACTCTCCATTGTGGGATTTGCAAGCATGACACTCTACACCCAGGATTCAAGCTTCGAGTTCATGACAATAACCCAGACAATCCGCTTCATGGGCTTTGGCCTTGTGCTGATGCCCGCCACAACCTGGACATTGACCATGGTGTCCGATAAGGTTGAGGATGGAACCGCCGTCAACAATACCCTAAGGCAGATTGCTGCGGCGATAGGCTCATCACTGGGAATCGTGATGGTTGCAATCCTTGCCGGAGGAAACATCGGCCATGACCTGGCTTCAGTGGTGGCGTTCAACCAGACCTCAATGATAATGCTTGCGCTTCATGTCATCCTGCTCATCCTGGCGATTGTCTACATTGACGAGAAGGAAAAGATCTTAAGTTCAAATTAAGGGCTTTTCTAGTAGTTCTCTCCGAGCCATCCCTGGTTGATGTCAGGGTATCCGCACTCCTCACAGTACCCGTCATAGTATGGCGAACCGCAGGAAGGGCACTCAGAGTAGGAGTAATGCACCGTCTGGCTTTGAGTGTTTCGCCTGGTTGTTGAAGCGGTTCTTTTCTGTGAAGTGCCGTTGGAGGATTTGCTGTCGCTTCCAAGACAGCAGCATGCCGCCACGGCAATGAAAAACAGTATGACACCTATTGATCCAATCATCCCTAATCACCTTTTTTTAATCTATTTATCGTTTTAACTATTAAATCATTTTCGCATGAGGAGGGATTATCTCATGCATCCCATAAGATAATCCCTGATTTCCTCATCGCTCATCCCTGGCCAGTTCTCCTTGATTCCCTTGCGCAATGTGTCAAGATAATCCCTGCATGGCTCATTGTATGCTCGAAGCTCGGCATTGGTGAGTGTGGCGACCTCAATGCCGTCCATCTCCCCCAGGGTGATGGTGTCCTCATACCAGCCGCAGTCCCTGTCCTGCGCCCTTCCGGCGTTCTCCCTTAAAACCACATGGTCGAACTGCTCACGGGTTATGAGGTAGGCAACGCCCAGGCTTCTTCCCTTCCCGGTGATGTCAAGGAATGACACTCCCTTACCCTGCCATGATCCGGAAGAGTTTGCGAAATACATTCCATATGGTATCTCGACAGGTCTCACCTCCACAGGTTCGGTTGTGTCATTGCATGGAGGATGTGGCCTGCTTTCCTCATAGGACCCTCCCTTGATGTAGCACATGAACCTGTCATAGAGCATGTTGCTTCCGTAGGACACGTACCAGACGTAATCATTCCTCCATGATTGTATCCTTTCATGGCCGGTCAAGTCGCCGTTGTAGACATAAACCAGTGCAAAGGTGGTCTTGCCTTTGATGCTGACCCTTTCGGCCTTCTTGAGATAGAGTGTGCCCTCCCCTTCAAGAGCGTCAATGGATGGAATGTCAGCGGTTGGGACATTGTAGAGCTCTCCGATTATGAGACTGTGTCCCGGTGTGATTGCAGGGTACCATCCGCAGCTGTGCATGTCATATCCCCTGATTGTGGCCATGCCAAGGCAGGTGGAATCTTCAAGGTATCCGTGATTGGCTTCGCCCCTCATCAGTGTTCCGTAGACAAACACTTTCCTTTGTGAAAAGTATCTGTTGACGGATCTGATTTCCTCCTCGTAGCTTTCGCCCCATGGGCCGGTGAACTTGGCCTCGGATTCCATTTCAGAGTAATTGCTGGTTATTTTTTCAATCATCCCAGTGAACTCGGGGCAGAAGTCTGAGTGCAGGTCTATGAATTCCCTGAGGCCTGCTTTCATGAAGATGTTGAGGGATTCGACTTGACCCTTGCGGCCTTCATAGCCGTGTCCTGTCAGGTTTCTTGCACAGGAGCTTAAAAGACCCTTCCTGAGTGCATCTTCATGCCTTTGGGTGAATCTTTCCGGATCGGTGAGGCATGCCTTCATGAGGATTGCAGTTGAGATGTATGTTGGAATAAAGCAGAAGTCAACCCTCGCATCGCTTGGGATTCTGTATGAGTCGAATAGCTTGAAGCTTCCGTCATCATCCTGGAAGTCGATGAGAGCTTCAAGGTTTCTCCTGTATCTGGCATCATTGAAGTCTGATTCAATGCTTAGGAAGTTCCTTAAGTCGCAGAGCATTCTTGACAGTTCTTCAAATTCAGGTTCGTGTTGCTTGTTTAGTTTCAATTCAATCATAGTGATGGCCTCCATTTTCTTGGCTGGTTCTGGTTGTTCGTCAAATCTAGGTTCAATATGTTTTTGTTCATTGAATTTCAATTCATTCATGGCAATGGTCCTCCATCTTTGGTTGGTTTAAAAAAAATTTAGGTAATTGTGAAAACTTTGGTGAATTGTCTTCACAATAATAATATATGTGCTATAGATATATAAAGTTTTTGGTTAATGTTAAAAATATTTCAAAATAACTATAGTCAATCGAACAATTGACAACCGCCTAAACCATCCAAAAGCAATCAAACTTATTGAGGGAAATATTGTCACCACATTGGAAAATTGTAATAACTGCTTAAAATTGCCCCAATCGATAACTTAACGATTTATATACTTTCAAACACAATATAAAACCTGTCTAGACATTTTAACCTTAGCTAATGTTAGAGAATATGAGGAGGCAGACCATGCCAGTGAACAATCCTCAATCCGCTGACAGGTCATACAAGTTCAACTACAAAATGTTAGGCATCAGGTTTCACCGATACCTCTACGGGGAAGGCGAAACCATCGAATTCATTGAAACTGAAATTCCCGACACCGGACAGCGAAAGGACATTGTTGTCAAGGTTGACGGGAAAACCATCCAGATAACTGAATTCATGTCCAAGGCACTCTATGACGACAAGCTGCGCGACATCTTCGATTATCACATGTCCGCACGCAACGACCCTCAAAATGCTAGCCTTGAGGTTCAAACCGGAGCCATAAGCATCGCCAATCCACGCCATGGAAAAAATGAAGTGGAAATAGACAAGAACATCACTTTCCACGTCGACACCATCTTCACCAAACAACGAGATGGCCGGAAAGTTTTAAATACAATTGTCTACAAAACCATTACACAAGAGGAATTAACCGATATGGAGGCAATAGACTTGCTCATATTGCCGGACATGGATATTGACATGCCCATCAAATCACTGATGACCATGATTTGTTGCTTAATCGGCAACGCCAATATCCCGGATTCTGATTTCAAAAAGAAAATTATTCTATGCGAGATCAGGGTTCTAGCAAGATTCTTCAAGGATGATGAATTGTCAGGGATGATTGAAATGTTAAAAACACAAACAAAGAATTCTGAAGTCCAACGCATCATTGACAAATACGGAGAAGGATTCGACGTAATCTATTTCGACGGAAAAGCCGACGGCAAAGTTGATGTTGCCAGAAATTTACTTAAAGAAGGAGTTGAAGAGGAGTTCATCTCCCGAAACACCGGCCTTTCACTCGACCAAATCAAAAACATTAAAAGAAAGCTTTAAAACTCCTCACTTAAAGCTTTCTTATTTTATTTTTTTAAAAGACCTGAAAACTAAATGTTTTAAGAAAATTAATTATATAGATGATTAAAATGTTAAAAACACAAACAAACAAATCTGAGGTCCAACGCATCATAGACAAATATGGAGAAGGATTCGACGTAATCTATTTCGACGGAAAAGCCGACGGCATCATCGAGAATAAATTTGAAGTTGCCAGAAATTTACTTAAAGAAGGAGTTGAAGAGGAGTTCATCTCCCGAAACACAGGCCTTTCACTCGACCAAATCAAAAACATTAAAAGAAAGCTTTAAAACTCCTCACTTAAAGCTTTCTCATTTTATTTTTTTAAAAGACCCGAAAACTAATTGTTTTAAGAAAATTAAGTATTTAAATAATTAAAATGTTAAAAACACAAACAAATAATTCCGAGGTCCAACTCATCATAGACAAATACGGAGAATGATTCAACCTTGCGATGAACGTCCCATATTTTTCAGCACACTCTTCAAATGCTTTAAGATCATATTCATACTCATAAAAACATTTATTTATAGTATTCAAGATTATCTTTTCAAAAATAGTTTCAATTATCTTTTTATTCATACTGGACGAACTCATTCATTATGTCCTCAAGGTCTATGCCGTTGGTGCTGACTATGCTTTGCATTGTCGCAAGTGTCATTGAGGTGTCGTCGGACCATGTCCCACGGGGCATGCCATGCACTCCACCGCTCCCCATTCCTGTGACTGGGTTTTTTTCAAGGTATCTTCTTGATTTGAATTCAACAGGCACGCCCAATGCGTCCCCTATGACCAGTCCCATTATTCCATCTTTTACTTTCATGTTATCATCCTCCATTATCATAATATATTAATGAGTGAATATTTTTTCCAATCTTTCAAATCGTGGCGTATACCTTGGCCCATTCGCCAGGGTTTCTTAAGATTCATGGTGATTGCTAATTTTTTGGTTCACAAATATTTATTGTTAACAACTTCTCAATAAATATTGTTGTTATCTTGTGTATATTGGACAGTGAGCACATCAGTGCAATAGCAAACCCGATGGGAGTAAACCCCCTGAACATATTGTGATTTGAGGACAACCCACCGCCGGAAACCCATACGCCTGCAATCCATGTTCAAATCTCAAACATCACCAAATTCAATGCCAGGATGCATCAGGAAACGCTGCAAAACCCAACCATCACCCAGAATCGACCATAACCCTGAATGGACTTTGGGAGGATGAACGATCCATTTTCACCATCCCCTTTTTCAAGTGGTCGATTCACAGACTTTTGATTGGAAAGCATGTTTTCTACCGACACATGCATATACCGAAACGATGCCTGCGACTTTTCAACATAGGCATCACCACAATAGTGAAAAGCATGATGATGTAAAAAGCAGGAATAACTTTTAAGTGTTAAAATAATCTGGTGTCGGTTTAAGTATTGTGGTGGGAAAAATAAAAGAAAAAAGTGAGTAAGAACAAAAATGTTACTTCTTCACTTTAACAGTGACTTTCTTGGTAACTTTGCCATAAGTTGCTGAGTAAGTCACTTTCTTGCCTTTTTTAAGTTTCTTGAGAACTTTCTTAGCCACTTTAATCTTTGCAACACCTTTGGCATTGGTTTTGCCTATATATTTTTTGCCCTTGAACTTGAATGTTATTTTTGTTCCTTTTTTAGGAACCTTACCGTTGATTTTCAATGTTGCAGTCAAAACAAGCTTTTTGGCGGACCTTTTAACCTTAACCTTTTTAATGGTCAGCTTGACAACATCCTTCACGACAATGTGGAAAGTGTTTGAGTAGAAATAATGGTTTTCATCATCCAAACCGTACCATCCACTTATCACCAGCTTGATTGCATGTTGGCCTGCGGTTTTAAACGGAACGGAAAAGCTTACAACACCATCTTTTGATACAATCACATCATGTTTATCAATTTCATAATCCCCATCGACGCTAACTTCAAAGTTATGGTCAAGAATTCTAGGCCCCTGAATCTTAACCGTTACGCTTTTTCCAACATTTATTTTTGAAGCGGAGACACTGGCTGAAATGCCGCCGACATTCTTTTCGACATCAACATAAAATTCCTCTTCATACACATATTTTCCGTCAACATACTTGGCGGTGAAATAATGATAACCCTCTTTTAAGCCTGAAATCGGTATTTTCGCCTTACCCTTAGCCACCTTTACACTTGAAACCAGCTTGTTTTTAGAATCATACAGCTTGAAGGTTCCTGAATAAGTGCTTGGCAATCTTATTTCAACATACTGCTTTTCATTTACGCTCATGCTAGTGTAAGGACGTAAAATATATGGCTTGATTGAAAAGGAATCTTCACCGGCCACATCAGGATAGAGGGGATCATTGGTCAGCTGAAGTTTGATATTATATTTCTTATTTAATTTCAGTGATTTTGCAGGAATCAGCACCTCCCCAAATGCCGGAACATATTCATCAGATTTCTTATAGTTAACTTTATATTTCTTGCCTTCAAATGTCACATAGAGGTTTCCTGTTGCATCACTAGGCAAATAGATTAGTGCTTCAACATTTTCACCGGTTTTGTCCAAGGAAATATATTCAAAATATACATAATAGGAAATTGTAATCATCCTTGACTTGACTAAAAACACGTCGCTTCCATTGTCATACTTGACCTCGACAAAGTGTTTGCCAACACCAGGTTTCCTGTTCAGGTCGCCTAAATTGATAACATAGTCCTCATCATAATAGTCCAGATAACTGTCATCTAAAGGCAGGGTCTTGTTGAAATATAACTCCCCATCCAAATATATGAGAACATCTCCATTCAATCCACTATTAGGAGTAATATATACAAAATCACCAGCATTATAGAATTGATAATCCTCCGTATCATCATTAGGCAGGTTCACTTCCGTATTGCCTATGAAAACACTGAGCCCATCATACCCTTCCTTACCGGTCACGGTCAAATCATAGTCAATGAGATGAATGACGCTGCCTGATTTTGGATGAAAATTCGCACTGATTTTATAGGTTCCCTCGGCATTTATATTAAGGTCACTCAAATAGACGCTTGCGTCTTCACTGAATATCCTGTTATAACTTGGGTCAATGTCATCACCGACGGTAACTGTTAAATTGCCGCTGACATCATTGTCATAATAATAAACGTCCAAAACAGATGCCTTGGAGTTTACGGCAATCGACTTTTCATAATTAACATTAAACACATCTGCCTTGACAGATTCTCCTAAGGAATCCTCGCCATCATCATGGGAGGAAACTTCCTGAACCTCTTCGGGAACTGCTGTGAGATTACCATCAGGGGAAATGTCCTGCGATGCACTAGCCGCCCCCACCGTTAAAATGGCCAGCATCAAGCATGCCAGCAATAAATATTTGATCTTCATAATTATCACTTTGAATTTTTTATATAATATTTTTAACATTACAATATAAATACATTTTTTATTTAATTTAAAAACAATTAAATGAATAACTAGTGAATTTCATATGGTATGATGGAAAAATTTTAGAAAAAATAGAAATTGTTTAAAAAAAATAAGAAAAATCGAAAGATCAGTGACTATTATTAGTTAATTTTCAAGAAATTGCCATTACACCCGGGAAATCGCAAAATTAAACTACCCTGCATTAGCGAAACAATTATCTTCTTATATTCAAAGTTAATCGCAACACTTATGGAATTAAAAATGAGTGTTTTTTTTGCTCGAAATATCAATCGAACAAAAAAAAAAAAACAATTTAAATCAATTTGGGAATAATGTGTAATCATCAAACCAGAGAAAAGCCGCCACAACCATTGCAATAATCACTACCACATATCCAATCCAAACCGAGAATATTAAATTCAAGATAATCATCAGAATTATTATTCCTATAAGAAATACTCCCTGGGTCCTTGCCTTTCCGTTTTTCCTTGTCAAAAGGTATATTGCAGGTATCAATCCAAGCAGGGGAAGCAATAATGTTATAATGTATCCTATAATGACTGCAGCGGTATTGTTCTCCAGCGTGGATCCGCAGTTTTCACATTTGTCAAGTCCCATTGGAGTGGCCTGGCCGCAATGGGGGCATGCCGTCATCACACCCTGGGCATTGCCTGCTTGACTGTTTCTGATTTTCACTTCCGCTCCGCACTTGTCGCAGAACCTTGCATTCTCGTTTTTCAATTCATGACCGCACTTGTCGCAAAAACTCGCCATAATATCCCATTTTTCCCGTTTAATAGTAGTAACTATTGTAATAACTCATTGAATTGACATATGACATGTATGAAAAGAATATCATAATCGAGATAATGCTCAGGACTATCGCCAGCACAATCATGATTACACCATGCTTGTGAACGTCCCTGTTAGGCCTTGTAAGCAGGTATATTCCAATTATTATCCCAATGATTGGGATGAATATTGAGCAGATGTATCCAATGACAATGGCTGCGGTGTGCTTTTCAGGGTTGAGCATGCTTCCGCAGTTTGTGCATGCAACGTTTCCGAAAGGCACGATGGATCCGCATTGAGGGCATGGTGTTCCGGAAACATTATCGTTCTGATTGTCCGGTGAAGGGGCATCCTCATCCAGTGATGCTCCGCATGCCGGGCAGAACCTGGCAGTATCCTTGACCTCTTTGCCGCAATTGTTACAGTAGGACATTTTCCATCCTCATTCCTCATTCACTGCCGCACCGCAGTTAGGGCAGAACCTATGTTCTTCAGTCAATTCGGTGCCGCAGCTTTCGCATTTAAGAGGCTCATCCTCAACAGTATCGGTCTCGCCAGCTTCGCCCTCAACATTATCGGTTTCCACAGGCAATGTTTCAACAGGCTCGTTCTCAACTTCGCTCAAGTCCCTTCCGCATCCAGGGCAGAACTTGGAGTCCTTGAAGAGTCCCTGACCGCATTCCTCACAATATGCATCATATGAGACGTTTGATGGAGAACCTGCAGCTGCGCTTGCCCTTGGTGCCTGTCCGCCATTGTTTGTTATGGTTACGATATCATCTGATGCAAGAAGATAGTATATGATGGCGATAGGAAACAGGAAGATGATTAAAACAATCAACACTCCCACGCTGTAGGATTTTTTCTTAAGAATTGCTGTTCCATTAAAATTGCTTTGCATGCTGTATCCCTGTGCAAGGTACATCTGCAATTGTTGGTTAAACTCAGTTTCATTATTAGTCTCAATATTTAAACTAATTCCCATATTACTCCTCCAAAAATTAATTGCAATATGATATGTCTCAATTAAACACATCTTATTACTTATATACTAGTATTATTTTCAATATATAAAAATATACCCAATTGATGATTTTGCGCAGGGAAATGGAAACGCGAAATTTCTAAAAAAAATATTGAATAAAATCGGGAATTGATGGTGCTATGCATCATCAGACTTCCCTAAATCAAAAAAAGAATCAAATTCTAATAGCCGATATAGTTACCCTTATCGTCGAATCCAGGCTCATCCATGTCAATGTACCTGTTTTCCTTAATGTGATAGTTAACCATACCATACTTGTTCAGCATATAGCTGTCAACTTCCGCCTGACTGTACATCGGTGTTCCGTCGGACTTGTAGGCGTAAACGGATGGCTGGGACTGTGCAGGCTCTGATGCCGCTGCGACTTCCTCTTCCTTGAGGGTTAACTTCTGAGTTGCATTGTTTCCAGTGTAGTTGTCATTTCCTCCATAAACCACTTCAACATCATACTTGCCCTTCTTCAAGTCCAGGCTTAGCTTGGCCTTTCCCTTTGAGTTGGTCTTGACCACATCATCAACGACAACCTTGCCGTTCTTGTCTGTGATTTTAACGTTCACTATTTCACCTGAAACAGGATTATTCTTCACATCCTGCAGTTTGACTGCCAATTCAGCACTATTCTCTGTTTGCTTGTTGTCGCTTGTAATGTCAACAACTGTCGGGTCCTTAGCAACGGATTGATTGAATAGCATCACTCCAATACCTGCCGCAAGGGCGACGATGACTATTACAAGTATTATTATGATATGCTTGTTTTCCATTTAAATCCTCTAGAGAATATAGTTATTAGCAAGTTATTTATAAGTTATGTTAAACTTTATGAATGCCTTTTCAATTTATTTGACAAATAACCTGAGTTAATCTCGTTAAAGCAAATTATGCGTGTCAATTAACATTTAAATAAATAGAACAGAAGTCAAAATGTTATTTTTGACTACTTTTATATCATATTGGTTTTTAAGCTATGTTATAACCACCCCAAGATTCACCAGTTTTTTCATTATAATATTCAGCATATCCTGTTTTTACATTCCTCTTCCAGTGAATATTCGGGTCATCTGAACCCCCTGCTCCAGTTCCATAAACCCATTCATCTGAAGACGAGCTTGATGAAGAACTTACTTGTTGTGTTTCTTTCACTTCCTCTTTAATGGTCAATTTTTGAGAGGTGCCGTTTGCAGTGTAGTTCTCATTTCCACCATAAGTAACATTCACTTCATATTTGCCCTTCTTCAAGTCCAAATCAAGTTCAGCCTTGCCCTTTGAATTGGTCTTGACAACATCATCAACTACAATCTTGCCCTTTGAATTTGTGACTGTGACATTCACGACCTCCTTTGATATTGGTGTCCCGTTCAAGTCAGTCAATTTAATTGATAATTCTCCACCCTCATATTGCTCCTTGTCACTGGTGATTTTAATTTTAGCGGGTTGCTTTGCATTTATCGGATTTAATGCCATGAAACCGACAACCGCTGCAAGAATCACCACGATCACAACTAGAATTATGATTATATTCCTATTTTCCATTTTAATCAACCTTTTAATTATAGTTGTATATCTCGTTAATATGTTATTTATATCTTAATATAAACAGGAAATATCGTTTTAAGGAAAGAGATTTGAATCTGAATGAACTCAATAGGTTTTGGATGGTTGAAAAAAATATGAATAATCAGAATAAGCCCACAATTCTGTGCATACTGTTTTTATTGCTGGCATGGATTAATGTGCTGTATTTGCAGATTTAGTGAACTAATTTTTTAAGTTCATTTGTATCACCGATTGGTCTTCCTGTTCCAATAAATCCTTTGTTATTTTAATTTCATCTATGCGATAATATTCCTCATTTAATCTTGATTTCAAGTATTCATGAAATTTCTCTTCCACCTTTTAAATCATGCATCATATTCTCCTCCGCCTAAAAAAAAAAATTATAAGACACAAAGCACTATTGTGAAAATCAAAAATCCAAATGCAAACGCAAAAATTATCCAATCGACTTCTTTTCCAAAAACATAAGGATCAGTGTCTTTAATATGGTCTCCATGATAATATGCCTTTTTAGGCCTTCTTCGATATCCTCCATTCCAGCTTCCCATATCATAATCCGGGTTAAATCCGCAGTTTTCACAGTAGGGTTCGTTATCTGCAAGTATTGATCCGCAGCTTGGACAGGTTTTCATATCAATCACTCCTCCAATCAGTTTGGTTTTTTCTACATTTTATCATTGATTAAATAACATTACTCCGCTAGATACTCATTCTATTAGAAGTACATCTCCAAATAATAATATAGTCCACATGCATATATATTGAATTGTAAAGTAGAACTACTTTGCAAGGGACATTAAATTTAAACAACTACTTTTTCTCATATTCACAATTAATCGCAGCACATAGATTTCATCAGACCCATACGGCTTCCGCATCTTGGACACTTTGAATTGGATTTTATATGCTTGTCGATTTCTCTTCCGCATTCGGGACAGTTCACCTTCTCAGAACCATCATCCCTAATCTTGCCGTTTTCATCAACCACCCGGATCATCGCCCTTGCAAGCCTATCGTATCTTGCTTGGAGGCGGTCGAACTTATCGTCGATTTGCTCGTGGAAATCATCCAATGCATCATTTATGACTTCCTCCCTGCCCATATGGGGAAGCAGGTAGCTTGAATAGAAGAATCCATCAAGTCCTGGGAATGTCACCTCGTAGTGATTGTCCTTTTCGATGATGACGTATTCCGCTTTTCTTTTGATTTCATTCAACTTATCCAATTCCTTAAGAAGATTGCCCCTATGCTTTTCAACTCCCTCCAGTATTGTCTTGCAGGGGTTTTCCACTTCCCCTATGATTTCACGTATTGTGTACACCAAAAGGTGCCTGTTGCAGTCCCTGCAGTATGTTTCACTCACGCTCCCGCGTATGCGGGATTTAAAACCCAAATTAACTGTACTCATCAGGAGCATGTAATCCACTGTCTCTCCGCTTTCCTCGTCATGGTGGAATAGCCTGCAGTCATCAGTTATTTCGAGTCCGCAGTCCATGCACTTGTACTCATTCACAATCGCCATATTTTATCGCCTCCCTTACTCGAATTTCCCCTGTTTGGTTTTTATGGTCTTTTGAAGTGTCCTGATTGCCTCCTCATGCTCTCCGGAATCGATGAAGATGTGGGTCTTGAGGGCAAGGCATCTGTTGTAATCGTTTATCTCGAGCCTGTGGTTGCTCAGCCCGTCGATTCTGAAGGCCTGCTCGTAGCCTTCAATCGCTGCGTCAATGTCCCTGCACATGAGCGATATTTTCGCCTTGAATAGTGGGAAGCATGGATTGTACGGGTATGCATCGATTGCATCGCCTGTGATTTTCAATGCCTCATCGAACCTTTTAAGGCATATGAGTGACACTATCCAGTAGTCCATGAGCCGTTCGCTTGTTTCAGTCTCGCCGCATAATCTTAACACTTCCTCGTATTTTTCCTCCCGGAAGAGTTCATCCACTTTATCGAGCTGGTCTTTTGGCCTCTTTTCTGTGACTCCGCAGTTGTCAAGGGCTTCCTGGAATGTGTAGTATGGTATTTTTACGCTTTGGTAGTACTGGTATGCCTCGTCGGTTCTTCCAAGATGGATGAGGGATTCTATCTTGTTTATCTGAAGCCAGTCAAGTTCCCTGCTTTCAAGCCCCTTTTCGCAGCATTCCAATGCCTTCTCGTATTCGCCCTGTGCGATGTATACGAGTGCCTTGTTGTTTAAGGCGTAGTGGTTGGTCGGATGCAGCTTGAGGCAGTGGTCAAGTATCCCTAGGGTCTCGTCGTATTTTCCCAAATAGTACAGGGAGATTGCCTTGTAGTTCATGCTAGCCGGTTCTTCTTTTTCTATTTCAAGCACTTCATCGCAGGTTTTGATGAGGTTTTCATAGTCCCCGTGGTTGTATAGTGCTTCGCATTTGTCTAGTAATGGTTCTATCATTTTATATGCACCTCGGTTAATGGTTGTTTTGTGGCGTGATTGTCCACAAATAATTATTTGTTAACAACTTGTTAATAAACTTTGTTATTATTTTGTGTGTAAAAATTTTTAAAACATTAACAATGTCGACTTGGATTAGCTTGAAAATGACTATTCAATGAAAACTCTTGAATCAGATGAATTCAATACACACGATTATCTTTTAAGCTCATCAATTGAAGATTTCAACTCGTCAAGCTTCTCATCCTGCCTCTTGAGCTCATCAAGTGAAGATTGAACCTCCTCAATCTTCATGTCATACTCTTCAAACCTGCCCTTAAACCGGCGAATCAGAATAGCCGCAGTCAACGTTGCAGTGGCCGCCCCAGACAGTACGTATCCGCTCCAAATCAGGAATAAATTGTTGATCTTTCCCCCTATGCTTTCGCCCATGATCACATATCCGTTGCTTGTAAATGCATTGGAAACCAGCACCACCGCATTCAGCGGGTCCTTGTTTTCAATGAACATGGTGAAAATGATGCCGATGAAAAGCACTGCAAACAAAAGCATCATTGAAAAACCCAGACCGTTCTCGGTAGTGTAAGCGCGGAACTTGTCATAGAAGTATTTGATTAAATATATGAAAGCGGGAATGCGCAATATATTAAAGTATTCAAGTATCGTATCGCCAAAAAGTAAAAATGAAAATGTTGAAATTGGAACCAGGCAAACTATCAATATCATCCTTTTATATGATTTTTCATAGAGGATTGAAATAATATATGCTGAAACAAGTATGTCCAGAAATGCATGCAGCATGTAAAAGCTCGGACTGTTGCTCATGACAATGTTATTGTCAAAAAAGAAGTTCACAAGCATGATGAACAAAAGCAGAATCATCAGCAGGTAATAGGACTGTTTCAATGCCTTGAGTTCCTCCTCGGGAAGGAATGCAGTGGGATTGAGATAGCCGAGGGAGGAATTCCTCACCTTTCCCATTATTAATCTTAGCATAACCACAAACAGCGCAAAAATAGCTATTGAAACTGAAAGATTAATGAAATTATTAAAAAACGGATTCATTGCATTCTCCCTAACTTTGATTTAGGCAAATAAATATTATCCAACAACAGGTACCTGCCTGTAATATTATTTGTTCAAAGTTCATATTAAACTTTTGATGATAATTGAAAAAATATATTAAGCAGAGTGCAATCCTCTAATTTTTATAACACTCTGCTTAAAGAGATGCAACTCATCTCAAATGCGGGAACTTGCGGATCCTATATACCGCCATAGGGCATGCAACAGATGTGAGGATTATCATAATCGCCAATCCCGAATCGAGGAAAATTCCCCCAATGAATATTCCAATCGCCCGATTCATGTTGTTATGAAAAGATAATAACCGTTTGCAAACTCCTGTGCTTCCAGTACTGATGAGCTCATCCAAAATTGAGAAATGGCATGTATCGAACTGTCCAGGAGTCCGAAAAAGATCAAAAGCACAAAAACGTGCCCAGGCAAATCGATTGCAAATCCCAAAAGAGGAACGACCACTGCAAAGACAATCTGATAATAATCCTAAAGTAATTTTTTTAGTTATTTTATCACATTCACCTTATTTAATAGTTCACTTATATTTAAAAATTATGAAAAATTATGATATGATGACGTGTCTGATTAAAAAATCATTCAAAAAACTGTGAGGACATGCGGTAACTGCAATGGAAACCTGAATTGGACTTAGCATATAAACTACCATTAAATTAAAATAATGGTTGATTAAAAGTGTATACAATAGATTTTCGATTAAAATAATTATGGCTTTAAATGAAATTCCAATATATTGTATAATTAGATGGCAACATACAATGAACCCATAAATTAACAGCTTTGAAGCAGAAATTATCCCTAGACTTGGAAACAGTCAGCAGTGAATCAGACATTGCTTTAATCACAAAGGCTGGAAATTTGAAATGGATAAAATACACCGAAGAAATAATTTGAGCCTTATAATTATCAAGAGAGACAGTATGTTATTCATACCTGAAAAACAAATTAAAAAAAAAACGTAGAAAAGAAGCACAAATAGAAATGAGGGAACAATCACTAAAACGTAGAGCCGACTACATTCAAGCTGAAAAAGAAGGAAAATTAGATGAATACTTTGAAAAATTAAGAAAAAACAGACAGTACCTTTAAATCAACTATTCCAGCCATCAATTGAAATCTTATCTCAATTTCTCAATGACAAGCACATGATTATGTTCATATGAGAACGCTTCCTGACCCAGAACATGATTGTTAGCCCTGAACCATTCCCCAAAAACTTTAGCCACCTCATCATCGTTAGTGAAAACCGTAATCAGCATCTCATCAAAGCAACGTGACTTGTAATAGCTAACTACCCTTGAGGTATAAAAGCTTTCGCAGTCCAGATTTTCAATCAACCCATCAAGTAACTCGTCGATTTCTAACTCTTCCAGACATCCGTCCCTGTGCCTAAATAGCGGTATGTGTAGAACATATTTTTCATTAAGTATCATTTTCCCTCTCCTTTTTTGGAGCTTGCATAATCCAGCGCCTCAGTGAGGTATTCGCTCCACTCAACAGAACCCTCATCAAATGCCTTGGCATACTTTTCAAGGCACCTTTGCCTGTTGCTTCTAACCACTGGATCATCACATAGGCCTAATGCAATGTCATAGTATTTCAAGGCACTCGGATAATGACCTTCGTATTCCATTTCAACCGCCTCGCCATTCCAGTCCCTGTCAGGGTCATATTTCTTGGAGATGCTACAATCATCACTTTCAGGCTTTTCTTTTTCATTGTTTTCAACGGGTTTATTGTTATACTCGTCTAAGCATCGCTTCCTATTGTCCCTTATTACCTCATCATCATCCATGCTCAATGCAATGTCGAAGAATTTCAGCGCCTTCTCGTACTCCCCCTTGTATTGAAGTGCGATTGCCTTGCAGTTCCAGTTGTTTGCATAGTCATAATCCCTGGCGATGCCGTCCTCAAAATATTTTATTGCCTTGTCGTAATCCCCTTTAAGGTAGTATGTCCAGCCAATTTTATTATATGCTCTTGAAAGCTCTTTGTTTTTATCTCTTTCGTTTTGCTCATTCCATTTCTGATATTTTTCCCTGTCCCTTTCATCTTTCGGTTCGCCGTACGGCGTGAATCTGTCCTCGATTTTTTCGATTGCAATGTCGAACTTTTCAAATGCCTCATCATATCTTTCAAGATATGCAAGTGCTTCACCCATTGACAGGAACCTCTCATATCCTCCACTTGAATCCTCGAAGCATTCAAGGGCTTCCTCATATTTTCCCATTTTCATGAACGTTTCACCCATGCTGATTAATATTTTGGAACTGTAGTTGAAGTGGAGTGCCTTTTCATACTCGTTTATGGCTTCGGCATATCTGCCGTGCTTTTCATGGTTTTTTGCAATCTTGCAGCAGTTGTTTGCAATCTCGCGCAGACTTTCCTCATGGTTAACGTATTGCAGCTCATCATAGGAGCTTTGGGAGAATGTGGTTCCGCAGCTGCACATGGGTGAGCCTGCTGAAACGTATGACCCGCAGTTTGGACACATTGGCATGAACTATCACCTTTCCTATATTTATAATCTAGTATATATTCAAAGGAAGTAATAACAATTGCTGTATCATGCATGGATTGAAGCCCCATCATGCTTGATGAACCGATTGATTAAAACACAATTCATCAAAGCCACCATCATGATGATCATGGTTTAAGTTAAGAATTTTAAACAAGCCGATGGGAAAATGAAAAAGTTGATGTGGCATGTGCATGATATTAGAAGAATTCACCATCATCACTCATTCCTATTGGAAAGAAGCATCTTTCAAGCCATTCGGGAGTGTTGACCTCAGCAACCGGTTCAGTGTTTAAATTGTCCCTGAATTGCCTGCGCAATTCATCAACCAGTTCATCCTCAAGGTCACAGTGCTTTTCAAACACTTCCTCAAACCCGTCAGGCAAATGCAGCAATGAAATCTGAGTCCTGCCTTCGACTGTGAATACATCAAGCACCTTGAACCTTGAGCCGCTCTTGGCAGTGTGCAGTCCCCAATCGGTGCCCTTCTCGAACTTGGACAGGTCAGCCATGTATCCTGACAGTATCATGTATCGGTGAGTGGTCATCATGCCCCCGATCTTGTCGGTTGCATCGACGAATCCCCTTTCGGTCAAAATCTGGCCCTTCTGATACTTGCCGGCAATGCCCTCATCGAGGTTTGCGTCACGCACATACCTTGAGGAGTTGCGGATGATTGTTTCAACAACCCTGTGCTCCGCTGATTGCGGGTCATTGACCATGTCCTTGCCGTGGTCTATGTAAGGGTAGGCGTTCTGTATGTATTCAGTGTACTCCCAGTCGATCAAATCCTCGTTTTCACATAACCTTCTAATCTCATCTCGAACTTCCATTAGGGCAAATCCCAGGAGGTTCTCATCGCCTCCCCACTCATCGTCACTCTCATACACTAGTGGTTTCTCGCCGGTTGCAAGGAGCTTCTCCTTCAAGTCGGCGCTTTGCATGAAGAGGTAGTAGCATGCATTGAGGCATATGGTGTATTTGAAAAATCTCCAGTTCTCCTCCTCTTCCGGATTCAGTGACAATCCCTCAAGCTCATCCAATCCTGCATCATGGCCGCATCTGTTGTATGAGAAGAATTTTGCGAACAGCATTGCATGCTCGATTGATGTGAATGAGTAGTGGTCGCATCTGAAGTCATGCTCGTCTTTGAGAGTGATGAAGTCATTGACTGCCACATTCTCATCACCTGTTTTGCCGTATTTTGGCTTTCCCTCATCATCCCATAGGAAACCGAGAAGCGGAATCGGCTTTACCCTGCATTCCCTTGGGTCGAATAGCCAGTTTCTTGGCCTTGGGAAAAGCTTGAAGAATTCCTCATCCCTTGGAGGTTCGTTCATTACGTAATCCTCTCCGTAGCCCATTCTCCATCCTATTGTCCATGCGGTCAGCTCGGGATAGACC
>NZ_CACYJE010000037.1 GCF_902774605.1 uncultured Methanobrevibacter sp.
TTTGCCGGTTTTTTGTGAGATTTCTGTTAGTGGTGTTCCTGATTCGATGAGAGATGATATGATTTCTTTCATTCCTTCTTTCATTCCTTCATCTCTTCCCTTTTCTTCTCTCCTATTTCCATATTCGTATATCAAACTCATCCTATCACCCAATGCGTCACATAAAATGTTTCTATCTTCTTCATCATCAATAAATTTGTCAACGATTAGCCATTCAATCCCATAAGACAAATTTTTAACTAGGTCAATTCTCTTTTAGAGAAATCATCATCTACTGGGGTGCTTTGCATTTCAAATATTGTATTTTCAAAATCCAATTCCAGTATCAGACCCGGCACGTACTCCTTCGGGTCAAGCAACCTCAGTTCCTTTGTCCAAATTTTTACATTGACGCTTTCAACTTCAATGATTTCCAAAAGTATTCGGGCATCTTCTTCTGCAATATTCTTGAATATCTTGTCTTCTGAAAAACTTGTCATCGAATTACCTCGTGGGATTACTGGATTATAATTTGTTATTAGGCATTTAAAGGATTTTACATTAGATTCAAATCATATAAGCTTATATGGTTGGGGTTTTGGGGTCAATATTTCACGATGCCACAATTTTTCAAGATAATCCAGTATAAGTGCCTAAAATCCCTTCAATTTACTTTTCAGCCATTCAACTCTCTGGTTCCATACTCGACTAAATATTGAAGTCAAATTGTCAAATTGCCCTTCAAATCATAAATAACTATAATATAAAAGCAATATTGACTTTTCGCTTGAGCAAGCTTTATTTAACTTGAGTTTAAACAAGTATATGGTGATAAATAATGGATACAGAGGATTTGAAAAAAGTTCTTCATCATCTCAAGGAGGACCCCATGAGAATCATCCTCACCGAGCACTTCATAGAAAAGCTTGAGGAGCGCGGAATCGATGAGGGGATGGTTTACCGGAAGCTCGAACACGCCCGGCCAAAATCCATCCGAAAACTCCCCGAACCATATGATGCGTTCGAGGTGTCCTACTACTGGATGAAAAATGAGAGGCTGATTGTCAACCTGCTTCTATTTCTTCCCGACAGCATCATACTAATAACAGCATTCATAAGGAGTGAGAATAATGGAAATTAACTATAATGTCATATACGATTCGGCCTACAACATCCTTGACCTGAGATTGGACGATTATGACTATGATTTCACGGTCACTCTTGAGGATGGGCTTCACATTGACTTCGACACCCATGGCAGGCCGGCCGCAATTGAGATGATCAACACCTCACGGAAATTCAACTTGCTGGCGAGGCAATTCGACGGAGCCAGGATCGAAGGAAAAATAAGCGTAGCGGAGGATGAAATCCTCCTTGAGATGAGGGTTCCCCAACACAAGAGGATTCTTGAAAGCGACACCCTTAACGCCCATGACATTCCATTGGGGGAGTACACTTTCACTGTTGAGGAATATGAATGATCCTATTGTCTGCTTGTATGGATTTTAGCCTCCAATGCGGTGGTGATGCTTGACAAAAGCATCCTGGTTTTCATGTCGGTGTGATGGATCTTCTTAAGCTTGTTCACCTTGCTTAAAAGAAGCCTGTTCTCCTCAATGGTGAACGGGGAATTCTTCCAGGTATAAGTCCAGTGCAGCAGGTGAGGGTTCACGCTGACGTTTTGAACCTCTTTTGAAAAGCCCTCAGTGCATTTCCTGCAGTAGATGTAGGATTCCATGAGCTCGTCAAGCAATCTGACATTCACGGTGTTTGTTATTGACTTGTCAGTCGGAAGGTCACGGATATAATAGTCATAGCTTAGGAAATTGTTCAAAAAGACTATTCCCTCTGCATTGAGGAATGTTTCAAGGGTGAAAGCCATGTCGTCCCCGGAAACGTAGGGCTGGAATCGGATGTCATTGTCCATGATTAGGTCCCGTCTGTAGATCTTGCACCATACTGAAGGGTGCATCTTGAGCATGTCCGGTTCCTGCTCGATATTGTCGACGCTTATAACGTCCAGTGGCCTGTCACGAGGATAGGTGACTTCCAGGGTCTTGCCGTAGAGGAACCTTTCAACGAAATTGTCCCATACGAAATCAGGGACGTTTATGAAGTTCTCGGTCTCGAAGGTCTCGTCAGGGTAGTGTTTCTCAATCTCATCCATGTAGGGGGAGTATGATTTCTGAACCTTTCCTCCATACTCGAATATTCTCCTGAAGCGGGCAAAGGCTATCTGTGAATCGTTCTTTTTCACCGCTTCATATAATCTTTCGCAGGCATCCGGTGTGTAGCGGTCATCAGGGTCCAGGAACATGATGTAGTCTCCGGTGCAGGCATCAATGCCTGTGTTGCGGGGAGTGTATGCGGCGCCGCTGTTCTTTTCATGGTGGATTGCAACGCAGCAATCATATTGCTCGGCGTACTCGTCAATTATCTCTCCGGATCCGTCTGTTGAGCAGTCGTTGACCATTATTATCTCAAGGTTTTCGCTGCCGATGGTCTGGTTTATCAGGGAGTCGATTCCTCCCTTGAGATGGTCGCCGACATTGAAAATAGGTAAAATGATACTAATCTTATCGTTCATTGTAATCATCTTGCTTAAAATTGTGAGAGTTTAATTCAAGTTAAGGTTTTGTTTTACAAGATAATTAAAGTTGTTGTAGAAAGGTATTTTATAGATGTGATACAAAAACTATAATATTAAAAACGTTATACCTTGAACGGTATATACTATAATTCTTATTTGGATTGATATTTATGAGCGAAGTATATAGGACATTCACATCAGAATCAGTAACCCAGGGACACCCTGATAAAGTTGCAGACATCATATCTGATGCAATACTTGATGCATACATGGATGGGGACAAGTACTCACACGTAGCATGTGAAACCTGTGTAACCACAGACTTCTGTATGGTATTTGGGGAAATAACCTCCGCTACTGATTTGAAAGATGAAGACATTGAAAAGATTATAAGAGACACCATCATTGAAATCGGTTACGACAATCCTGAAGTGAAATTCGATGGTCACTCATGCAGCATTGACAACAAGCTTCACGCACAATCCCAGGACATCAACCAGGGTGTTGACCGTGGGGAAGATGAGGAAACCGGTGCAGGAGACCAGGGGATGATGTTCGGTTTCGCATCAAACGAAACAGAATCATTGATGCCATACCCAATCGACCTGGCACGCAAACTAACCAATAAGCTGACCGAACTGCGTGAAACCGGCGAACTGCCATACTTAAGGCCTGACGGAAAGGCGCAAGTATCCGTCAACTACGATAAGGGAGGCAACGTATTGTCACTTGATGCGGTGGTGCTCTCCACACAGCATGACGAGACAATGTCCGACAATCAGGAACAATTGCACGAGGACATCAAGGAAAAGCTATTCAAGGCAGTCATCCCTGAAGGACTGATAACCGAGGACACCAAAATCCACATCAACCCGACAGGCAAGTTTGAAATAGGCGGACCACACGGGGATGCAGGACTCACCGGACGTAAAATCATCGTAGACACCTACGGAGGATACGCAAGACACGGTGGAGGCGCTTTCTCAGGTAAGGACTGCACTAAAGTGGACAGAAGCGCATGCTACATGGCAAGATACATTGCCAAAAACATTGTGGCAAGCGGACTGGCTGAGAAATGTGAAATCCAATTGTCCTACGCCATCGGTGTGGCTGAACCGACCAGCGTAATGGTTGACACCTACGGAACCGGTGCCGATATCGGTGACAAGACCTTTGAAGAGATTGTTCGCGAAAACTTCAGGTTGACTCCTGACGGAATCATCGAAACCCTACGCTTAAGGGATACAAGGTACAAGCAAACCGCTAAATACGGTCACTTCGGTGTTGAAGGCCGTCCATGGGAAGAAACCGACAAGGCTGAAGACTTGAAGAAGTACATTGTAGAATAGAATTACTATTGGGCTTGCTTTATTTTTAAGCGAGTCTTAAAACTTATTTTTTTTAGGATTTTTTTTAATTTAGTCTTTCAGCGCAGGCCATGTAAGATATTTTTAACAGAATGTGATGTTTTGGTGAAAAAAAGAGTAAAAAGGGATAATCTAGTCGTTAGCTAGATTATCAAAGTATCCCTGTATGAAAATGACTGGTGTTCCCTTGTCACCGGAACCGCTGGTCAGGTCACATAATGAACCAATCAAATCGGTCAATACCCTTGGAGTGGTTCCCTCGGTAATCATCTGACCGGTCAAGTCAGCATCCTTTTCCCTGATCTCGTTCTTGATAGCTTCCTTCAACTCATCGCCTTTCAAATCAGCGAACTTATTATCGGAGACATATTTCAGCTTGATCTCGTTAGGATAACCAATCAGGCCTCCAGTGTGTGCAGGTGACACTACAGGGTCAGCCAATTCCCAGATCTTTCCGACAGGGTCCTTGAACGCACCGTCACCGTAAACCATGACCTCAATCTGCTTGCCGGTCATTTCGACGAGTCTTTTCTGGACATCCTCAACCAGGTCTTGTCCGGTTCTAGGGAAGAGTTTCAGCTTCTCCTCAGTGGCCTTGTTGGAACCCAACAGTCCGTAATCCGGATTGCAGCCGGAACCGTTTATAGCCTCTGCCATAATCTGGTATAATCCGTAAGCGTTAGCCCCTAAATCCTTCAATAATTTCACGGTTTTCTCTCTTGTGTGAATGTCACATGCCAACACGTCATTGGTGTAGTCAAGTATTGTCTTCACATCATTTGAGAATACGAACTCGACTTCACAGTCCTCGCTTTCGATGAGCTCACGGTAAAAGTCTATCATGTTTATTCCGGTGAACGGATGCTTCCATGAGCCGAAGTTCTCGGTGTACTCATCTTCTGAGATGACGCTTGCAAGGTTGAACTCGCTTTCATCCAGAAGGTTCTCATCCATAATTCCGTTTCCAACCTCGTCGGCTGGGAAGGAGGTTAAAAGTGTAATCTTGTCCATTCCCCTTGCGATTCCCTTGAGAATGATTGAAAACCTGTTTCTGCTCAATATCGGATTTGTGACTCCGATTTTCTTTGATGGGAATTTGGCCATCAAATCCGCTGCAACATCATCCACGGTGACATAGTTTCCCTCAGATATTCCGACAACCGCTTCGGTGATTGCAACAATGTCCTTGTCCTTAAATTCGAATCCTTCACTTTCCTTTGCAGCCATCAATGAATCAATGACTATGCTTGCTAAATCATCGTTTTCCTTAATAATTGGTGTTCTGATTCCACGCACTACAGTACCAACATTTCTCATTATAAATAACTCCTAACTTGGGTTAGCCTATTATCTTTTTATTTTTCACATTATATAATGTTTAAGTTTTCAAGCATTATATGAACGCGAATATTTCAGGGGGCAAGTATATTATATTGTCTTTTCTCACAATGTTTGAGGTTGTATTTGAAATAATCACCCCATGGGGAGATTGGTATTTTCTCATTGCACGTTGAATTTGGCTTTTGTCTTTCTTACCGCAACTTACTTCGATAGGTATTGGTTTTTCATCGCCTCTTTGAACTATGAAATCAACATTTTGATCACTGCTTTTCTTTTTGCTGTCGTCATAATATGTTTTATAGGAAATGTCGCTTTTTTCATCTAAATCATGGAAGCTTGATGCTACATATGTTTCAAGCAACTTGCCCATATATGCTTTTTCATCTTCAAGTGTTGCATTGCCAACATCTGATGAAAGGTTATGTTTTAAACTTGATGTTGCAAAGAAATATTCATGAGGTTTTGTTGTTCGTTTAACAGAAGAAGTGAATGCTTCAATATGGAATATTAATTGTGTTTTTTCCAATATTTCCAATACTTTAGTGACAGTGGTCATGTTCACGTTGAAATGATTTGAAAGAGAACCTTTTGAAACTTCACCGGGATTTTGAAAAGCGAAATAATTCAAAATTTGAAAAGCCAAGTATTTAGTATCATCGTTGATTCCTTCAATATTGCTCATGTCTGTTGTTACAACTTTATCAATAATGTTTATAAGTTTTTTCCTTATTTCATTTGTATTCTGATAAGATGATGATGGAAATCCTCCAAATGTTAGGAAATGTTTCCACTCACCCACGTCATAATTTTCAAAGTTTGAATAAATGTTTAACATTCTTCTTTCGAGTTCTCCACTTTTTTCCATTTCTCCATCAAAAATCATGCGAATTAATGGTTTTGAAATGTTATTTTCGAAATCTTTGTATTTTAATTTCAGATGTTCGGAATATGTCAATGGATAAATTGGGAGGGTTAATAGTCTTCTTGCAGCATCTGAATTATAAGACAGTTTTAATGCAGATGATCCGCTGAAAATCATGAAGATGTTCTGGGATCCGTCGAAAATTAGTTTTCCATTTAATGACCAATCCCTATCGTATTGTGCTTCATCAATTAAAATAAATACCGGTTCGTTTACTGTTTCTATGATGGAATTGTGGTATGTTTGGCAATATGAGCTGACCACTTCAAATATGTCTACATCACCCATTTTTTTCAGCCTATCGCATGAAAAGTATAGTATGTTTTGGGGGCTTATGCCTTTTTCTTTTAGGAGGTGCTCATATGTTTGAAATAGCAGGGTTGTTTTTCCAACATCACGTATGCCCGGCAGAACTAGGAATCTATTAATGTTTTTTCCATCTAAAAAGTTGTCAATATATTTTTTAATATTTTCATAATCTGAACGTTTGTTAAATTGTTTGTTTTCATAGGATAATTCTTTGTTTAATCTTTGGGGCATTGTTAATATTTGATTTCTAATGTATGTATTTTGCAATTCATTCATTTTTACCCCTCTTAAATCTTTTGGTATTGGTTCATTGAACTATGCTATTTAAGTTGTATAGTTATTTATATAAACTATATTATTTAAGTTGTATAGTTATTTATATAAACTATACTATTTAAATTACATAGTTATGCTATTTGATATTGTAGTAATAATCATGCAGGTTTAGAAAAAACTGTGTAAAATAGTGTATTGCTGATTTGTGTTTAATCATGACTTTAATAATATGGCGAGGGTGATAATAGTTGTAGATTTTTTTTAGGTTAAATTTAATTCTTTAATGCTGAATCCGCATTTTTCCAAACGGATATGCGCTGGTTTAACATATCCATCAATCCTGATAGGTGGAGTTAAGGCTTTTTCACCAATGTTTTTTCCGTTATGTTTAAGTCTGCCCACTAATAAACAATCAATTCTAAATATGGTTTCATTGAACTCATTCATGGTTTCAATAATTAATTTTCCGCTTGATTTGAATTTTTCCTGGGTGTCGGATATGGTTTTGCGTCCTGCACTTAATTCACATAGGATTACTCTATATTTTCCCTGAGGGTTCTGATTCAAATCAATTATGATGCAATCAACGGATTTTTCATCATCATTTTCTTTTAGCCTGTCACCATCGATAATCAGATAATCATTTTGATTAATGTCTCTTAGGGAACATTTGTTTTCTCGACATTTTGACAGAATATACTTTTCATCAAATTCCTCTTTAAATTTTTCAGAAATGGTCAAAATATCACCTATTTGAAAGATTATCTATTGTAATGGTTTCATCATATAATTCTGTTGAAATTCTTGAAAAATTATCTTCTACAAATCCGTATTCATTAATTTCAATTTTTTCACTGCTGTATGAATCATCATCATTCATTTTGAAATTATAAATGTTAACATCATCGAAATCAAGAATGTCTCTTCTTTCATAGCCTAATTCTGCCAATTTTTCTTTAGGGATGTTGTTTAATGTAATGAAATTGTTTATTTGGTTGATTATATAATCACTATGTGTTGTAAACATGATTTTCAATCCCTGATTAATGGCTCTTATAATATATTTGATGAGCACTCTTTGATTTTTCGGATGCAGGTGTGCTTCAGGTTCTTCAATAATCAGCAAATCTCCTTTCTTCAATACATATTTTAGATATAGTGAAAAAATGCCCATTTCATGAATGGAGGTTGAAAGCAGCTTTGAGGATATTTTATTCTTATTTTTCATGTCCTTATAGACGATTTCATTAAATAGTGCGTCGTCTTCAATATCCACAATTATTCCAGAAAATTCTCTTTCAAATTCACATCCCAAATCATAAAATTCGCCTTTTTTGGAAGCATCCATATTTATCATGTTTGACAGTACCTCGGACTGGTTTTTGGATAGATTTGAAATGCCGCTTACCTGTCGTGTCAATAATTTTTTATCAATGATTATTTCGGACCTTTCCGCAGGAAGGTAGTATGAATTTTCCAAAAACAGGTTTTGAAGTATTAAATTGCTTATTATTCCATACAGGCGCATTAAAATAAAGTCAGTATTATTATTGCTGAGCTCATTTATCAATGAGGATTCCATATTTATCAGGATGTCTCCATTGTCTAAGTCGAAATGGAAAACAGGGTCATTGTCCACTAAAACATTTTTCATTAATGGAACAATTACTTCATTGAATTCCAAATCACTTGATCTTGTTTTGGTCAGTTCATTGGAGTTGATTTCAATACTTAATTCAGATTCATTGAAATTGATTAAATCGTTTAATTCTTCTTCAAATTGCTCTTCAATTTTTTCATTAAAAAGATTGCGATAATGTTTGTATATGCCGCTTCTTAAAAGTTGTTCAAAATCGCTTTTTTTTAATTTAAAAGGTTCGGAATCAATGGTTTTTGGGGATTTGTTGTAATCGCTTATGTCTTCATTTATTTTTTTAAACAACTCTTCATCTTCAGTTTTAAAATTATTCATTGCCTCTGAAACGAGTATGGCTTCGGGAACATGATGGTCATGAACCTTGCTAAAGCAATGAATCAGTTTGGCTATGAATGATTTTCCAGAGCTGTTGGGTCCGATGAATATGGTTAAGGGAGAAATTTCAATATTTGCATCTTTTAGAATTCCGAAATTTTTTACTTTGATATTTTGATTTTGTGATAGTTTTTCTCTCATTATATCCTGACCCCTTCATAAAAACTTATTATTTAATTATTGCTCTAATACTATAAATACTTTTTTTAAGTTTATAGCAATATTTATTTTTGATTATGGGGTGAATGATTATTATTATTTTAATTTAAAGTAATTTAGTGCATTTTTTTAACGTATGTTTCCATGGAAAAGATGCGTAAAACAAGTTTCACCTAGTGCAATATTTCATGATTTAAAAATAATTGCTGGAATTTCAGATGGTTGAATGCTCTCTCCATATGATGAACTGCATCTGTTGTTTAGATTCAATGTCTTGAGAATCATAATCTGCTTTTTGTCTCAATATTATCAATTTGGTTAATTCATCATTATTCCATTTGACAATAATCTAAACTGGACGGTGCAATATAATTTTGGCATAGAATGTTTGTACTGTATTCCTGCGACACTGCGGTCGGTTGACACATGCCTTACAATATAGGTGGTGATTCCCCAATCGGTTGAGAATGCAAGAATCCCCGAAAGGTAAGTTGCAAATCCCAGAATGCCGTATTCGCTCACCTGAAGGTATCTTGCAATCAGGATTGTCCAGATGAATCTGCATATGAACCCGACAATGTTTGAAGCCAGAAGCCAGCTCATGCTTTTGAAAATAGTTTGAACACGACTCATTTTTTCACTGTATCTTACTATGGTTTGGAAATGTTTTAATCAAAAAATAGAATTCGCGCTCCTCCATAATCCATTTGTGAAAATCTGTTCGGTACAAGTGTTCTGGTAAATGTTTAAATAATATCTTTTAAATAAATTAAAATGAGAGTATGTTTAAAAATATCACTGATTCATTAGTCAAATCCAAAAAATATTGGTTAATATATCTGATTTTCATCACTATCACTTTAGCATCAACGCTTTCGGCTAAAAACTTCCAACAGCCTCAAATGGTGATAGTGGCATTCGTTATAGTGGCAGTATTGGGCGTAGCCTTCATATCATACTATTTCATGCATGACTCGGATGCGGAACTCTACAAGCTCGCATTCGTCATCATACTGTGCTTTGGAATGTTGAGCGCACTGGTTGTGCCCATTGCCGATGTGAGCGACGAGCTGGAACACCTGACCCGTGCGGAAATCACTTCACAGGGAGTGATTTTTCCCCATTGGGAGGACGGGCCGAACAATCTGACCCAACTCTACAACCGCACTGAGGGCAAATACAGCAATGCACTGAATACTGACGTGGGATTCAACACGACTGCAAGCCACATGTTCTTTTTAAACAATCGGGAGCATACGGTATTTGAAACTTCGGGCGATACGCAGCCAATCTCCAACAAGACAATGCTTGACGGGTCAGCCTTTGAGCAGAATCCATTCTACGGATACCTTCCCCAGGCATTCGGAATATTCATAGCAAAGCTCTTTGACATGAACGTCATATGGATGCTGTGGCTTGGAAGGATATTCAACCTGATATTCTATGCGTTTTTAATATCAATGGCCGTGAGGATAGCCCCTGCAATGAAGGTTCCCATGTTGGCGGTTGCCTGCATACCGATTTCCATCTATCAGGCGGCTTCAGTCAGCATAGACTCGATGATAATCGGCTTGGGGATACTGTCGGTAGCCTATTTCATATACCTCTGCAAGGCCGAGGCCGAATCCCTTGACGTCAAGCACGTTGCACTCTTCTGTGCACTGTCGCTTGCCCTGGGACTGTGCAAGCTGCCTTACCTGGCATTCGTGTTCCTGATATTATTCGTTCCTAAGGATAACTTCAAGGACAATGGAATATTGAAGTACATGATATTGGGCATTTTCATAGTTGCCTTGATAGGTGTGCTTTGGAGCACATATTCCGAGCCTGCACTGATGCATTCCTGGAGATCAAAGCTCAATTACATGGATGCTTCAGGGCAAATGGAGTATCTGATGAGCCATCCTTTCGCAATCCTCACATTCTTCAGATTGATTTTCACATACACATTGGGAATCACTCTGACTGGGGTCTTCAATTTCTTCGCTGCCGGAAGTGCGAACCATTACGCCGACACATACGTGCTGATTACGGTGCTGGTATGGATATTTTTGGCCATTGTGCTTCTGCTTTATCCAAGAAAAGTCGAGTTCAACAACAAGGCGAGATTGGGTTCGCTTCTCATTGTGCTCATCATATATGTGGGAACATGCTTCATCCAGCTTCTCACATGGGCTGATGTGGGTGCCTTCAATCTTGGAATCAGCACAAGGTATTTCATTCCACTGGCTGCATTGCTTCCAATAATCGTGCCCTTTAAAACGGATAAGCTTGACTGGTTCAGCGACAAGTATGCAATAGTGTTCATCATCGGATTTTTGGCAACCCTGATATTGGCTTTCACAACCAAGTACTATTAGAGGAAATCCCTTCCGTAAAACATGACCCTTCTTGCAAGGAAGTTCCAGAATAACACGATCACGGCAGAGATGATTTTGGATATCAGGTAATGTATTCCGCAGATGTCTGTGAAGAAGTACAGGAGTATCTCGGTGAACACCAGTCCGATAGTGCTTATGAGCATGAAGAGGTTGAACTCCACAACCTTGTTTTCAATATTGTCCTGGTTGAACACCCACCTTGTGCTCATCACATAATTCACCAATACGGATATGATGAATGAGAATACTGCTGATACGAGGTAGTAGATTCCGCAAATGTCGCTGAAAAAATAAAGGAAGAAGAAATCAACAACGAAAGCGGTGCCTCCAACGAAAACGTATCTGAAAAACTGTATCATTATATTGTCAGTAGGGTCCCTGAAAAGCTTGCCGATCAAATCTTTCACTTCTCCTTTTTCATTTCATTCAATAAAATCAGGTGGCGCTCAAGCTCCTCGGAATGATGATGGTTTAAAACATGCAGTATGACTCCGACAAAGAATGTCAATGCCGCAACAATCACCACGGTGGCTATTACAATCAATGTAGGAATCTTCAACACGAAGCCGGTGCTGAAGAACCTGAAAAGAATCGGGAAGAAGTACGCTCCAGCTATTATTAGAAGAATCAATGACACGATTGAAAAGAACATTAGCGGGCGCTGGTCACGTATCAGGGAGAAAATCATCCTGATGACCTTCAAACCGTCACTATACGTGTTGAGCTTGGACTCGCTGCCGTCCTGACGATCCCTGTACTCAATCGGTATTTCCTTGATTTTGAAATTGTTCATAAGGGCAAAAACGCTCATCTCGGTTTCAATCTCAAATTCCTTCGAGCGGATAGGGAATGACTTGACAAAATCATAATTGAACGCCCTCATCCCAGTCATTATGTCATGAAGGTCACTTTTAAAGAAGGTGTTGATTGATTTTCGAACGAACCTGTTTCCGGTATTGTGGAATCTCCTGTCGTTTTCCTCAAAATACGTTGAGGACAACCTGTCCCCAATCACCATGTCCGCTTTCTTCTCAAGTATTATCGCCTCAAAATCCAGTGAGGCCTCAGCGGGGTATGTGTCATCCCCGTCAACCATGATGTAGCAGTCGGCCGTGATGTCTTGAAACATTGACCTGACCACATTCCCCTTCCCTTGCCTATACTCATGCCTTACAATGGCTCCTGCATTCGCTGCGATTTCTGCGGTGTTGTCGGTTGAGTTGTTGTCATAGACATAAATCTCAGCATGTGGCATTATGTCTTTAAAATCATTCACGACCTTTTCTATGGTTGCAGCTTCATTATAGCAGGGGATTAAGATTGCGGTTTTCATAAGTTAATATTAGGTTTTTATTTGATTTAAATTTGATGTGAAAGATAATAATATGGCGGATGTGTGAATCAGATAGTCACTCCAATGCCCTCAATATTATATGTTGAGACAATTATGTATTGGAAAATTTACATTTGAATCAAGGATTTGATTACTATTATATTATGAACTTTTATTTTCTTGTTTAGAGACATTGGCAATTTAAATTAAACCAATAAGCTTTTTAACGCATGTTTTCTCTACAAAGATGCGTAAACTATGTTTTTTTCACCACATTAGATCGTGTAAGGGTCAGCTCTAATATGCAGCCAATATAATTTTAATTAATAAACTGTTGGCAATGATGTTGAAAAATAAGTAAGTAGGTGTGATGGGACTCGAACCCACGAAGCACTAAGCAATAGGCCCTGAACCTATCTCATTTGACCACTCTGACACACACCTATAAAAAAAATCAGATGTTATTATACTCTGTAATTCCTGATTAAAATACTTTGTCTTTAATGACTTTGCCGATTTGAATTTTTCATTCTGTTTAAAACGGTTAAATTCCACTTATAAAATCTTTTCCATAGTTAAAAAATTATATATGGCGCCAACACAACCGGATGCATTTTTAAAATAGCATCTTTCAATTGCAGGTTCGTTTATCGCTTCTGATGATTTCACTCTAAAGAACTCGTGCACGCTGTCTTTTATTTCACTCATTAAAATGTCCTGTGAGGAAATTCCCCCGCCAATGCAGAACTTTTCAACATCAAGCACCGACTGTATGGTCACAATTCCAGCGGCAATTATTCTTGAATAATTTCTAATCGCCTCTTTTGCCGCTTCATCCCCATCATCATACTTTTCAAAGAGTTCATAAGTGTCAATATCGCCAATGCCTTTTTCATCATTATATGCATCGGTTAAATTTTTATGCCCTCCAATCTTGCCGAACCTTTTTGCGTTATCGAGATTTTTAAAATCGCTGAGGATGCTTGAAATCTCTCCTGCGGATTCATTGCTTCCCCGATATAGCTTTCCATTGAGAATTATCCCTCCGGCTATTTCAGTTCCAAGTCCGATAACCATTCCATTGTCTATGCCTGACAGGTTTCCCTTCCAAAACTCAGCCAATGCAGCGCACTTCCCGTCATTTTCAATCCACACGGGCACGCCGTATTTCTCCTCCAGCATGGATTTCAAAGGCATATTGCAGATCCACTTGAACGTTGCTATTATATTGACTATCCCCTTTTCAACATTAATTTTTCCCGGAAAGGATATTGCAATGCCTTCAATCTGATTTAGATGGGGGAGGATTATTTCATCCAATGTTTCGAATAATTTTCCAGGTTCCCTTCTTGTTTTGATTTCATTGAGCTTGACTATTTCCGCATTCCTATCGGTTATGGCGTATTTTATTGAGGTTCCGCCAACATCTATCGCAAGGTATTTTTCATTGTTCATAAACAGCATGGCTCCTTTCGGATTTGTTTTTTGGAGGTGGTTAGGTAATAGTTTGTTTTTTGTGCAATAAAAATTATCGGTGTTTTTTCTTATAGTTGGAAGAGCAATTCTTCTTGAATGTTTTAGTTACAACCAGTCTCCTACAATTTAAAAGACTCCAACCCAAGGGGGTGATGGGTATGAAGTTAAAAATTAGAAAATGCCCTGTCATCATCATTTCCAGATATTGAAATGCATGTTGACTCCATGCCAAATTTAATGGATGGGAATGCCATATGGATGATCATGCTTCTAGTGATGGCATATTTTTTCAATATCACGAGCATATTGAAGCTAATAATGTCCATGTAAGGGATAATCTCCCTATTTTCACTTCTACATCCGGCAATTGATAAAAATCTATTTTCATGGAAGGAATGTTGGGAAACACTGCCCAATGTTTTCACGCAGGCTTTTTTGCTTGAGAAAAAACACTAGTCAGTTGCCCAAATCCAAAAATAATTAGATTTATATGTTTCATTCATAATAATAATGCACATTAGCATTTATCTCTAAAAAAATTAAATTTGGTGTAAATTTAATGTCTAAGGTAGCATTGTAGGATTAAATTCCTGCAATATGGGTATTAAAGGAACTATTTGTACTGAAAACTGATTTTATTCTTTTGCTTGTGCCATCGGAAAAAATTTATATGCTAAAAATAGCATATATTTATTAAACAAATCGATAATTATTAAATTGCAAGAAGTTTTTTTTTTTAAAATATGAAAACAGATGGTCATATGGGTAAGAATATATTATATCATGGAAGTAATGTGGAAGTGCCTTTTCCGCGTATTCTACAGAATGGTTTTTACAAGGATTTCGGTTATGGCTTTTACTGCACCTTATTTGAAAAACAAGCAAAACGTTGGGCTATGACAAGAAAAGGAGAATCTGTTGTAAATTCATATGAATATGTGCCCAATGATAATTTAAACATCCTGAAGTTTGAAGAAATGTGTGAGGAATGGTTGAACTTCATCGTAAACTGTCGAAATGGCATAGAACATAATTATGATATAGTGGAAGGACCTATGGCAGATGACCAAATTTGGAATTACATTGAAGGATTCGTTGAAGGCAACATTTCAAGAGAAGCATTCTGGGAATTGGTAAAATTCAATTATCCAACACATCAAATTTGCTTTAACACTGAAAAAGCACTTAAAACATTAACATTTAAAGGAAGTGAAATGTTATGAAGAACAAATATTTTCCGGATGAGGATATCAAAATCAATGACCTATACTTTATTTGTTACATGATAGAAAGAGTGGCAAGGCATATAAAACAAAAAAATAAATATGTTGTAAATACAATTGGGAGAGACGGACTATATCATTTGATCAGCTGTGCAGAGGCATTGCATTGTGAAAATCCGTTGAAAGTGGAATCAGATTGGATTAATGATTACGAACTTGAAAATGGAAATTATGACATCACCTCTGTTGATAAGGAACTTGCTTCAATCATTCCAACACCACTTGATATGGGCGCAGTATATCAGCGTTTAATTATAAATACCCTATCATCCAAAGAGGATTATGTTGAGGGAATTATAAGAGTATATAATGATGACATATGTGATGTGATAGATAATTATAACTGCAGTGCTTTTTATGAGCCTTCTTATGTGATAGCTCGAGCTTATCAAAACGGAGGGTTTTAAATAATAATATAAAAGTTAATGATATGTCATATCACTTTCTTCTTTTAAAAACCAGCACCGCCAGTGACAATGCAAGCAATACAAGAGGATTGCCCGTCTCATGATTTCCATTCACCTTGGCTAATTTGGCCTTTTTAAAGGATGCGTTTGTGCGGTTTTGCACAATGTTCTCTTTGATGCCGGTTTGATTGGTCAGGTTTTGGGAAGTGCCGGCTGACCCGTTCCCGGTTGAATTCTCAGTCAGGTTGCTTTCAGGGGTTATGTTTCTGAAATATATCTTGTATGCGAAATAATTCTGATACTCGTTGAAGTTGGATATGAAATTTCGGAAACTGTAAACCATCTCGGTGGTGTCGTTGACTTTCAAAACACCGTCATTGGGCACCTTGACAGTTGCAGCCTTCTCGATGATTTTTTCATACAAGGTCTGGTTGAACCTGCTGAACTGCTTGTCGTCAGTGAATTTCCAAATCATGTGCTGGGTGGCGATGACGTCGCGCTGTGACTCCTCATAGAAGTATACGAAGAATGTCTTGATGTTGTTGTCGACATCCTCGTCACGGACATAGAACTTATCTCCCTTTTCAGCCGAATGCTCGCCCCATTCAATACAGTATCCCTTGTACCCGTCGCTGAAGCTGATGTTGGAGTCTCCGCTTTCAAGCGCTTCAGTCATGGGCCCGTCTGATATGTACTTGGTGGGATTGTCCACGACCGTCGTGTTGTTCCCGGCCATGACTGGGGAAACTGTTATTGCCAGTATGGCAAGAATGAGAAGCAATTTCAATTTCATGGTGATATATATTGTGTGTATCGTTTGAACTACCTCGACTTTGTAGAAGTCGAGGATTCCTAGATTTGTTTTTTTTGTGCCACTTGTTTATTTGGCGTTTTCTAGGCTATTCCCGTAGTCCCACCGGTTCAAAATATTAATGGCGGCGTTAATGTCACGGTCTAGTGTTTTACCGCAGTTTGGACATTTCCATTTTCGTGTTTTCACATCTAATTCATGGTTGATGTTTCCGCAAAAATGACATTTTTTACTGGTATATTTTGCATCTACAAATACTACGCCTTCTGCTTGAGGTTTGTGCCTAGCGAATTTGTCTTGTAGTTTAGTTATGAATTTTGTGAGTGGAAACACCATGTTTTGCTCGCCACCAATCAATATTTTAATTTTTGAGTAATTTTTCTCAAATACTATGGTATCATATTTTTTGACCATTTCTGTTGAAAGTTTCTCTATGTAGTCGTCAAGTTTATTGGATCGTTGGTGATACCATTTTAATAGTCTGATTTTCTGTTTTTTCCATTTTTTGCTTCCTTTTGTGCATTTGGCCATTATCCGGTTGATTAATTTGACCATTTGGTTTTCATGGTCAATGTCAAAGTATTCCTTTTCATAATCGCTTGTGACCAGCCAGCCGTTTACATTTGAATTAATATCACAACCTACATTTTTACCTGTTAGTTCCCATTCTTCTTCAGTGAAATCAATGTTGAATGTTGCAAAGTAGTCTATTCCATCAAAGGAGATTGTTACCTTGTTGAATTTTGTATTTTTGTCGTTTAGTATTTGGAAGTATTCTTGGCTTGTGTGGAATTTTACTTTGCCATATTTTCTCAGAATCATTTTATTTTTTTTGATGATTCTAATGTCTTGTCTTATTGTTTGTCTGAATGATAGTTTATTTGTTTTCTTTTTGTGAAATTTGGGTTTATTGAAGTGTGATGGATTTTTAAAGAAATTATTGAATGATGTGGCCAAGTCTCTTATTTCCTGTTGGAGACTTGTTGATTCTACATCCTCCAAATAAGGAAATTCCTGCTTGGCTTCATTTAGTAGTTTATTTAAGAATGTAAATGTGGGTCTTAGGTTGGAATCGTTACTGTGCATTTTATTGTATTTGTCAAGAACGACATTATGGGCCTTGCGACAGCAACCAAAATTCTTATGAAACATATCCTTCTGCTCCTGAGTAGGATAAATCTTAACCTTCATTCCCTTTTTAACATCCACCATAACATAAAACACCACACTATTAACCCATCTTCACATAATAGTACAATTTATGCTCCATTAATATATAAAGATACTCAGAGAGCATTTGAAAAGTGCGACGAGATAGAACCAATAATTTGTTATATGTCCTCAAATGAATGGCATATGTTAGTGCAGTCTTAGATGACTGATAACACTGTTGTGCG